>JAEXAJ010000152.1 GCA_023458215.1 Bacteroidota bacterium
TTCATTCGTCTGATATACTTTCATGATATTTTAGGATTTAAAGTGAATAACTAAGCATGCTTGCGTATGCCATTAACTTTTGTGAGGCGCAAATTAGACATTAATCAAAAGAAAAGCAATTAATCGGTAGTGTTACTAAACAATGTTATGTAACACATTAAGTTTTTACATACTCATCCATAGCTATATTTCTTCTGAAAATGCAAATCACTTTTAAAAGAAATTATTAATTTTATCCCGCTAAATATAACTGCCAAAATAATGTCAAAACTATTATTTACCGTTCTCTTAACACTCTGCCCATGCTTTCTTATGGGCCAATCTAGTCAAATAATCTATAAAAGCCGCCCTCTTATCGGCATTTCCTGCTCCCATCCGGATGATTATTCATCCACCCGGATGACTTATACGGAATCTGTTATCCAAGCAGGCGGAACACCCATGCTTATCCCGATAACTACTGACAGTCTTGTGCTGGGGGACATTATCAACCGTCTAGACGGTATTATCCTGATAGGAGGAGGTGATATACATCCCTCTTATTATAATGAGTCTCCCATCGAACAATCAGGGACAGCCGATCCTATACGAGATGTTTACGACATAGCCCTTATCCGTATGGCCGCCAACCGCAACATACCTATGTTGGGGATATGCCGGGGCGAACAATTGATAAACGTTGCTTTCGGCGGTACTTTGTATCAAGATATCCCCAGCCAGCATCCGGACACTACGGTACAACACGACCAGCAAGAACCAGGCAATATTCCTACACACACCGTCAATCTGCTACCGGGCTCTACCATCGCTCAAATTACCGGTAAAACGCAACTATTGACTAATACCCATCATCATCAGGCAGTAAAACGAGTAGCCCCCGGATTCAGGGTGACGGCATGGGCTACAGATAGTATTCCCGAAGCGATAGAATCCACCTGCGAATATCCAATATGGGGAGTTCAGTTTCATCCTGAAATACTGACTGTTGCAGGCAACAGTACATTTGCAAAGTTCTTCCACTTCCTTGTCCAAAAAGCAAATACATATCGTCAAGCTAAAGAAATTCACAAACGTATCCTTTCGATTGATACACATACTGATACGCCACTGGATTTTGATACTAGGTATAATATAAGTACGCGCGCGAAGAGCCAAGTTTGCCTGCCTAAAATGGAGGAAGGGAAACTGGATGGTCAGTATCTCGCATGTTGGGTTCGGCAAGGTCCTTGCGATGAAGTTAACAGTCAAAAAGCAATAGACCGGGTGAATGAATTGTTACGCGGTATTTACCATCAAGTAGAAATGAACAATGAACAATGTGCCATTGCCCGTACTCCCGATGATTTATCCAGACTCAAAGCAGAAGGTAAGAAAGCATTTTACATCGGTATAGAAAATGGTTACGGTATTGGTAAAGACATAAAAAACATTGCACGTTTTCACGATTTAGGCGTGACGTATATCACTTTGTGCCACACACGTAACAACGATATTTGCGACAGTTCATCAGACACTACAATATTGTGGAAAGGAATCAGCCCTTTCGGGAAAAAAGCGATCAAAGAGATGAACCGTTTGGGCATTATGATCGACCTTTCTCACGCAGCAGAAAGTACCTTTTGGGATGCACTAAAATATTCCCGAAAACCAATTATAGCTTCCCATTCTTCTGCAAGTGCCCTATATAAACATGACCGTAACTTGACCGATGAACAACTACGCGCCCTCGCTGCACACGGCGGAGTAGCACAAGCTTGCCTGGTAGATGAGTTTTTAAACCAAGATGCAAAGAGCGCCAGCCTCAGCGATTTTATGAATCACCTGCTTCACATGATTGAAGTGGCAGGCATAGACCATGTCGGCATCGGTTCCGATTTTGACGGCGGCGGAGGTGTAAAAGGGTGCAACGGCGACAATGATTTTATCAACATCACTGTCCGTTTGCTCGAACATGGATTTACCGAGACCGACATTGCCAAGATTTGGGGTGGAAATTTCCTTCGGGTCATGAAACAAGTACAAATGAAATAGATCTGATTGAAAAACATCATAAAAAGGAGAGATTAGAGCTATAATCTCTCCTTTTTGACACATTTACCTACCTTCAATTACTATGCTTTCGCTTAACTTTGTTGTCAATCAATAACTGAATATTAATTACTAATACCAATTATTCAAATGAGAAGAAAATTTATCTGGAGTCTCGCTTTGCTAGCCTGCCTCCTCTGTTTGTCTTCTGCCCAAGCACAAACATCTAAAAACGCTATCGTACCCGGGGAAGTATGGAAAGATACCGATGGCAACCCCATTAATGCCCACGGTGGCGGTTTGCTCTACTATGAAGGAACTTACTACTGGTACGGCGAATACAAAAAGGGTAAAACCGTATTGCCTGAGTGGGCTACATGGGAGTGTTACCGTACCGACGTAACCGGTATCAGTTGCTACTCTTCCAAAGACTTGCAGAATTGGAAGTTCGAAGGCATTGTCCTTCCTGCCGTGAAAGACGATCCCCAACACGACCTTCATCCCAGCAAAGTACTGGAACGCCCAAAAGTAGTCTACAACGCCAAGACGAAGAAGTTCGTAATGTGGGCACATGTAGAGAGCGCCGATTACAGCAAAGCCTGCGCCGGAGTAGCAGTTAGCAATTCTCCTACCGGACCATTTACTTATCAGGGCAGCTTCCGTCCCAACGGTGCCATGAGCCGTGACCAAACAGTTTTTGTAGACGACGACGGCAAAGCTTATCAGTTTGCCTCCGCAGAGAACAACGCCACCTTATACATAAATGAGCTCACCGACGATTATCTGAACACCACCGGACGCTTCACCCGTAACTTCATCAAGATGAGCCGAGAAGCTCCCGCAGTGTTCAAGTTCAACGGTAAATATTACCTGCTTTCATCAGGCTGTACCGGTTGGGACCCTAATGTAGCCGAACTGGCCGTAGCCGACTCCATCATGGGTGAATGGAAAACAATCGGTAACCCTTGCACTGGTGCCAATGCCGACAAAACTTTCTATGCACAAAGCACCTACGTACAGCAAGTTCAAGGCAAGGGTAATGCCTACATTGCCCTATTCGACCGATGGAATAAAAAAAATCTCGAAGACTCTCGTTACGTATGGCTTCCTTTGGAGTTCGGCAAAGACGGAAAGATCACGATTCCTTGGCGTGAAAGTTGGAGTCCCCTCACCCAATGGGAAGGACAAGGCGACTTCACCGCCGGAAAAGGCACATATCTGCTTAATGGCAAACCCTTCGTAGTGAAAGCCGCCGAACTGCATTACCCTCGTATTCCGAAAGCATATTGGGATCAACGTATCAAGTTATGCAAGGCATTGGGTATGAATACCGTTTGTCTATATGTATTCTGGAATGCCCACGAGCCCCGTCCGGGAGAATTCGACTTCACCGGACAGAATGATTTAGCTGAATTTTGCCGTCTGTGTAAGGAAAACGACATGTATGTGATCCTTCGCCCCGGTCCGTATGTATGTGCCGAGTGGGAAATGGGCGGTCTGCCTTGGTGGCTACTCAAAAAGAAAGACATTCGTCTGCGCGAATCCGATCCTTATTTCATAGAGCGAGTTAGCATATTCGAAAAAGCCGTAGCCGAGCAAGTTGCTGATCTAGCCATTCAGAAAGGCGGTCCCATTATCATGGTGCAGGTAGAAAACGAATATGGTTCGTATGGCGAAGATAAAGGTTATGTATCGCAGATACGCGACATGATACGTGCCAACTATCCCGGCATGACCCTCTTCCAGTGCGACTGGGCATCGAACTTCACCAAGAACGGCCTTCACGACCTTGTTTGGACTATGAACTTCGGTACGGGTGCTAACATCGACCAGCAGTTTGCACCCCTCAAGGAACTTCGTCCGGACAGCCCCTTGATGTGCTCGGAGTTTTGGAGCGGATGGTTTGACAAATGGGGAGCCAACCATGAAACACGCCCTGCTGCTGATATGATTAAAGGTATTGACGAAATGCTATCCAAGAATATATCCTTCAGTCTCTACATGACCCACGGTGGCACCAACTGGGGACACTGGGCCGGCGCCAATTCTCCCGGCTTCGCCCCCGATGTGACCTCCTACGACTACGATGCCCCGATCAGTGAATCCGGTCAGACTACCCCCAAGTACTGGGAACTACGCAAGGCGATGGAGAAATATATGAATGGCGAGAAGATGGCGAAAGTACCGGCTTTAATTAAGCCGATTAGTATCCCAGCTTTCCAGTTCACAGAAATGGCTCCGCTGTTCCAAAACCTGCCGGCAGCCAAGAAAGACCGCAACATCCGCACCATGGAAGAGTACGACCAAGGCTTCGGAAGCATACTCTACCGCACCACACTGCCGGAAATGAAATCTGCATCAGTACTGACTGTCAACGATGCTCACGACTTCGCACAGATATTCCTTGATGGCAAATACATAGGCAAACTGGATCGCCGTAACGGAGAAAAGCAACTGGCATTCCCTGCTTGCCGCAAGGGCGCACAACTCGATATCCTCGTAGAAGCTATGGGACGCATCAACTTCGGCCGTGCCATCAAAGATATCAAAGGTATCACCGAAAACGTACAACTTACTATCGACGTGGAAGGTCGCCCCTTCACCTGCGACTTGAAAGACTGGGAAGTATTTAATATCGAAGATACTTATGACTATTATAAAGGTATGAAATTCCAGCCTATCCAATCACTGAAAGATGAGCTTGGCCAACGCATTCCGGGTTGTTACCGTGCCACTTTCAATGTGAGTAAGCCGAGCGACACTTTCCTTAACTTCGAAACGTGGGGTAAAGGGTTGGTATATGTCAACGGTCATGCCATGGGACGTATTTGGGAAATCGGCCCGCAACAAACACTCTATATACCGGGTTGTTGGTTAAAGAAAGGCGAAAACGAAGTATTAGTGTTCGACATCATCGGCCCCCGCGAAGCCAAGTCCGAAGGTTTGAAACAACCCCTACTCGACCAGCTTCTTGTGACCAAACCTCTTATCCATCGCACCGAAGGCCAGGAACTGGACTTATCGTCTGAGAAACCGGTTATCTCCGGTAGTTTCAATCCCGGTAACGGCTGGCAGGAAGTGAAGTTCGATCAACCGGTTACAGGTCGCTATATCTGCCTGGAAGCCCTCAATGCACAGGATGGAAAAGACTTGGCCTGCATCGCCGAGATGTATCTCATAAACGAGAATAACGACCGCCTGTCACGTGAACCGTGGATTGTGAACTATGCTGATAGCGAAGATGTATCGGGTGTTAACCGCTCGGCCGACAAGATATTCGATTTACAAGAATCTACCTATTGGAGTACGTCGAAAGGCAGTAAATACCCGCACAGCATTGTGATTGACTTAGGCGGCACACATACATTGACCGGATTGCAATACCTGCCACGCATGGAGAGCGAAGTGCCTGGCGGCATCAAGGACTTTAAGGTTTATGTGAAGCAGCAGAACTTTAAATACTAAGCAAGCTATTTATACCAAGAGGAGCTTGTTCCATCATCGGGACAAGCTCCTCTTCTATTTTAACCTATTGAAAACATCCAAATAACAATGCTCTAATTAACCTTTCTATGATTTAATCAACAAATTCCATCATTCGAATCTTGAAACAATCTTTTTATACCTTAAACTATACCTATATTTCTTTATTATCAACGTTACAAAGATACGACAACAATGCGATTCATTTATGCCACATTTGAATCATAAATGAGCACTATTCATTCAAAATGTGGGGTTCCAACGGTTTTTCCACTTAATAATAGGCAAGCCTGCTTTATCAAAGTCAATAGGCAACCATATATAACCCGAATACATCAAACTATCCGGTTTCCAAATATCTGCCATAAAAATGAACTTGTCTCCGGGCAAAGAAAGAGCATAAGTGCTCTGCCCCCCAAATGTCTTTTCAGCCCCCGGCCCGATGAATGGATGGGGATGCTGCGTCCATGGTCCCCATATCGAAGATGCTGAAAACATACGGGCTTCATTAGGAGCCCAACCGGTGCAACCGGAAGTTATCATCCAATAGGTGCCCTTGTGCTTGAAGAGTGCAGGCGCTTCATTATGACCACCCGGAAACAGACGGATATACTTCCCTGAATGAGCTTGATAATCATCTGTTAGTTCTGCAATCTGCAATGTGAGATTTTCTTCGGAAGAGTAGATGTGATAAGCTTTGCCGTCATCATCAACAAAAAGGGTCATGTCACGAGACATCTGCCCATCCTTTAAATCACGTTGAACAAACAATCCTTCGCCTACAGCCTTTCGCCATTCGGGAGTCCACCATTCCTTATATTTATCCCAATCCCATTGTTTATTTTTCTCCTCCTGAGACATATTCAACGGAAAAATCCCAGGGTTAACACGTACAGAACGAATGAAACGATAAGGTCCCGTAGGAGTATCACTAACTGCCACACCTGCCCTTGCTGCTTCATATCCTTTACCTTTCAACTCCAAATGAAACCACAAAACAAATTTCCTTGTCTTCTCATTATAAATCACCTTAGGGCGCTCCATAATACAGCCTTTCTCAATTTCACTTCCTTCCTCCTTTGATACCGCCAAAGCTATACTTTCATATTTCCAGTTGCATAAGTCTGTAGAGGAATAGCAACTGACTCCCATTTCCGTGGCAAAACCGTTTGCAGGACGATGCTCGCCAAACCAATAATACTTGCCACCGTAATCTAGTATGCCACCGCCATGCGCATTGATATACTCACCATTCACATCATTCCATATTCCAGAAGGAATAATCTCTTCCTTTCTCTCTCCAAATTTATCTTGTGCCTGTGCACCTATTACAAAAAAGCAAAGAAGCAAGGCAACTAGCGTCCTAAAATTAATATTCATCATGTTCATATCTTATTTTCATGTAAAAAAGAAGGGGATAGGATGCCTTCTCACTGAAAAGTGTATCCTATTCCCCTTTAAGTAAACACCTATTGAACGATACTCTTATTTCTCTGCGGGTTGATCCGCCACTACAGGCCAGAACGGATTCTGATAAAGCACCGAATTAGCTACACCCTCGCCCGAAGTTGTTGTCAACTGAAACTGTTTCACCATTATCGGGTTCAGATAGTGAGCCATCTTCCAAGTACAACCATTATAACCGGCTTGCGAACTGGTTCTCTCGAACGGGCGGAGATATTCACTCTTATCTTTAGAAGATACATTCGACTTGTCCGAACCATCGGCAACCAGCGTTGTCTGTCCTTTATCATCCTGATACCAACTTTCCATCGGTGTGTTCCACAAGTGCATACCTTCCAGGTGGCTGGGAGTAGAGATAAGCTGATCCATGGAACGCCAGCGACAAAGATCCATATAACGAAGACCTTCAGCAAGGAACTCACAGCGACGTTCACGACGGATGTTATACAGTGTCTTGTCCGAAAGGATAGCACCGGCAGTATAAGCACCCCAGTCATTTTCCGCTTCCTTACTCATATCTGTGGCAGCAATAGTCTTATCGATATCAGTGCTTATACCGGCACGTCGGCGAAGGATGGTCCAATAATCACGGGCAGTACCGTCTAAAGTTCCATTGAGCAGATAGCTCGCTTCCATATAGTTCAGCAGAGCTTCGGCAGCACGGAAGCATACAGCTGCGGTATAGCCACCACCATTGGCATAGTATTTACGGTTGAACGAACCTCCTTTGCGAAGGGCATAACCGGTAGCATATCCACGTTCGCCATCACCATTAGTGATAGAAGGATAAGGTTCTACCATAACCACTTCAGTTCCTTCATTATTATCCACTTCAAAAAGAATATTCTTCTGTCCCGGTTCCTTCAAGAAGATACTCAGACGGGGGTCACGATTAGTTCTTACATCTGCAATAGTCTTATCGCCCATGTAGTAGCCGTCTCCATCAACATAACTGCCATGAGCATATATGGGAGTACCGTCTTTCATCAGGAAGTTTTGTACGAGTCCACGAGTCAGACCGATACGATAGTTACCACGTCCGGCAGCCGAATTGATATTGTGAGTAAGAAGTCCACGGGCATATTGACGCCACAAAAGTACTTCAGATACACTTGAAAGATCTTCTTGAGCGAACATATCGAAATAAGGATTAGCAGCATCGGTAGCAGATTGCTGTACCACGCCCGTATTTACAGTCAGACTTCCTTTGTATTTCTCAGCAACAATCTTGGCAGCTTCCGTAGCCTGTTCCAAAAAATACTTCACTTCGTTATCAATGCTCCCGCTAGGGTACTGATAACCGCTGTGCAAGGTAGCACCCGGCCAACCGTCACCGGCAGGAACAAATGCCGTACCTTTAAAGTTCTGCAACCAAGATGCTTCAAACAGAGCCACACGTGATTTAATAAGCATGGCAGCATCTTTATTAATACGGGTAGTAGCCATATCTACATCACTCATATAGGCATAAGCTTTGTCAAGATCCGAAAGAATGAATCGTGCCACTTCATTTCGCGGCGAACGTTTGCTGGCTTCACGAAGAGCCGCCATTTCATCCGTAAGTGGTTTCTCTATAATAGGGAAATCTCCGAAAAGCTGAAGTTTCTTGAAATACTCGTAAGCACGAAGGAAATACATCTCGCCTATGTAGTGCTTAATAGTAGCTACATTGCCGGATATCGTATTTTGTGCCCCGCTCATATCTTCGCCGAATTTAGGCAGTGCTTCGGATAAGAAGAAGTTTACACGATAAATGCGTTCAAATTTCCAATTGTCACTTTCGCTGTGTGCTACTTTCCATCGGTCGGCTGTATAGCGATCATTGGCATTTACCTCTATCTGATTATCGGTTCCTTTATCTTCCCCGAAGATGCCATACGTCCATTGTCCATACGAAGGAAGTATATTAGGATATTCATCATTTAGGTTGGCTTCCAACTGAGCTGCCGTAGAATAGTAGGTTTCGGGAGAGATTTTTGACATCGGCTCTCTATCAAGAAAGTCTTCACAAGAAGTTGTTCCGGCAGCAATGGCTAGCACAAGAAAAGCTTTAACTATATATTTCGATTTCATGATTATTCTTTTTAAAGGTTTAAAGTGATACGCTGAGTCCCACAGACCAAGTTTTTGAAAGCGGGTAAGAGTTACCGCCACTCTTGATAGGCGCAGAGCCATTGGTATCGGTGTTACCACCATTGATGGTTTCAGGATCGAATAATTTGGATAGTTTTGTACCAGTCCACAAGTTCTCACCGGATACGAAGATGCGGCAGTTGTTGATACCGATCTTCCGGGTTAGTGCATTAGGCAGCGTATAGCCAAGTTGGAAATTCTTTAGACGGATATAGCTTGCATCCTGCAGATAGCGTGTCTGAGTCTCATGGTTCTGATCACTATCAAATCTGGGACGGGCATAATAAGAGTTCGTGTTAGCGGCAATTTCATGACCGGGAAGCCCGATAGATTCACTACGGAAGTAGTCTTCGTGCTCCTTCAAGCCCATTGACCACCACATACCCCACTGACCTACTCCCCAGAACATGTTGGAGCCTTGCCAATAGTCACGCTTCATCACTCCTTGGAAGAAAAGACGTACATCAAAACCTTTGTAATTAGCATTCAGGTCCAGACCGAATTGGAAGCGAGGGGTATTGTTACCTATCACCTTCAAGTCACCATGATCTTCCAAAGTCTGTGCTCCTTTCGTAATACCCGGCTTGCCATCAAGGTCGGCATACATAATATCACCGGCTGTCCATGTATTACCAAGGGCACCCTGACCTCCTACTTTAGCAAGATGTTCCTGCATCTCAGCATCTGTCTGGGCAATGCCTACGGTTTCAAATCCCCATATCTCACCGATTTCACGTCCGGCTATGTAGGTATTGATAGAATTTGTCGGATTGCCGGGATAGCTGTCGATATAGGTACGGGCATCTGCCAGATTGAACTTCACACCATAACCAAAGCCGGATTTCAATTGGTCTTGCCAACCAAGGGTAAGTTCCCAACCTCTAGTCTTTAAGTCACAGTTGTTAGTCTTAGGTGATGCAATACCCAAAGTAGCGGGAAGTTCAACAGAAGGACCAACCATGTTATCAGTATAACGCACGTAAGTATCGAACGAAGCTGTTAAGCGATTGTTAAAGAATCCCAAATCAATACCGATGTTCCAGGTACGTACTTTCTCCCAAGTCAAGGCAGTACTGATAAGGCCTCCAACATAAGCAGTATTTGGTTTAAGACCATTTTGTAGCCAATTGCCGTTGGCTTGTCCCAGTGTCATAGCACGATAGGTGGGATACCACTCGTTGGTGTTCATGTTGCCCAATTCACCGTAAGAAGCACGGAGTTTCAATTGGTTGCAGACATTGGCAAAGTCTTCCCAGAAGTTTTCTTGTGCTACATTCCAACCCAAAGAGAAAGAAGGAGAAAGTTGCCAGCGATTGCCACGGCGGAAACGAGATGCACCATCGTAACGAAGATTAAACTCAGCCAAATAGCGACCGAGGTAGTCATAATTGGCACGGCCAAAGAAACCTACTGTTGCCCATTCGTTGCGATAACCACCTACTTCGGGTACTTTATCTTTACCGGCTCCATTAATATTAGAAATTAAGTCCAGTTCCGGCAAATCTTCTACCTGCAAACCATAACCTTTGGCTTTGAAGAATTTCTGACGCATTTCTTCGGTTTGGAAACCTGCCATTACCTTAATGTTATGGGCATCATTAATGGAAAGCATATAAGTGGAGTAGATATTCCAGTTCATATAATTCTCTTTCTTGAAGTCTTGATAGAGACTGCTATCGCCATTCGTATCTACAATATTACCGTTCACATCGTGATTGTAATAAGGGAGCGATACTTCGCGTGTATCTACTGTATTAGTGCTATAGTTGAACTCGACATTGGTAATCCAGTTCTTGATAGGCTCGAACACAAGACTTGCTTGTTGGTAGGTTTTATCCGTCTGCACACCACGGTCACCACCCAAAGCAAGAGACATAGCCGGACCACCGCCATTGCTGTTATGATAATATCCGTTTTCGTCGTAAACCGGGAGGTTAGGCCACGTCTGACGACCAATACTCTCGTACAATCCACCGCCGAAAGCCGTGGGGCGTGACAAGTCCTGACGTACATAACGCAAGCTGTAATTGAACCGTAACCACTTAGTCAGTTCTGCACCAAACTTTGCCGTAGCATTGAAGCGTGAAAGTTCGTCGGAACCGTGACGCAACAAACCACTTTGATCCAAATAACCCAATGAGGCATAATAGTTGTACTTGTCGCCACCACCGCTCATACTGAGGTTATGCTCTTGCGAGAAGCTGTTATCCTTATAGAATTCAGAGAACCAGTCGGTATTGGCATAAGCCTCTGTATAAGGGTCACCGGCAGGCTTACCCCATACTTTACCGTCGGTGGGCAAACCACCTGTATTAGTACCACCTGCCGCCTGAAAGTCAAGCATCTTCTGCATGACTGCATTCGAAAATTGTTGTCCCTGATTACCGTTTCGTGCAGCTTCATTGAAGTAGTTGGCAAACGTATAAGAGTCCATCATCTCGGGCAGATTCACGGGGCTATTAAAGCGGAAGCTATTATTGTAGTTAATAGTTGCCTTTCCCGCACGTCCTTTCTTTGTAGTAACCAAGATTACACCAAAAGGTGCACGCGAACCATAAATAGAAGATGCCGCGGCATCTTTCAGCACAGAGATGTTTTCGATATCTTGCGGATTCACCGTATTGATATCGCCTTCCATTCCGTCAATCAAGATCAGGGGACTGCCGCTCGAACCATCGCCTATGGTACCGTTACCACGGATATTGATGGACATGTTCTTGTCCAACTCACCTGTGTTGGTCGTGATTTGCAAACCCGGAACCAAACCTTGCAACGCCTGTGTAGCGTTTGCCACCGGACGCGACTCAATTTCTTTAGCAGTAGCCAGACCGACGGAACCCGTTAGGTTCACCTTCTTTTGTGTACCAAAACCAACGACTACGACTTCGTCCAACATCTCCGTATCTTCTTTCAAAGTAATACTGAGGGATGTTTTCCCGGCAACGGGCACATCCTGTGACTTGTAACCGATAAAACTGACGGTTAAGGTTGCATTTGCAGGAACCATTAAAGAGAAGTTACCGTCCATGTCGGTAATGGTTCCATTAGTAGTCTTGCCTTTTTCCACGATACTGGCACCAATCACCGGCCCCATCGCATCGTTTACTACACCTTTTACATGGATTGTCGAACTTTGAGCATTCAAGAATTGAACATTCAACAGAAGAAGCATACAAACTGCTAAAGCGGTATACACTTTCAGTCCGAGTTCTTCAAAGAATCTCTGTCTTTTCATTGTACAAACATCATTTAAGATTAAACATTAGTATATTATATTTTCACGTTATACTGTGTCGTGAATACTAATGCAAATGTAAGAATACATGCATTAAACATAACTCCAATAATAGTTCTGCTTGGTCGAATTATAGTTTTCAGACGTATTTGATGTATAATTCAACCTTTAAAGATGGCGTTTTTTCTTGTTCGGTACAGGTACTTAATGATTGAACAATATTCCTTTCTCAATTCAACAATATACCCTTACTAACTCAACAATATACCCTTCTCTTCTCAACACTACACCTTCTACTGCACAAGATGCCATCTCATGTAGCACAAGATGTCATCTTGTGTTGTATAAGATGCCATCTTGTGCAGCACTCCTCTACGAGATTGAGATGATAGGGTTATAGCATTGAGAGAATAGGGATAAGTATTTCGTATATTGAAACCTATTGCGCAAATCGCTCCACATATTCAGTCGGCAACATACCGAACTCTTTTTTGAAGCAAGAGCTAAAGTACTTCGGATCATTGAATCCAACGGCGTATGCCAAATCAGAAACACGAACGGAATTGCCTTTCACTTCCATGATACGGCAAGCAGCCTTCAAACGTATATTACGAATAAAAGCCGAAGTATTCAGTCCGGTAAGTGATTTTAGTTTCTTATAAAGCGTAGACTTACTGGTACCCATCTCATCTACAAACTGTGGCTGGTCGAACTCACTATCTTCCAAATGACGGTTGACGCAATCAATAGCTCGTTGCATAAAATCTTCGTCAAGACTGGTATAGTTCATATCTTTCACTTCAAAAACTAATTGGTTCTTGAAGTCATGCGCCGTACGTTCTTTGGTCTTCAGCAAATTACGGATACGAGCATGGAGTACAGCCAAGTTGAAAGGCTTGCTAATAAAGGCATCCGCTCCTACTTCGTAAGCTTCGGCACGATCCTCTTCCTTGTTCTTGGCAGTGAGAAGAATGACAGGTATATGACTGATTTCGAGTTTGGTCTTCACATACTTACACAAGTCGATGCCATCCATTACGGGCATCATAACGTCGGTCACTATCAGGTCGATATCTTCATTATCGACTATTGTAACGGCTTCTTGCCCATTCTCGGCAGAAAATATATTATAATCACGTTTAAGTAACCGCATCATTAGTTGAAGCAATTCTTCATTATCTTCTACTACCAAGAGAGAATGTTGTTTCGTTTCCTCCGCAAGCTGTATGCCTGTAGCATCTACCGTTGAACTGTCTTCGTACGTAATAGTCTTTTGCACCGATAATACAGCTTCTTCATCAATCTGTTCTTCGGTAAAATAAGAACGATCGATAGGCAAGGTAACCATGAACTCTGCACCTTGGTTTACATCACTTTCTACACAGATATTTCCCCCATGTAGTTCTACCAAATCTTTGGTCAGTGAAAGCCCGATGCCCGTCCCTATAGTATTGAACTTACGATAATCACCTTCATAGAAACGTTTGAAGAGGGTTTTCTGTTTCTCTTTTGAGATACCGCAGCCGTTGTCCTTTACACGCAGACGAATAAAGTCTTTATCTTCTGCATACGATAGCGTCACTTGTATGTAGCCGCCTTCCTTATTATATTTCGCCGCATTGGACAGCAGGTTATACAATATCTTATCGAGTTTGTCAGTATCAAAGTAGCCTACAATGGATTCCGGATCGCAAAGCACGGAGAAGTGAATCTTACGTTTTTTGATGAGCGGTTGGAAAGACTCGGATCCATTCTTCACAAAGGCGGCAATATCACCGGGCGAAACGCGCAGTTTCAAGTTACCCGTCTCTGCCTTGCGAAACTCAAGTATCTGCTGTAACAGCCGGATAAGACGACGGATATTGTTGGTCATAACTGTATAAAGATCATTGTATCCGGGAACCTGCATCTTCAGTTCATCCACCGTAGCCGAAATAATGGTAAGCGGCGTCAGCAGTTCGTGAGTGATGTTGGTAAAAAACTGCAGTTTAGCATGGTTCAATTCTTCGGCTTTCGACTTTTCTATCTCCCGCAGACGCAGCGCATTGCGCAATGCCATACGGTTGCGTGCAGTATGGTAAATGAAATAGATTAACGTGGCAAGTATCAGGGTGTAGATAGTGTATGCCCACCAAGTAGCCCAGAAAGGAGGCAATATCACTACTGTAAGCTCACGTACCTCACTGCTCCATACACCGTTCTCATTGGTAGACTTGAGACGGAACTTATACGTTCCACTCTCCAGATTATTGTAGTAAGCAAAACGGCGTCCGGCATCGGTATATTGCCAATCGTCGTCGAAGCCTACTAATTGATAAGCGTAACGGTTCAATTCCGGGTTTTTATAAGATAGCGATGCGAATTCAATACTAAAATTATTATAGGCATAGGGCAGTTCTATTCTTTCAGTATAAGAAGGCATGACGGTAGATATCTTAGCTTTAACATCAGAATCAAGTGAAGCAAAGGGACGATTGAATATTTTTATATCAGTAATCAAAGAAGGTACCTTCTTGTTAGCGTTAGTGAGAGAAGCCGGGAAGAAACTATTATAACCTTTATTACCTCCAAAGAAAAGCTCATCGCCCCGCCTGCACGAAGAAAGCGGCAGAAAGAAATTGTCAAGCAAACCATCAGCCGTAGTATAAACACGAACCGTAGATAAGGATTCATCCTCCGAAACATTCAATTGCACTAAACCAACATTTGTTCCCATCCATAGTTTTCCCTGTTCGTCTTCTTCTATAGAGCCTATCAAGTCACCAGGTATGTTGTAAGAGTGATTCTTCTCTATAAAAAAGTCATTCATGCGGTCGTAAAGGTATAACCCGCCACCTTCCGTTCCAGCCCATAGCCTACCGGACTTATCGACATGCAAACACAAGACGGAGTTCACCGCCAGTTGTTTGTTATTCAAACTATAATTATTGTATTTCAGTGTTTCGGCTTGGGCTACATTCCCCCTGACATGTATAATGCCATAATTGGCAGTAGCAATCCAAATGCTACCGTCAATATCTTCTATGATGTCTCTCACGTGATACCAGTCGGCAATACCTCCATTCTCAAAAGAAAGTACACCGAATTTATAATATCCCCCATCAGCCAAGCTTACCCCCATTCCGCCCCGGCATCCTACCCAGCAATTCTTTCGGCTGTCTTCACACAATGCCGAGACACAAACAGAATATAGATAGGGAGTGTCGGCATCAGTTAAAACCCTTACTTTTTCTCCCTTCCGGTAGATAAGGATACCGCCATCGTAAGTTCCAAACCAAAGTTCTCCATTGGCACGCTGAATAACCGTATTAACAGTGGGCACACTCTTCACATCTGCAAACTCCGGAATACGGGTATGGAAAGTCAACTCTCCTGTTTTAGCATCCTTACGAGCTACACCATAACTACCTGTTCCCAGCCAAAGATTATCTTCGGAATCGGCAAATAGCGCGCGTACGGAAGTAGTGGGTACATCATCTTCTCTTACATTTAGTAAATGTCCCGTAAACGGTGGTTTCTCTGTATCTACCATCAGAACCCCACCACCTATAGAACCTAACCATATATTATTAAAGCAGTCGCGCAACAAAGAATTTATTTCGTCACACGGCAGGTAATAGAGCGAACGCCTAGACTTATAGTTGATGAACTGCCCAGGCTTGTTTTGCTCCATTATACTTAACCCCGAGCGGGTACCAATCCACAAAGTACGGGTATTCAGGTCTTCTACAATATCATAAACGATATTATCCGAAAGAGTTGTATCATCTCCCGTCCTATGGGCATAGCGGGTATAAGTTACTTTCGCCATATCTTTAGGATGGTTTATCAGGAACAAACCACAATCCCATCCGCCAATCCAGATACGCTTACCGGAATCTTGATAAATAACGTGTGCCGAATTGCGGTCATTTATCTTGGGATAAGCATAAAACTTATTTTCCTTGAGAGAATAACGGAAAAGTCCGTTAGACCAAGTACCGATCCACAAATCTCCTTCAGAGTCTTCAAACAAAGATTTAATGGCCGCCTGTGCCAACTCACCATTGTCTTGCAGATTATCATATACAATAAAGGAGTCCTTTTCAGGTAAATATTTACATAACCCATAATCGGTGCCGATCCATACCGTATTGCTTTTTGTAACAAGTAAACAAGAAACGGTATTGTTAGGTATAACAGGTAAACTATATTGATGCATTGCACCCGTCTTCTTATTAAGCCTATTCAGCCCCTCTTGCGTACCGATCCATAAATTACCGTCATAATCATCGGTCAAACAAAAAATGTTATTATTCGTAAGTAAGCCCGGAGTATCCAAATTAGACTTATACACAGTTACTTGATAACCGTCGTACTTAGCAAGTCCATAGCGGGTAGCTAGCCAGATGAAACCTTCCTTATCCTGATAGATCTTTTGAACCTCATCCGTAGGAAGACCATTAAAAGTTGTTATTTGTTTGAACCTAAGATGTGAAATAATGTCTGTATTTGCCGCCTCTAATATTATAGAGGAAAATACAAACCAAACAACAGATATATAGAAATATCGGAAACTCTTTACTCTCTTCATACCATTAGACATTTGGATAAAGACAAAAGTAATGAGTTTTCAGTTATAAGAGGAAGAATTATATCTCTTTTTGGTCTAAAAAGACTTCAGACTTAGATTTATTCTTTTATCTGCTTTTCTTCGCTCTTATTTCAGTTCATTTACCGGGATGCCTGTTACCGTTCCCGTCCCCCGGTCTACAATAAAAAAGGTTTGACGAGCTAAAGTTATCTTCTCTGGAGTTTTCAGCATACCGCCTTTCAAGTCAGAATAATCTTTCACTATAGTTCCGTCCTGCGGATTGATTTCCACAAAGTAACCGGTCTTCTGTTTCAATGTAGCAAACATACGCCCGTTATAAGAAACCACATCGTAAGCCGGTGCCGGAAGCTGCAAGGTACGTATCGGTTCCAGTGCTTTTTGTTCACGCATATCGGCCAGGTTGTAAGCGTAGATTTCTTTCTTGTTTATGTGTGTAGTATAAAGTATATCGTTTTTATCAATGGTCAGCCCATAAGTACCCATAGATTCAGGGAAACCTTTGAAACGACAATAATTGGGGATTCGCATCGCCTTGGCAGCCACGATGTCTTTCTCCATAAATACGCAGACACGCCGTTTGTCACGGATAAACACAGCACCATTCTTCAATAATACATCGAAAGCATGTACCGTCTGGTTGCTGCCTTCCCCCCACTGCCCGGTACCAATGCAACTGATGAATTCGAGTGAAGAAGCATCGAATATATCCGTTCGGCTACCGGTATTGGTGACATAGATTTTACCATGAGCGGCAGTGATTCCATTAGGTTCTCCGGCAAATGTTTCGGACTTGCCGGCACGAGTCCAGTTCTTTATACTTGCGCTATGAATCAGCTTTCCATTCTTCTCGTCAAAGACTTCTATACTGTAGTTGCCCGATGCATTATTCACTACATAAATGCGATTGTTGTAAGCCGTCACATCTTTAGGTGTAAAAGTCGCCTTAGTAGCTCCCGGTACATCTGAGGCTGACAACGAGAGTGACAAAGGGGTACCTTCCGTAATATCTTCGTTATCATCTACAGGGTGAAAAACCAGTCCGCCATCAATAGCGTCCAGTTCAGGACCTTCGATGACAAAGCTCGACGCCACATAGGCAGCACTACCATAAAGCGTAGAAGCAGTGGTACGAGTGTGCATAAAACGGCGGGAATAGACGGGCAGACGTTTGTCTAATGCCAGCTTCCGGTAAACATCACGTCCCAAAGTGATCCATCCCGGTCCCGTTTGTTCGTAGGTCATATTGCCATCGTGTCCATAACCCAGGCAATGGCCTATCTCATGAAAGACGGTATGGACATTGTATTGGTCATCCGGATAATGTTGCAAGAAGCACCATTCCGCCAAACCCAAAGTGGCACCACCTCCCAAACTGTTTACAGCACTAACGTGCCCCAGCATATAGGCACTATGCGTTAATGCTTTCTGCTTCAGTTTATCAACATCGACAAGTTTTTTGTTATTGTCGCTATGCAGCTTGCCACGGTATTTTTCAAGTTCATCGACAAACTCCTGTGAGGAGAACATATAAGCCAGGTTCAGCATTAGTGCTACCCCTTCCCTGCAATGGGCCGGACGAATGGGATATGCCCAACTCCCCTGACGACTGTAAGCTGAAAAAGAAACTTTGTAGGTAGGAATCACACTTACCAATTTCTGATAAAGCGGATCATTGCACTCAACCCTCAAGTTCAGGTCGGCGGCGCTAATGTCAGGATTTGCTTTAATGACGATGACTTTACCGGAAACAGTTTGGTATTCTTTATCTTCGGTAACCATAGGAAGTTTCTTATGGAACTCAACAAAACCGGGAATAGTAGCAAAGTCGGCCAACAGGAATTCTTCCTCATAATCAGCTATCGTTGCCCATATCTTGACATTGCCGATTGCTCGCGGACAGAAGAAGCGAATAAAGAGTTCCTGGTTCTCATTAATAGATACCTGCAACGGGGCATTCACACGGAAGCTTCGTTTTTTAGCGTCGAAGCGCACTTCTTCGGATTCGTTGTCCTGCAACATTAGCATGGATACATCCGGGTTATAATCTTCGGCAGTAATTTTGATTACTCCCTGTATATTCTCTTCGGGTGCCGGAGTATCAATACCCTCCATATCTTTTGAACAGCTCACCAAAAGGAAAAAGAAAAGAAATAAACCTGTAAGTTCTATTCTAGGCATTATAAGTTTTTTAAGAGGGCGCAAATATAGTGATTCTGTTTGTAAAAGAAAAGAGGAACTTCCTCCGAATACTGTTTTTATTCCGTACCTTTGTAATAGCATTTACACAGTAGATGCATAAACTCAAAAATAGAATCATGGAAAAAGACTTTGACTACCAATCGGTGCCTTATGGCTATGCCCACTGCTTTAACGACCAGTGTGCCCAAAGCCGGAATTGCTTGCACCACCTGGTGGCAGAGAACTGTACTTCGCAGTACCCTACCCTGCCCATTATTAACCCGAACTGCATCCCTGCCGATACAACCGCATGCACGTACTTTCAGAGCATCCGGAAACTTCATGTAGCTTGGGGACTCAGTCATCTGCTAGACAATGTGCCCTACAAAAGCGGAAACGCATTAAGGCTGCAACTCGTCGGTCACTTCGGCAAAACGAATTACTACCGCTATTACCGCCAGGAACGTGCTCTGCTACCCGCCGACCAAGACTACATCCGAAAAGTATTCCAACAAAACGGCATCACCGAAGAACCGAAGTTCGACAGATACAGCGACGAATATTATTACGGTTAAATCCCCCTTGCCGAACTCCCCACAAAGTTTGTTTTTTGATTTCATCCGTCACGCTATCACGCAACAGGGTATATCAAACTAATGCACAACAACTTAAAGCGTGAGAGATACCCGTGATAGATACATTTTTTAAGTTTGATCTATCACACACTGTAGACCTACAGTTTCCCCCTCCCAACCCCACTACCTGATTGGTTTAAAAAGAGAGAGCTGCCCGTCTCACTAACTAGTCCAAGCGATCAGTTTCAATGATTGAAACCAACAGTTTCAACGGCTTAAACTAGTAGTTCCAACGGTTGAAACTGTTGGTTTCAACGTATGAAACTGCCGGTTCCAGCTTGTTGAAACTACATTCGCTTACTTTATACTTAAACATACCTAATATGAAAATTACCCAACAAAGAGATAGTGACACCAACATTGCACTAACCACAATAGATATAGACACCTTTGTGCAAAAAATAAAGACAGAAACCAAGGCTCAACCTGTATCTTCCTTTCGCGAGCATTTGAGATACACATTGCCCGGCACCTGCATTGCCGAAGCCGACAAACCTGCCAAGATACTGCCCGCCGCCGAATTTCGCAAAGTAAACAACGTAAAGCAGCTGAAAGCATACAACGGTATCATCGAACTGACCGTCGGTCCACTCTCCGGAAAAGCGGAAGTGGCACTCGTAAAACGCCTGGCATGGGAGCAACCGCAAACACGGCTGGTATTCACCGGTTCCAGTGGCCGGAGCGTAAAGATATGGACTACCTTCACCCGCCCCGACAACTCACTGCCCACCAAACGCGAGGAAGCTGAAACATTTCATGCGCACGCCTACCGCCTTGCCGTGAAGTGCTATCAACCGCAAATACCTTTCGATATACTGCTCAAAGAGCCCAAACTGGAACAGTACTCCCGCCTCTCCTTTGACCCCGAAGCCATGTATCGCCCGGACTCCATCCAGTTCTACCTTTCGCAACCCGCCGCCATGCCCGACGAAGTGACTTACCGGGAAGCCGTGCAGTCCGAGAAATCTCCTTTGACGCGTGCCTTGCCGGGATATGAAGCCGAAGATGCCATGCTCATGCTCTTCGAAGCCTCCTTGCAGAAGACCTACTCCGAACTGGCAGAGGCCGCCGACAATGGAGCATTTCCTACGGGTGATGATACGCAGCCTGTGATTACCCGACTGGCCGAGAATTGTTTCCGTTCGGGCATCCCCGAAGAAGAAACCGTGAAACGAACCGTGTTTCATTACTACTTGCGCCGAAAGGAGGAAATCATCCGTCTGCTGGTGCGAAATGTTTACCAAGAGTGCAAAGGTTTCAACACACAATGTAGCCTGAGCAAAGAGCAACGACTCTCTTTGCAAACCGATGAATTTATGAAACGCCGCTACGACCTGCGCTACAACAGTCAGGTAGGCGAAGTGGAATATCGCGAGCGTCACTCTTTCCGTTTCCGCTTCTCTCCCATCGACAAACGAACGCTCAACAGCATCGCCCTCGATGCCCAGTCAGAAGGTATTCCGTTGTGGGACAGGGACATCAGTCGGTATATCTACTCCAATCGCGTGCCCGTATTCAATCCGCTGGAAGATTTCCTTTACGACCTCTCCCGTTGGGACGGGCAAGACCGTATCCGCCAACTGGCTGCAACCGTACCCTGCCGCAATCCGCACTGGTCGGAACTCTTTCACCGCTGGTTTCTCAATATGGTGGCGCATTGGCGGGGCAACACCGACAAGAAGTACGCCAACAGCGTTTCGCCCCTACTGGTGGGCGCACAAGGCACGCGCAAAAGTACCTTTTGCCGTAGCCTTGTCCCGCCGGAACTACGAGCTTATTATACAGACAGCATCGACTTCACCCGCAAACGAGACGCCGAACTATATCTGAACCGCTTTGCACTCATCAACATCGACGAATTCGACCAAATCAGCCAAACCCAACAAGGTTTTCTGAAACACATCCTTCAAAAACCGGTGATAAACGTGCGCAAACCCTACGGCAACGCCGTGCTCGAAATGCCCCGTTACGCCTCGTTCATCGCCACCAGCAATCAGAAAGATCTGCTCACCGACCCTTCGGGCAGCCGCCGTTTCATCTGCATCGAAGTAACGGACGTCATCGACACCACCCGTCCGATAGATTACAACCAACTTTATGCCCAAGCCATGTACGAACTCGATCATGGCGAACGCTACTGGTTCGACCAACAAGATGAGCGGATTATGACCGAAAACAACCGTGATTTTGAGCAAATTCCACCCGAAGAGCAACTTTTCTACCGTTATTTCCGTATGCCTGCAAACGAGGAAGAAGGCGAATGGTTATCGTCCGCCGATATACTGAACCGCATCAGGCGATACAGTGCTATCCCCTTGTCAACCAAGAGAGTGAATGTATTTGGCAGGATATTGCAGAAGCACGAGATACCTTCCAGACGTACCCGGTTCGGTACGCTTTATCATGTAGTGGAGTGTGATAGATAGGTCATCCGTCACGCATCTATCACGCACATCTATCACGGGATATACCTTTCTATATCAAATAGATAAGGCGTATTCCGTGATAGCGTGACGGATGATTTACGTTTTTAAACTTTGTGGGAGTATGGGTTATACCAAACATCCTGTACCAGCTTCATTTTTGTACATCCCATCTGTCTTATAAGCAAAACGTCATATAGGCAGGCAGATATACTACCCCTTCTTTTACGTTCAGGTTCTTGGGATGAATCACATAACTTTCTCCTATACGCTGATGAAAACTCTCATTAAACCGGATGAGCGAACGAATGGTATATTTATCATTCGATTTCACCTCAACAGGAAAGATTTTATACTTCAGTTTACTGTGATTCGAAAGAATAAAATCTATTTCCACGTCGTTGCGATGCTTCTCTTCATTATATCGGGTATAGAAATAAAGTTTATGCCCGGCAGCCACAAGCATCTGCGCAATTACATTTTCATAGAACATGCCCTCGTTTACTGATAGTTTTCCCAACAGAATTTCCCGATAAAGTTCCTCATCAGAGATTTCATTCGCATCAAACGTATGACTGATGAGCAGTCCGGTATCACCCATATAACACTTCACGTATGTCCTGTCTTCATTCAGCGAAAGCCCCACATTGGGGTCCGAACAGTTAAAACATTCGTTGGCAATCATCGAATCTGAAAGCCAGAAGAAGGTATCATGATACTTTGGGAAACTCGCCCCCTTTTCAATGCGGTTCATCACTACCCGTCTTTCCGAGCGCGACAGAAAGGCTGGAATTTGGTCAAAGATACTCAACACACTCGATCTGTAACCGGACTTTATCTTCATTATATCATTTCGGTACAGTGTCAGAATATCCCTTTTTTCCATGTCAGCCATCTCAAAACTTCGGTTGTTCTCCAAATATGCCGACAAACTTTTCGGCATACCACCCACAATCATATATTGCCGAAACAAAAGCATGGCTTTAACGTGAAGCCCCTGCTCCAAAGGCACCTTTTTATCGAAACATTGACGGATATATGTTATCAATGGTTCTTCATCCATTGCCCAAGCGAACTCCTCGAAGTCCATGGGATACATAGATAGTGCTCTCTCTTCCGAGGGAATGGTTATATCCTTTACATTTTCCTTTATAGAAATGAGCGAACCGGTCTCCACATAATCGAAACGTCCGTCCGCCACCAAATACTTTATAGCTTGCCTTGCTTTCGGGAACTGTTGTATCTCATCAAATATGATAATAGATTCCTTCGGATAAAGTTTCGCACCGTATTCTGAAGATAGGATCAAGAAGAAAGTGTCGAGATCGTTCATGTAATTGTTGAAAGCTGAAATAATCGTGTCACTCACCTTATTGAAATCTATCAAAAGGTAGCTCCGGTATTCATTCTTTGCAAACTCTTCCACAAGGGTTGATTTACCTATCCGCCGGGCACCTTCTATCAGAAGTGCCTTAGTGCCTGCCACCTGCTGTTTCCAAGCAAGCAATTTACCGTACAATTTACGTTTAAATATCATGATACTCAACAATTTGCCATTTTACCAATGTACAAACTTAATGATATTTTCTGCAATACGCAAATTTGAAAAGACAGAATTTACCTGCAATGCGCATTTATATAAATATTATTCTCCCCTGCAATACGCACTTTTCTTCTCATTTTAGATATAAAAGTAGAGGCTGGTCACTTACGTGAATCAGCCTCTACTCTCATTTTTCACTTATTTACCGAAGTTCATTCCTCAACAGGCAGTTCCGACAGTTGTTTGAAAAATGCCTCGATCGCTTCTCTATTAACGAATACTCCTTTCGTTCCGGCAACTTCTACCGTGTCCATCAACTGTGCCAAACCGCCAAATCCGGCTTCATCAACAGTCACGACCTTATTCATATAAATATCCGAAACCAAACGGGCTTTACTATCTTCGGGCAATGTTTTGAATTTGCCAAGATAATAATTTCCGTCAAAGAAGTTATTCGTAGATTCAGTCAGGTTGAAACAACTCTCCTCAGGTGTATAAAATACATTATCCGAAACAAACGTACTATCGGAATATCCGCCCCACGAGTCAAGCGTCATCATAGTCCGATCGATATCTGCTGCCGTTTTTTTAGTAACATGTATGATGTTACGGCTGATATGCGTATCCTTCACAGGACCAGCCACATGGATATTCGGTGAAAACATTCCCATACGCGTCGGTCCCGGACGGATGCCGTCGTTGATACTGACATTGTAACGTACTTGGGTCCCTACATTACCGATATTGAAAGAAGCGGGAGATTCGCCCGAATTGCAGACAAGTACCAAACCTCCATAATTGTTATGGCTGTAATTATATTGAATCACCGTACCCGTACAATTCCAGTCCGAGTCAAATCCTTGCGCATCCCACGGAGCCTTGTGGTCGCTCACTTCATTGAACTGTATCAGCGTATTATCACAACTCCAAGGCCAAATGCCCGCAGCAGCTTCGGTATCGGGAAGCAATTCGGGACAATTACGCATTACGTTGTATTCTATTACCGTACTGTCGCAACCGATAGGTACAATACCATCGCCCGGAACCTCTTCTATCAGATTTCTCCGTATCAAGGTGTGTGTGCTGGGGTGCCAATCTTCGCGGCTGCTATAGGCAGACCATATCATGGCGTTACGGGTGCAGCGCAGAATATGGCAGTTCTCTATCGTCAAACTATCGAAAACTGAAACTTTCTCTTTACCGCCATTGACTATATAGATGCCGCACCCGCCGCCTTTTTCTTTCACCAACGAACCATTCACATCTCTTACCGTAACATTATCAACTACAATATTGTGTGAAACGCCGTAGTCCGTACTCTCTATTTTCAAACCCGAACGAGAAGGTACAGGTTGCTTTCCGGTATTGATTATCTCTATATCCCGGAATGTCACATAATCTGAGTTATAGATGCGCGCGGCATACATAGACGTATCATGTCCTACGATACAAGGCTTTGCATTTCCTTCGCCGTAAGCTTCCACATAGATGCGACGGGCGGGCGTACCTTGTGCCGAGATTTCCAACTCTCCATTGAAAATATCCCCGCGTTTCAACAAGACTTTATCGCCGGGATTCAATACTACCCCATTCAGCTTTTCCAGGCTTTGCCAAGCATCGCTTGAAGTGGTTCCGCTATTGCTGTCATTACCATTGGTAGCATCCAGATAATAACTTACCGAACCGTCGGAACAAGCTATCAGCAAGCAGGAAAACAAAAGATAAATAAGTGTTTTATTCATTGTTCTATCTATTTATACAATTACATTTTACTATTTCCACAGATCATTCTGAACTAATTTCTTATTAGTATCCAGTTCTGAAGTCGGCAATGGCCATACGTAATCACGTTCTCCATTAAATTTACGTGCCTCGTAAGCAAGACCGTAAGTGGTACGTTCCTTCTCTATATTCGCCACAGCCTTATCCAACTCTTTCCAGCGGTAAAGGTCAAAAAGGCGTAATCCCTCGAATGCCAACTCCACGCGACGCTCGTGCTTGATAACCTCCAACAATCCATCTTTGGTTAGACCTGTGCCTTCCACTTCTTCCACCGTCGGCATGTCTACATCGGCGCGTTGTCTCACTTGATTAACCAAAGCAGTTACTTCACTATAAGTATAGCCGCCTTTCTGAACCATTGCTTCGGCCAATGAAAGCAATACTTCGGCATAACGGACAACATAAAAATCCTGTCCGTTGTCCCAAGAATTCGCAGTATCCGTAGGATCGAAATACTTATAGACATACACCGTCGAGAGGGAAGCCGCCGCACCACCATATACATTAGCGTATGGATTGGAAGCCGACATATCTACACCTCCTTTACCGTTCCATTTCATACCGGGAACAAACAACGTTGCATAAAGACGAGGATCACGGTTCTCATAATAAGCCACATTGGGTTTGCTTACATCAATTCCGCTTCCACCCTCAACCGGTTCGGCAATCTTGGTTTCAGTTGTCGGTTTGCCATCTTTGCAATAATAAGCATCTGCCAGATCGATTGTACCGTTCATTGCCTCCAACGGGGTATTCCAATGAGCATTAAATACGGCCCCCTCGCCCATACCGGGTCCTTCATAACGAACGGCAAAAATAATTTCGGGCGAAACCTCACCAGCCGGAGTGAAAAGTTTAGCATAACTGGGTTCGAGCGAATAGCCTAAACCTAATACCTCTTTATAGGCAGCAACAGCCTCATCCCATTTTTCATTGTACAAAGCTACACGTCCTAGCAGAGAAAGAGCCGCCCCTTTTGTTATATGTCCGCGTGACACCGGAGTCGCAGATAAAACCTCTGCCGCGTTTTTCAAGTCGGTCATAATTTGAGCAACAATGGTAGCACGGTCGGTCTTCTCGCATTCTGCATTTTCAATGGTCAAAGGTTCTGTAAGGAATGGTACATCCTGATAAGTCATTGTCAGATTGATATACATCAACGCACGAAGCGTTTTGGCTTCAGCAAGATAAGTAGCCTTCAGCGAAGCATCCATACTGACACGGTCGATGTTAGCAATCAATACGTTGCAACGGCTGATAACTTCATAACAATCTTTCCAATAAGCCCCGATTACAGATGAACTGGGGGTATGAATTCCCATTGCCATATCATATCCATCCATCCAACCGTTCCAATTAAAGTGTCCGCCATTATCGGAAATACACTCCATATACAAAGGACCGAATGTAAACTGGTCGGAATTATAAAGATAGTTGCTTTGCAGAGCGTCGTAACAAGAAGCCAAAGCCATCAAAGCATCATCTGATGTCTGCCAAAAAGTGTTTGATGACGATTCGGTCAGTGAATCTTTCTGCAAAAAGCTGTCAGAGCATGAAGTAAGCAAAGCTCCCGACAACAAAGCCAATCCAATATATTTATTTATTGATTTCATAGTTTTAATCCTTTTAAAATTTAACGTTAACACCAAAAGAATAAGTACGAGTATTAGGATGTACGTCATTACGTGTATCCGAGCCTAACTTTTCGGGATCGTAATCATCCAATGAAGTAAAAGTTAACAAGTTGGTGCCTGCAAGGTAAAGTCTGAGACTTTGTACACCCAACTTGGCAAGGAATGTATTCTGCCTGAATGTATAACCCAGTTCCACATTCTTCAAGCGAAGGTAATCGCCTTTGCTCAGCCAGAAAGATGAGTAGTTATTGTTGACTGTTCCACCCAAACGAGGCATACTGCCATTCGGATTCGCCTCCGACCATCTGTCGAGCCAGCGACTAGTCTTGTTTCCACCATTGGAGATGGTCGTTTCATCCCAATTGTAGCGATAAACACCGGCTATGCCTTGCCAGAAAGTATTGATGTCGAAATCTTTATAAGAGAATCCCAGGTTAAACGAATATTGCAGTTTCGGGAACGGGTTACCGATAATGGTACGGTCGGCATCATTGATATTGCCATCGTTATTACGATCTTCGTACATAATATCGCCTAATTGCGGTTCTTGGTTATTCTGAAGAATCTTTTGTCCTTTTTCATTTACACGGTCCAAATCGGCTTGTGTACGATAGATGCCGATAGCTTTCAAGCCATAGAAAGAGCTGATAGCTTCGCCTTCGCGATTAATGGTATTGTTGGAGATATTCTCAACGCCCTTCATATCGACAATCTCATTCTTCACACCCGAGAGTGAGAAACCTGCCTGCCAGCTAAAATCACCTTTCTGATCGAAATAGTTGGCCGAAAGTTCCCAACCACGGTTGCGCACTTTACCGGCATTCTGATAAGGAGCTTCCAATGAACCCAGGAAGATGCCCGGCATGGAAAGGCGCATGAGGATATCGGAAGTATTCTTCTCGTACCAGTCAAAAGTCATATTAATCTTACCTCCCCAAATGGAAGCGTCAAAACCGAAGTCAGTAATAGTAGTGGTTTCCCATTTGATTTTTTCGTTAGGTATTTTAGAGGTCTTCATACCTATTTGTTTGTTATCACCAAAATAATAACTGCCACTTGAAGAGAGCGTAGCCGAATAAGCATAGTTACCAATTTCCTGGTTACCCAGTTTACCCCAGCTTCCGCGAAGTTTGAAGGAATGGAGGAATTTTACATTTTCCATGAACTTCTCGTTAGTCAGTATCCATGCAGCCGAGAAAGAAGGAAAAGTAGCATAACGGTGTGCCTTGGGCATACGTGAAGAACCATCGTGACGAATATTCATTTCCAACAGATAGCGGCCTGCATAATTATAGTTTACCCGTCCGAAGAAAGACTGCAAAGCTGTTTCTTCTGCCGATCCGGTTACTTTGTCATTCATCGTACCACCATCCATTTCGTAAATGTTATCGGTAGCAAAGCCTTGTTTAGAAGATTCATTCTTATCCCAACGGCTTTCCTGAATAGAATGACCTGCCAGCAAACCTATTTCGTGCAAACCGATCGTAGTATTATAGGTCAGGATATTTTCATTGATATAGGTAGTCTCGAGATAATGATAATCAGTCAGACTGTTTGTACCGATGGTAGTCAGGGCATTACCGTCAGCATCATACTTTTGGTTATTCTTTGGATTAAATGTCGAGACATCATTCATATAGTATTTATAGGCAAGGCTTGAGCGGAATTTCAATCCCTTAACAAGGTCTATTTCACCAAAGAACTTACCATCGAAACGATAGTGCTTATTATCTTTATAACCTGTATGCAAAGCCTCTAACGGATTTTTAAAGACAGACTGGGAAATATTGGAATTGCCATCTACACATCCCCAATGCCCGTTGGAGTATTGTGCAGGAACAGTAGGACGGGTAAACCAAGTAAGATAGCGCATCAAACCGTCTTCGGTGACTTTGGTAGTCGGTTCGTCAATGTTCTGACGGCTTCCGGACAAGTTGAGTCCGAGTTTCACAATACCTAGTTGGGCATCAAGATTGGAACGGAAATTGAAACGCTGGTTGGCAGTTTCGCGCATGATACCGTCTTGTTTGAAATATTGGGTGGAGATCATGTAATGAACAGCCTTGCTACCTCCATTTACAGACAAGTGGTGCTGTTGCATGGCTGCTGTGCGGAACATCTCTTTTGCCCAATTAGTGTTAGCAAAATGATCGGGATCGGAACCGTCCTGTAATTTCTGCAACATCTCAGCCGTATAGGCTTTTGAGGGCCAACACTCATTGTACATCTTTGCCCATTCGTAAGAATTCACATAATCAGGCAAAACGGTAGCTTCCTGCAAAGCGATACTGCCCGAATAAGTAATGGACGGTTTCTGATCGCCTCCCCGTTTGGTGGTTACAAGAATAACTCCGTTTGCAGCACGTACACCATAGATAGAAGCCGAAGCCGCATCCTTCAAAACGGAAACGCTCTCAATATCATCGGCAGGAATCTCGGCAATCTGACTGACCGAACCTTCCACACCATCAATGATGACCATCGGATTATTCGATCCGAAAGTTCCTACACCACGAATACGTATTTCGGGATTATCGTGCCCTGCCTGAGCACCATTGTTAGTTAACATCACACCCGGCAAACGTCCTTGAAGCATGTTTGTAGTGTTGGCAACCGGCATGGAAGCCACGTCTTTAAAGTTAACGGCAGATACCGATCCAGTCAGGTTCTCTTTCTTTTGAACTCCGTAACCTACTACGACTACTTCATCGAGCATTTCGGTATCTTCTTTCAGGAGCACATCCAATATCGTATTGTCTTTGGTAATGGTAAATTCTTTATTGATATAACCAATAAAAGATACAACGAGAGTAGAATTAGGAGTTACGGAAAGAGAGAACTTTCCATCCAGATTAGTCACTGTTCCGTTAGCAGAACCTTTTTCAAGCACACTGGCACCAATGACCGGTTCGCCTGAGACGTCTTTCACTACACCAGAAACTTTAAATTTGTCTGCTGGCAGACCGGAGTTACTTGCATTCACCCCTTGGATGAAGCAGCAGAAACATAGAAGTAAACCTAACATAAAGTTTCTCCCTGTTTCATTCAGAGTTTTCACGTTCATAATACTTAATATTAAAGGTATAACAAATGAATATTGATTGCTTTGTCTGCCGGCAAAAGTAAAATGATTAAGAAAGAAATAGGGGGAATTATTACCGAAAAAGGGCTGTTTAGTGGATAAACAGCCCTTTTTCGGTAATAATCAGCTATCATACTTCGCCATATATTCCGTAGGCGAAAGACCAAACTTCTTTTTAAAACAAGAACTAAAATATTTGGGATCATTGAATCCCACAGCATAGGCAAGGTCATTAATACGTATCTTCTTTTTTTCATCAATCAGACGACAAGCAGCCTGCAAACGGACATTGCCGATAAATGCCGATGGAGTAAGTCCGGTCAGTAATTTCAATTTATCTGCTAGTGTGGTACGAGACATCCCCATCTCAGCTATAAATTGTGCATGCTCAAAATCACATTCACTCAGATGGGCGTTCACACAATCTACCGCCTTTTGAATAAATGTTTCATCCAGCGAAGTATAATTCAACTCCTTGGCCTCAAAGACCAACTGTTTGCGGAAGTCCACACCCATCCGTTTTTGTTTCTTCAACAGGTTATCAATCTTGGCAAAAAGGATAGATAAGCGGAGTGGTTTGCAAATATATCCGTCCGCTCCCGATTCATAGCCCGTCACTTGGTCTTCGTCACTAGTCATGGCCGTCAATAGAATCAATGGTATATGGCAAGTTTCAAACCGGGTTTTCACTTGCTTGCACAACTCGATGCCATCCATTTGAGGCATCATAATGTCAGAGACGATCAAATCCACCTCTTCCGTTTCGAGTAAGGCAAGAGCTTCTACTCCGTTTCCTGCTTTCAGTATATGATATTTGCCTTGCAAAAGGCGAACCATCAGTGCTAGTAATTCTTCATTATCTTCTACTAAAAGAATAACAGGCAAATCGTTTTTTTCATTAGTTATTCCCGCATATTGTTCGTCCTCATTATCCTCGCCACTTGCTGTAAGTACCGGATAGTCTAAGTTTTCCGTACTTTCGTCCATTTCATCAGAAGAATAAGAAGAACAGTAAAGAGGTATTTCTACAATAAACGTATTACCATCTTCCTTATTGCTTAACACCCGGATAGTACCATGATGCAGCATTACCAAATCTTTAGTCAACGACAATCCGATACCCGTCCCTATCGTATGGAACTTCCGATATTCGCCTTCATAAAAGCGTTCGAATAAGTGATCGAGCCTTTCTTTAGGAATGACCGCTCCCGGATTGTTCACACTAAATGTAAACAGTCCTTTTGCCTCATCATATTGTTGGCAAACCGTAATGGTTCCTCCTTCGGGAGTATATTTCGCGGCATTGGACAACAAATTATAGGCAATCTTGTCCAGTTTGTCCACATCGAAATAACCAGAGTATTCGTCTTTCCCCTCGAAACAGATGGAAAGTTTCTGTTTCTTCACCAAAGGTATAAAAGCAGAGACAGACTTTTTGAGGAATAGACTGATATTGCCATAAGATACTTTCAAACGCAATTTCCCGTTCTCTACTTTACGGAACTCTAATATTTGCTGAATCAGACGGATCAAACGGGAAGTATTGTTGGATATCACACTGCACACCTGAGAACCAGTCGGAAGTTCTTGCTTCAATTCATCTACCGATGCCGAAATAATGGACAACGGAGTCAATAATTCATGGGTGATATTCGTAAAGAATTGAAGTTTTGCATGATTGATTTCTTCCATCTTCTGACGTTCGATCTTACCCATTTCGATGGCTTGCTTCATGCGGATGCGATTTTTCACAATGTGATAAGCATAACCTGCCAAAGCGATGAAAGCAATGCCGTACATACAATATGCCCACCACGAAAGCCACGGTGGCGGAAGAATGGTTATCTGCAAACGGCGGACTTCGGGCGACCAAATTCCATTTTGATTAGCCCCTTTGACACAGAAAGTATACGTTCCGGCAGGCAAATTATTGTAATAAGCAAATCGGCGTCCGGCTCCTACCGAAATCCAATTCTTATCATATCCCTCGAGTTTATACAGATAACGGTTCAATTCCGGATTGATATAATTCAAAATAGAGAAGTCGATACTGAAATTATTTTCTTGATAAGACAGGTTGATACTTTCAATGAAATCGATCGCCTTGTTACCGGCAATATTTTTTTGTTCTTCATACGGAAGGCTTCGCAAAGAGAGGTTATGTATCTTTATATCAGTAATAACTACCGGCGAACTAACAGTATCTTGAAGCATATTCCGGGGAATGAAGCTGTTTAATCCACGAAAACCACCGAAGAACAGTTCGTTATCTTTAGTCTTAAAACAGGAATTGCGGTTGAAAATGTGATCTTGTAGCCCGTCATCCACGGTATATGTACGCACTTGGGGAGTACTTCCATCCAAGGGCAGATCAATATGATACATTTCAGAGTTAGTAGTCAGCCATAAGGTATGATCACTATCTTCGAGCATACTGAACACAACGTCTCCACCCAAAAAATAGGTATTCAGAACTGACTTAAAGCGGTCTTCCTCGCGATCATACAAATCCAGTCCATTGCCATTGGTGCCCACCCAAACGCGATTGTATCCATCCACGCAAAGACTCATCGCTCCCACCGTAGACAAGGAATTATCAGTAGGAGAATAGAACTTCACATTATACTTTTCTCCGGATGTATCTACTCGCCAAACACCTTTATTGCTGGTAGCAATCCAGATAAAACCTTCCTTATCTTCCACCATTTTGAAGATGGAGATTTGAGGTAGAACCTGATTGGTATCCGGCAGTAATTCATCCAATGAATGAAGTTTCTGTTTAGTATCCAGTACATATACCCCCGAACGAGTACCAATCCACAAGTTGCCATGAGTATCTTCCAACAACGAATAGATACAAATATCATTCAACTCAGGATGAGTATATGTATTCAGTACATGTGCTTTTCCTCCCTTCTCGTCATAAAACCACACTCCATCATCCCACGTGGCAAAACATAATTCGCCCGTACTCCTGCGATACAGTATGTCATTCACAGTAGAGGTATAGTTCATTTTCCTCAATACGGGGTGTTCTCTATAGGGAGTGACTACTTGTTTCTCTCTATCATAACAAACCAAACCATAGCCCATTATTCCCATCCATATCAACCGATTGTCACTCTGAAACACACTACGAACAGAACTTGTAGGACAATATGTACGCATGCACTCCAATGGATCATAATTGAAACGGGATTTACCGGTATTCACCGTGCAGACACCCCCACCTAACATTCCTACCCACATAAGGCCGTCATTACTACACATCAAGTTGTTTACCTCGTTGAATGGCAAATCATACTGTCGGTCTCCGGGTTTAAAATTAGTAAAGCTTCCATTCGCTTCATCGCTCTCCATGATACTGACTCCACTACGGGAACCTATCCATATCTTTTTCGAAGTACGATCCTGAACTATACTGTAGATGATATTATCAAGCAAGGAGTTTTCATCTCTATCATTATGCACGTAGGTACGGAATGAAAAGTGTTCCATATCATAAGCATTCACCAATTTCACCAAACCATAGCGCCAAGTTCCTACCCAAATATTCTCTGCTTCATCTTGAAACAAAACATGTGATGAGTTATTGGGGTTTATACCTAAATAGGAATAAAACTCTTGTTTAGACGGATCAAAACGCAATAATCCATCTGCCCAAGTACCTATCCATATATGTCCACGATTATCCTCTATGACAGATTTGACATCAACACCCTTTTCTAGCTCAAAAGATTGCTTGCCTGCTTTGCGTCGGAAAAGCCCCTTGTTTCCTCCCACCCATAAATCACCATTACGTGAGAAAAGTATGGCTTCTATGTTGCACACCTGCAAAACAGGGCTCACGATCTTCTCTATTTCATCGGTTACTTTATGAAGTACATACAGCCCGTTATGCGTACCAATCCACAAATTATTGTTCTTATCTTCTGTTACGATATTCACGAAACTATCAATAGAACGTCCGTGATTAACACCATCAGGCTTATACATGACGATAGAGTATCCGTCATAACGCAGCAAACCATTATAGGTGGAGATCCAAATATATCCTTCACTATCCTGATAGAGTTTACGTACTTCGTTAGTCGGAAAGTTAATAGTGGTGGATAGAGGTTTAAAATGGAATACATCTTTATCCTTTGCCCCAATATTCAATGAGAATGAAAGAGTATAGATGAATACAATGATATATTTCTTCCATTGTGTTTCAGGCAGCATAATTTTAATATTAGATTTGTGTGCAATATTCGACAAAAAAACGAAGCTATACAAATATTGCACATTAATTTTTCTTCTTCCAATAGCTCTTCAGGCACTCAGTCTCCCATTCTTATCAAAAAGTACAAACACAAAAAGCCTCCCATTAGACTGTAAATGAGAGGCTTTTAATATAAACTTATTTATTCTATATCTATACCGTTTTGCACCGGTGAGAGAATGAATGTAAATTCATAATCGCCGTAAGGTACTTGGTATTCCGGACGGGCAATACGTCCCCAGCTATCTTCGCAACCTAAACCGGTCTGAACTTTGTCGATACAGAGATTAGTCAGATCAGCTTCTTCCACTTCGGGAGAATGCCAGTTCTGCTTATTCCAGCCTTCATCCAAAGATTCAATAGTATAGTGCAAAGCAGATGCAGAGAAAGGGGCTTCGGCAACTACTTCGATGCCACTACCCGACGGACTCAACATCTTCCACCAACGGATATCAGTCTTGGTACCGTTCTCTTGCGGACGGATATAAGAGTAGAATTGTTCGGCAACACTTTGGCGATAGATGCCCAAGTCAGCGCAATGATTACGGTCGCTGTAATTTTCAACCGGACCACGACCGTAGTACTCTACCGTCTCGAAACTGCGAGGCATAGGCATCTGCATACCGAAGCGGAACATATTAGCAACCTTAGCATCCTTATCGGCAGTCAGTTTCTGAGTGACCTTGATGGCACCTTCATTATTGATAACATACGTCAGATTCAGTTTAGCAGATACAGCCGGCATGTCGTAAGCAGCTTCCACCACTACCTGATTGTTCTCGGTACGTTGATTGAAGGAAGTCAGCTTCATTTCGGGATTCTTCCAGGCTACATACTTGCGTTGAAGGCCTGCACCGAAATCATTATCGGTAGGAGCACGCCAAAAGTTAGGTTTCAAGGCTTCATCTTCCTTAATAAAATTCTGACCATTTACATCATATTTAGACAAGAAACCATTGTGCTTATTAAATTCAAGACGGAAAGCATCACCGGTCACAATAAGGTATGTCCAGTCGTTTTCCTGAACGACAGGAGCAGCGGTAGCGATATTGCTTTGTTCCACGTTCTTCAAATCCATGGCAGCAGCTTTGTGAGGAACCAACGTTAACTGATTTTTGGCTACGGCATAACCGGCAGGCAATAAACCCTCACGGTTCTTCAGTTTGTAAGATACATTGAGCAACCACTCTGCACATTGGCAAGTCTTGCCTAAATCGAGTTTCAACTTGGCAGTTTGTTGAGGGGCTACGTTCAGATTGTCTACACAACCTGTACGAATTACTTTACCACCTTTCAGCACTTCCCATTCCAGATAATAAGCAGAAAGATCGCGGAAGAAGTTTTCATTATATACGTTGATTTCTCCGTTCTGAAGATCAGCGGGAGTTGTCCAGATGTCCTGATAGATATGACCTACTTCGTACATGTGGGGATTAGGAACGCGGTCGGGACTAATCAAACCGTTATCGCAGAAGTTGCCGTCACTACCATCGAAGCGATTGAAATCACCACCGTATGCATAAATCGTTTTACCGTTCTTACCGGTCCAGCGTACAGACTGGTCTACGAAATCCCAAATGAAGCCACCTTGATACTTAGGGTATTTACGAACCAAGTCCCAGTATTCTTTGAAACCACCTTGAGAGTTACCCATAGCATGAGCATATTCACACTGAATCAGAGGTTTGGTCATGGAAGCGTCTTCACAATAATCCTGACAAGCTTTGTAACCGTAGTACATCGGACAAAAAATATCGGTCTTGCCATCTTTGCGAGCTTGTTCATATTGAACGGCACGGCTGGTATCTTCTGCTTTTATCCAATCGTAGGCAGCTTCAAAATTGGGGCCGTAACCTGCTTCGTTACCCAATGACCAAAAGATGATGCTGGGATGATTGAAGCTACGTTGTACATTGCGTTGGTTGCGTTCCATGTGTGCTTTCTTGTAATCGGCACGCTTGGCTAGCGTTTGATCACCATAGCCCATTCCGTGAGATTCGACGTTTGCCTCAGCCACAACATAGATACCGTATTTGTCGCAAAGGTCGTACCACAGGTTATCATCAGGATAGTGACAAGTACGAACGGCATTGATATTGAACTTCTTCATTACTTGAATATCTTGTATCATGCGTTCAGGTGATAGATAATAACCGTTATCCGGATCTATTTCATGGCGATTGGCACCTTTGAAGAGAACGGGCTGGCCATTCACTAATATCTGAGCGTTCTTTAGCTCGATCTTACGGAAACCTACTTTAACGGGGATCACTTCATTGCTACCTTGAAGTGTGGCACGCAAGGTATAAAGGTAAGGAGTCTCGGCAGTCCATTTCTGCGGATTTTCCACGTTCATAACCACCGTACCGCTGCCCTTGGCTGTTTCTGTAGCAACCGGTTTGCCTGCTGCATCCAGCAGTTCAAGATTCACATTACCGCTGCCTTTGAGGCTGAGTGCTACACGCAATGAACCATTCTGATAATTTGCATCCAAACCAGGAGTCACACGAATGTCTTCAATGCGCTTTTTGTCACGTGCATAGAGGTAACAGTCACGACCTACCCCACTGTAACGGAAGAAATCCTGATCTTCGAGATAAGTACCGTCGCACCAACGGAATACTTGGAAAGCAATCAGATTCTTCTGACCAGCTTTCAAATAAGGCGTCAGATTGAATTCTGCTTCCAGTTTGCTATCCTCGCTATAACCTACGTAACGACCGTTTACCCACAAATATATATTAGAGGTAACAGAACCGAAGTGAGCGATGATTTCCTTGCTGCCCCAATTGGCGGGAATCGTAATTTCACGACGATAAGAACCCACGTGGTTGTTCTGTGTAGGCACCTGCGGAGGGTTGCTCTTGAATTGATTGCGCCAAGCATATCCTGTATTTACATAGATAGGATCGCCATAACCATTCAATTCCCAAACACCGGGAACGGACATATTGCTCCAACCTTTGTCATTGTAGCCCACTTTCCAGAAGTCGGTGGGGCGGGATTCGGCATCCTGTACCCAAAAGAACTTCCAGGTACCGTTCAGCGTCATAAAGTTGGAAGATTGTTCTTTCACACCACGGGCGGCTGCATCAGCCGATTCGTAGGCAAAGTAGTTTGTGTGCATCGGAGCACGATTCACGGCATTGACTTCAGGGTCTTGCCATTCATTAAAGGACTGTGCATTGGCAGTGAGAGCCAAAGCGGCAAACAGTCCGGTAAGGAGATGTTTTTTCATGGTAGTATGTTTATGAAATATTTGTAGCGGTATGCAAACAAGTCTTACATACCGCTACAAAGGTAGAAAAGTTATAAGGTATTCAAGAAGAATTATCGTTCAAAAATGACTGTTATTTACTCATTTGCAACCGATATACTCCGAATGAACGTGGTTGTACCTCTAAATCCAAAGAAGTAGCGCTTACTTCTACCGGACGGATACGAGGTACTATCGCTTCCTGATCCAAGGTATTGATCGCTTTCCAATCACAGTTCTGCAAATAAGTGCAAGTACCTGATACGACGTGTTGCTTCTTCAAGCCGTTGAAGTCAATCTTTATTTTTGCAGGCTGAGCTCCGGCATTGACAAGCTTCAAGATGACCTCACCCGTAGGAGCATCCAAGGCAGCAGTAGCATAGAGGCTGTCTTGTCCGGTTACAGGCTTACCATTCATCTGTAATGAGAGCACATCGGTTCCAGCATTCATGCCATACATCTGCTGTACATAATAATTAGGGGTACGCATCATACGGAGATTATCGAACCAAATCAGGTCGGGATTCCATTGCCATGCATCCACATGAGCAAAGAGCGGAGCGTATGTAGCCAAACGAACAACATCGGCGTTGCGTTCAAGCCCCGTCATGAAGGCAGCTTCGGACAAGGCAGCGAGGAAGTTATTGGCTTTACCCGTAGGATGGTCGTGCGAAGCATACTCACCGGCAAATACTTTAGGACCTTTGCGGTCGTAATTATCATAACGGGCGGCATTGGCAAAGAACCAATCGGGAGCCATGTAATAATGTTCATCCACCAGGTCGGCACCCAAACGTTTCATTTCGGGCCAAAGATAATCGAACTTATCACCGCCGGCACTAGGACCGGAGGAACCGATAATCTGAATAGTAGGATATTTGGCACGAATAGCTTTCATGAAGACTTCGAGACGCTCGGTATAGACTGCATCCCACTGCTCATTGCCGATGGCAATCATCTTCAAGTTGAATGGTGCAGGATGTCCCATGTCGGCGCGTACCTTTCCCCATTTGGTAGTAATGGGGCCATTGGCAAACTCTATCAGGTCGAGAGCATCTTGCACATAGGGGTCGAGTTCGGCGATAGGAACTACTTCGTTGCTTTCGTACTGGCAGGAAAGACCACAACTTAATACGGGAAGAGGTTCGGCACCCAGGTCTTCGCTCAAAAGGAAGTACTCGTAATAACCCAGTCCGAGTGTTTGGAAATAGTCGGGGAATGCTTTGTGTGTAAAGGTGTAATTCCAACGATTCTCATTCAGAGGGCGATTCTCAACGGGGCCTACACTGTTCTTCCACTGATAGCGGGTAGCCAGGCTGTTGCCTTCGATGATACAGCCGCCGGGGAAACGGAATACACCGGGATTGAGGTCATAGAGCGCCTGAGCAAGGTCTTTGCGCAAACCGTTCTCGCGTTGTTTCCAAGTATTGGCGGGAAATAGGGAGATGTGATCCATATCCACTGTACCTTTCGTCAATAAAACGACACGCAGGCGGGCGTGGGCATCGGTGAAAGGAGATTTCAAAGTTGCGGTGAGCTTCTGCCAGTTATTGCCACTGACTTCGAGTTCCTTCTTCAAAAGATTCTCACCGTTGGAGTTCACCAACTCAATGGAGAGTTTCATCGGGCGGGCATCCGGAGTACGGGCATAAACAGAGAAACGGTAATCTTCTCCTTGCTTCAAACCAATGCCGCGATAGCCTTCATTATCAAGTCCGGCACGGAGCAAACGCCCGTCGTTAACTACACGTACATAATGTGGGTTACGATCGAAGCAAGGATCGGCATCATTAACCGTGACATTGCCGAAAGGTACCCATCCTACGAAGGATTGGGGGAACTCAAAAGAACGGTTCTTCACAAGTTCGGCATACAATCCGCCATCGGCTCCGAAGTTAATGTCTTCAAAAAAGATGCCGTACATGGCCGGGTTGATCTTGGCGGTCGGCTTAGAGACATCCACCGTCATTACATACTGCTGGGCATGGATGCCGAGGGCAAAAGACAATGCTAATAAAGTCGTTAATCTTTTCATATTGATATATTCAAATTAATAAATGCTCAATTTATTGCGCTTTGAGTACTCCCCGCCCCCTATCAGGAATCCGGGGGGTGTGAACGCGTATCACCGTGAACGAGTAAGCCGGCATTGTATAAGCGAAGTCGTTCCCTTTCACCTCAAAATCGGAAGTGATCGACTTGGCTGCCTTATCTTTCGGATCGCCTGTCAGAATAGTCTTCGTGGCAGTAGGGTTTACCAAAGCAGCTCCATCGAGCTTCACTTGGGAGGTTACTTCTACGGGTAGCAGGTTGACCAGCTTCACGATATAATCGCCTGTCTGTTCGTCTTTCACAACCGATACGCCGATGCGTTTCTTCACTGCGTCCGCATCGTTATTCAGGCTGACGGTGGAGGTCACATAATCGGTACCTGCGTTCTGACCGTACATCTGCTGGGTATAGTAGTCTACCGTAGGTTTCACTTCGGTGTTGTTGAAGTAGATCAAGTCGGGATTCCACTGCGTGCGCCCTTCTTTGGCAAGCAAGGGGGCATAGGAGGTCATGGCTACGATGTCGCCGTTTCTTTCTACGGAAGTGAGGTATAAAGCCTCAGCCAAGGCGGTTTCTATGTTATTGGGACGGCCGGGCAGATGGGCGGCATATTCGCCCAGATATACTTTGGCCTTGGTGCGGTCGTATTTGTCGTAATAGTCCTGATTGTGGATGAACCAGCCCGGAGAGACGTAGTAGTGCTCGTCCACCATCGGTATATTCAGCCGGGAGGCAAGCGCCCAGCCTTCGTCGTAATCGGTTCCTTCGTAGAAAGGACCTACGGTGCCGATGACGGTTATCTCGGGGTATCGCTCCTTGACGGCGTTGAAGATCATTGTGAAACGTTCTTCGAAGACGTCGGTTATGAGGTCTTCATTGCCGATGCCGATGTATTTGAGGTTGAAAGGGCGGGGATGTCCGGCTTCGGCACGCTTCCGACCCCAAACGGTCTTCTTGGCGTCGCCGTTGGCATATTCTATCAAGTCGAGGACGTCCTGCACATAGGCATCCATCTCTTCCATGGGAATGCCGCCTTGCTGACCGTTGCAACCCAATGCTCCCTGCGAATGGTGGCTGCAAGTGCCTGAGTTCTGGCAAGGTACGCCGGCTGCCAATACGGGTACGGGCTCGGCACCGATATCTTCGCAGAACCGGAAGTATTCGAAATAGCCCAGTCCGCGGGTTTGATGATAGCCCCAAAGATTGCGCAAGGGCTTGCGTGCTTCGAGCGGGCCGATGGAGCCTTTCCAGTCGTAGATATTGTCCACGCCGTCACCGTGAGCTACGCATCCACCGGGGAAACGTACAAATCGGGGATGGAGGTCGGCAAGGGTTTGGGCGAGGTCGGCACGAAGTCCGTTCTTATGTCCGCGGAAGGTATTCTGAGGGAAAAGGGAAATCATATCGAGCTCGTAGGTACCGGCAGTTTGCGGAACAAGTGCAAGCACGGCGGCACGTACGTCGTCATTGGCAGTAAGGAGGGTGCTTTGTTTCTTCCATTCTTTAGATGAAACGTTGATGGAAGAGGAAGCTATCGTATGGCCGTCCTGATCGAGTAGCTTTACAAGAACTTTTCCACCTTTGCTGCCTGCGGGCACACGGGCAAAGAGGGAGAAGTCGTACTTATCGCCTTTCTTCAGGGAGATGCCGTCGAAGCCGGGATTCTGCAAGGCAGCACCGGGTTGGCGTACATCGAGCACGGCATAGTGGGGGTTATTCTCATGTATCGGGTTAGAAGAGGCAATGGTAAACGTAGCATCTTCGCCCTGTATTGACCAAGCGTAACCATTGTCCCAGCCTTCGCGTGAGCCGTCTTTGGGGGAGTATTCAAAGTCGCGGTTCTGTATAAGTTCGGCATAAAGCCCGCCGTCGGCAGAGTAGTTGATGTCTTCGAAGAAGATGCCGATCAGATGTTCGCTAATGGGCTTGCTCTGTGCGGTATGCACTTCGATAGTAGCTTGGAGGGGTTTCAATCCGGCAAAGCGGACGGCATCCTGCTCGGCACTTTCGTCATTTTGTAGCTGGCGGAAACGCTTGTGTTCGGCAAAGCGTAACAGTTGTTCGACGGTAGTATAAGGCACGCGCTGCATCCAGCCGTTTTCTTCTTTGCCATTCACAGTGGCTTTCCGTTCGGTAGCGGGTAGGATGTCGGAGGGTTGGAATTTGCCACGGTCGGCTGAGGTGAAGTAGCTTTGCCGTCCCCATTTCAGCAAGTCGGCGGAGGAGGCATGCGCCAAGACATCGCCGTTGGGCATGGCTGTCCAAATGCAATGCCAACGACCGTCGGAACGGTTCTGCATCAGTTGCGGGCTGAACATTTTCTTCTGACTGCCCCAAGGGCCGAAGTCGCATTTTACATAATCGTAACCGCCGGCCACGGAAAACCATTGCTTGCCTTCGGTGCTCCAGGCAAACCGGAGTCCGCTATGTCCACGAGCATCGGCGTAAGAAAAGAGGTAGACGGAATCGGGTTCGTTCATTACCTTGGCAGTCTTGGCTTGCGCGGCGATGGCACAAGTCCAAAGCAGGCAGAGGGTAAAGAAATAAAATAGTTTGTTCATGATAAGTAGTCATTAAAAAGGTTATGAGTAGCTATGGGTATTTTTGTTTACAACGGCGACAAAGCGGCGGTTCGTGGGCGACTAAGTGGCGGTTCGTGGGCAACTAAGTGGCGGTTTGTCATGCACAAAGTGGCGGTTTGTCGCGTTGAGAACGGAGGTGCCCTCTACAGGCTCTGTAGAGGGGTTTCCATGCTTTTCGCATATTTCAACAAAAGGGGTTGCCCGGGCGGAGGCTGATACTGCTTTAACGGGTCAGTATCGCTCCTCCTTGCGGCTGGATGGTCAACAGGAAACTACCGTCGGTCTTTATTTTCTGCGCCTTTACCTGCGGCTGCAATTGCTTGTCGTCGCTATAGAAAGAGACTTCTTGTCCGGCCAGCATGGGCAGATTGAGTTTCAGTTTCAGGGGTTCTTTGGTGCCGTTGACGGCAGTCACGTACCAGCGGTCGGCATGACGACGGGCAAGGACGACATACCGTCCGGGATAGCCGTCGATGAAGCGAGTCTCGTCCCAAGTAGTGGGCACTTGCTTCAAGAAGTCGAGGCAGACCGTCGGAGCATCCGTCAAGTTATTGGGCGCCAAGGCAAAGTTCTGGATAGGATTTTGGAAGAGCACGGCAGTGGCAAGCTGAAAAACGTCCGTTGTACGACGAATGTTTCCACCATTATTCTCCTTGTTCAAGCGTTTATTCAGGAAAGTGCCGCCAAACTCCATGGAACCTATCGTGTTGCGGATGAAGGGATGCAGGCAGGCATTGAACGCTTCTTCATCGCAGAAATGCTGGTTGAAGTAGATATTTTCGGATGCCAGTACAGCCTCGCTGCCCACATAGTTGGGGTACATACGTTCCCAGCCGCGGGGAATGGTGCAACCGTGGAAAATCACCATCAGTCCGTGGTCGTCGGCATCGCTCAGAATCTCTTCGTAGAGGCGCATCGTTTCCTGCTTGTCGCCACCAAAGAAATCGACTTTGATACCTTTCACGCCTTGCGCTTGCAGCCATTTCATTTCCCGTTTGCGGGCAATGGCATTATCCATCAGGTTGGTGGGGCCTTGCTCGATGTCGTTCCAATAACCGCTGGAACTGTACCACAAGAATACATCCACGCCTTTAGACCGGGCATACTCGATAAGCTGCGTCATGCGTTCGTGACCGATGTTGGTGTTCCACCAATTATCAATCAGCACATACTGAAAATCCATAGCTGCTGCCAAATCAACATAACGCACCTGGTCGTCATAGTTGATACTGTTGTCCTGCCACAGAATCCAACTCCAGGTACCACGTCCCATCTTATAATCGTGCTCGGTGGCGTAGCGCGGTTCTACCACATCCCAGGGGACGGTAGTCTCTACAATAGGTTTCAGTGTTTCGCCTACGGTAATGGTGCGCCATGCCGTAGAACCCGGCAAGGAGAAAGCCGGCGCCGGTGTTCCATTGCCGTTATTCTCTTCGGGCATAGGGAAAGCGATGTTGTACAGGCCCTCTTGCGCATCACTCAGTCGTGAACCGCAATAGCGGCTGTCAACACCGGTTTCACTAATTAACACCCAACCATTATCTTCTATTCTGAACAAGCAAGGGAATGTATATCCATGCCCGTACTGCGAACGTACATTCATCGGGGCATCTGCCTTATATTCTTCTTCGTAACTGGGCTTCGTACGCTTCCAGCCTATCATGGCGTCGCTTTGCGGACAAAGGAAAGTAGTGGTCTGCTGCGGGAAGCGGAAACCTGTTGCTTCCTGATTTACCGTCACGCTGCCACGCTCGCCCTGACGGGGCAAGGTGTAGCGAAAAGCGATGTCGTTATTACTTACACGGAAGGTTACGTCCATCTTCTGCCCGACGGCGTTAGCAAAAGAACATACCAACTCGTTGGCATTATAATGTATCTTCGATGCCTTGATGCGCGACTGTGTATAAACAGTATCTATCACCCGCTCCTTATGTCCGGTCAGCTTCATAGACTTGGCAAAGTCTCCCACATTCGTTTCCAACCCCAGCGGAGAGGGTTCCAACATTTGTTTTCCGTTGTAGGCAACGGTATATGACGCCTCGCCCCCTTCGGCAGGACATGCAATGGTCACTTGCAGTTTACCATCAGGTCCTTTTACAACCACATCTTGTGCGGCAAGCGGCATGACTGCCGTCAGCAGCAAACAAGCTATTCCTTTCAGTCTGTTCTTCATGATATGTATAGTATTGATTAATTAGCGTGTCGGCGCTACCGGTTTGATTGTTCCGTCCGCATTAAACTCCATCTTGTCCAAGCACACCTCTCTATGAGTGCCGGGGCTGTCTTTCAGATACCCTTTATTAATACGATGGTAAACGATGTACCACTCATCCGTACCCGGCACCTGCAATACAGAGTTGTGCGCGGGGCCGTAAATCTCTTTCTCCGGGTTTTGTATCAATACGATAGGCTTTTCGGCCACCTCGATAGGCCCCAGCGGGGACTTGGAAGTACCATAAGCTACATGATAATTGGGCGAACCTGTATCATCTACCGACCACATAAAATAATATAATCCTTTGCGATAAAACACGTAAGGCGCTTCCCGAAAAGCATAATCCTGCAAAGTTCCTCCCTGAGGAGTCATCACCGTAATGGTCTTTTCCTTGATAGAAAGCATATCTTTGTTCAGTTCGGCACCCGCCATATAACCATTGCCCCAATACAGGTAAGGTTTACCCGAAACCGGATCGGTAAATACATCCACGTCTATCTGCTGACCGCCACCTACGGGAGATTTCGTAATGATAGGATGTCCCAAATCAGTAAACGGGCCGGTAGGCGCGTCGGCTACGGCAACTCCTATTTGCTTTCCATTACCATCTACCGGATTTCCACTATAATAGAAGAAGTATTTGTACTGCCCCTTGATTAACTTTTCCTCTATACAAGGAGCCCATGCGTTACCATTTGCCCAAGGCACCTGGTCGGATTTCAGATCGAGCATAACACCCTCGTCCGTCCATTCCTTTAAATCAGGAGATGAAAATACGGTGAAGTACCATCCACCCCAGCCCGGTTGACCGTCGGTGGTGGAATAGATATAATATTTCTGTGTCTGGTGTGAATACAAGATTTCAGGGTCAGCATGAAAACCCGGCAATACAGGATTATTGGGTAACTCCCCCAATTCCGCCGGTTTGCCCCATTTGTCGGTAATACGTTTTAACTCCGAGCGGGTAATAGGGATGATGGTTCCGTGACGGGGATGGAAGTTCATTTTCACGTCCGCATCTATCACTTTGAAGTTCTGCAAATCAGTTGTTTCAGTAAACTGATATTTACCCTTCATGTACACATCATACATCAATATATATTTATCTTGATTGATAAGTTTGAAGGTTCCCGCACCTTCTACAGCATCCGTAGTCTGTTGTTTGTAATCGGGTTCTTCCGTCCACTTGCCCGAAGTAAGCGAACGGGTAGTAGCCACCTTGATGCCATTTCCATGCCCTTCAGTCTTATAGAACAAATGGAAAACACCGTCCTTTAATACAATATCGCCATCAATACACGACTTCCCATTCTCGGGTAAGAATAGAGGTTTGGGCTCACCTATCAAGTCAGTAAAATCGTCATTAGCGTATGCATAATAAATTACATCCGCTCCGTCTCCGTACTTCATCGACCAGTACACCATATACTTCCCCGCTTCAGGATCGAAGACAGTCTGCGGTGCCCATACACGTTTTAAATTTTCCTGACCTGCATAACGCTTCTGCATGTTGACAACCGAGTGCGACCAGTTCACCAAATCGGTAGACTTCAACAATACCATAGCACGGTTTGAGTCCCAGCCATTGTTGCTAACCATATCCGTCACTACCATATAAAAGGTCTTACCATCCTGACAACGCAGGATGTGCGGGTCGCGTACTCCTCCCGTCGAACTAATCACTTTAGAGTCGAGTATAGGTTTGCCGTCATTCAGCGCCCAGTATGTATATCCATCCATACTTACCGCATAGCAAACTGCTTCTTCACTGATATGATTACCTGTAAAATAAGTAAACAAATAGGCTACATAATCCTTTTCCGGGAAAGGCATCTGCTGAGAATAGCCGGGAAGTGAAAACAAAGACAATACTATTGCCAAAAAACTCATCTGAAAAGTGCTTTTCATTCTAACAACCATAATCTTTTTATATTAAATCAATTAGATGGTGTAAAAATAACACTTTATCAGCTATTACACAATAAAAGTGTATATGTTGTGTAACATATACACTTATTTATTTCCCTAGATTACTGATTATTCAAAAAACGCACCAACTCACAGGATGCAAGCAAGAAGGCACCCACTCCGAAATTAGAGGTTGAATTGGCATCAACAATCTGACCGGGAATCGCTTTTTCACCGATAGGTTGTACATAACCGATGCGTCCGTTCGGTTGTAAAGCTACGGTAGTCAGATAGTCCCATGCTTTCATGGCAACCGGCTGATAGGTCGCTTTATCCAATAATCCGTTGTTCATTCCCCACAGCAGACCGTAGGTAAAGAAAGCGGTACCACTGGTTTCGGGGCCCGGAGCATGTTCAGGATCAAGCATGCTGCGAGTCCAGTAACCTTCAGGTTGTTGGCAGGCAGCTACCGCTTTGGCTAATGTTTGAAAACGATCTATGTATTCCTGACGGTAGAGGTCTGTTTCGGGCAGGTCTTTCAGAACCCGGGCCAAAGCGGCAAGTACCCAGCCGTCACCACGCGCCCAAAAATCTTTCTTGCCATTCACACTCTTATGCTTGGGATATACATACTTGGCGTCACGATAGTACAAACCAGCTTCGTCGTCATACATAATGCTGTTGGCATACGTCCAATACTCATGCATCTTCTTCAAGTAAAGCGGATTATCAGTCAGTTTATACAGTTTCGTCATGACCGGCATAGCCATGTATAAGCCGTCAGACCACCACCAATAATCATTCTTATCGGTGCTCATCTGATATTCCATCACTTCACGGGCACGGGCTATCTTTTGGAAATCGGGCTTTACATTATATAAATCGGCATAAACTTGGAAACAAACCTGATAATCACCGAAAAGAACATAGTCATCGCTTTCGCCATAACTGTATTTCCATTCCGATTTATCGTCACTTTTCGCACCTTTCCATTCATTGTGTTCGGCCCATGCTTCGGAATAATCGTAGTAATCCGAGTTGCCGGTCAGGAAGAATGCCTCCATATTTCCGGTATGATAGGCAGCGTTATCCCAAAAGGAGCGTTCGTGTTCGGGGTGCGTCTGTTGCCAATAGTTATTCACCTTATTGATTATACTGATAACATCTTCTGTTTGGGGTCTTTGAGCTGTGCATGAGACAGCGCCCACACAAAGCATAAGAATAAAGCATTTTAATTTCATATCTTTATTGATTACAGCTTCATTTAATAATTTCTAATACATATACGGGTTGAGGTTCAAATTCTACCGTTCGTTCACCGTCACCCTGTTTGGTATGCTGCACAAATAGTTGCAAGCTTCTTTTTTGTTTCCAAAGTTCGGTATCGTGCGAAGGCTCCCAGGCATCTACCGGAAAATCAGTTAAGTCGGTAGTAGTCCATTTGTCAGTCGCCACATTCTTTGTATGCGCCAAAGACACTCTGCTGCCCCGTTCTTCATCCCGAAAGACATAATAGATTTCTCCATGATCCACTACAATGCGAGGACGGGAAACAGGGATCATCTTCGTACCTCCCCCCTTCAGGGAAAAAGGTGTCTTACGCTCCGATACCCGGCGACTTTGCCACTTCTTGCCATCGTTCCAAACGATGCGATATTGCGGAACATCACTGGTCGCATCACGCCAATAAGAAGCAATATACGGATTGCCTTTTGCATCGGCACTCATGCTGGTCTGGTTTATCAATTCCGAGTTTTGGGGAATACGGCATGCATACTCCGCATTAGCAAGACGTATGGGCAGTGTGTACTTTTCTCCGTCCGACTTATACCAAGTGATGCCGTTGTCGAAAGAGCGGGCATAGCATAAATCATGATTCGTTTCCACCAGCCATGTTTCACGCCAAACCCAGGATAAGTGTATCGTACCTTGTTCATCGACATACAGTTGCCAATAAGCATTGCGCTTATTTTCACCGTCAATCAATACATCTTGTACACGGTTCCATTTTTTATCCTTCACGGAGTAACGGTTCATCACCAGGTTTCCCCGACCCGAAGCACCCGAACGATAGGCAAACAACAAATCCCCTCCTGCCAACGGATAGAACTCCGGATAGGTTACATCCTCTTCGCCTTCTCCCGTCATGGCTTCCTTTTCTCCTAATTCCAAAGAGTGAGGAGCAATGCTCCGGCAGTAATTCAGTTGATTGCCATGATGGTCGAAAGCCACATGTATATAGCCATCGCCATCCAGCATCATACTGATGATATTATGGGCATCTCGCACATTACCTTTATATTGCGTGCGATGCAAAGTCCATTCTTCTGCATTTAAATTACGTTTCCCGAGAACGAGAAAACCATCTGCATCATAATAGCTGATGTATTGTTCGTCTCCTTGCGTCACCAATGAGTTGTTACGAAAAACGGTCGTATTGACAGAGGTCTGACTATACCCCTTCCCTACCTCAACCAAATGAGCTTTTGGGGCAATAGAAGTAACACTTTGAGCATGAAGCGAAAGGCTACATACCACGCCCAAAGCGACAAACAAACCAATGTACTTCATATTATTCTTCTTTCCTATCTGCTTATTCATAAATTGCATGATCTTTGGGGAAGTCCTCGCCACCCCATGCTTTCTTCGAGGTCCATGGCTGCGGCGCATCCGTCCAAAAAGGATGATCAACCGGAAGTCCTAAAGGCAAAAAAGCCAGCGAGGCCATATAAAGGCTGCCGTTATTAGTGTACCAATCGGATATATTAGGTTGTGAACCGTTGAAACCCAATGTCAGAAAACCTTTCTCATTGAAATTGCGATTATCACCGAACATACGTTTGATAACTGCCGACATAGCTGAACGAACTTGTCCGTTAGGCAATTCCTTTGGCAGCCATTCACGCCATGCTAGCAATGCCAATGGTTGAAGCGTACCTGTGCGGTAGGTTATGGAACGTCCAAATACGGGAAAAGCACCTTCGGGAGAGATAAACCGCTCCAAAATCATACCGAAACGTTGCATGCGTTTCACAGCCTTGGAAAAATCGCCGCCGCTTACATTCCATACCTTATTCTTGCCGGCATTGGTCATCACCTCAAGGCACTCCACATACATCGGATGCAGCACGAAACTGTTGTAATAGTCGAAAGCAAAACCAGGCCCATCACTGTACCATCCATCACCTACATACCACTCATCGACCTTACGCAATGCCGATGTGATACGGTAATTGTCAGCTTGAGCTCCTGCTTTTCGGAGGAAGCACTCCACGGTAGAAGAGAACAACAACCAGTTGGTATAGGGAGGATCTACCCGGCGGAGTTGTGAAAATTCAGTAATATAACGTTGTTTGGTTGTGTCATCGAGAGGCATCCAGAGAGCATCGAATCCACGCAGGAAGCTCTCAGCTACATAGGCAGCATCAACTAGCGGCTGACCTTCTTTACGCCATAGCAGATAATCTTTACTTTCGGGATCGACCGCTTGTGCATAACTCTTCAGTGCCCATTCGCGAAGTTGAAAGCGCTTTTTTCCCTCCTCAGTATCGTCATCGGGTAGGGATAGCCAAGGAGCCAGACCGGACATCAATCGTCCGAAACATTCCATATAGGTCACCCGCTTGTCGCGCCCGTCCCATGTGGGGCTTAGTTCGACCTGCATATTCTCTTGTAGCTTTCCTTCACTCATATTACTGAGCACGGGTGCAGCCATCTGATAAAGGACACTTGTCCATAACTCACGATCGGAAACTTCTTTCTCTATTTTTTTCTTGGCTGATACTACTTGAGCGGGTACCAACAAGGCTACTATAATGAGCAGCCAAATATATTTTTTAGTTTTCATGATATTAGTTATTTTTTGTTGTTGCAAATATACCCAATCCATGTTTATTAAAAGGGTACAAATGATTCAAAAAAGGAGTAAATATCTGTCAATCCATGTATAAATAGGGTGTTCCATCTTCATCAAACTGAATAGGCAACCACAAATAGCCAGAATACATCAGACTTTTAGGCTTCCAGATATCGGCCATAAAAAGATACTTATCATCCGGAAGTTCCAAAATATAGGTACTTTGCGAACCAAAAGCTTTTTCACTTCCTGTCCCTCGGCAAGGATTGGTATGTTGCGTCCACGGCCCCCAGATAGAAGAGGCAGAAAATAGACGTGCAGCATTTGGATTCCATCCGGTACAGCCGGAGGTTATCATCCAGTATACCTCGCCTTTCTTAAAGATGGCAGGTGCTTCATTGTGTCCACCGGGAAAGATTCGGATATACTTTCCTGAATGATCTATATAATCGTCAGTCAACTCAGCTATTTGTAATGTCAGATTTTCTTCTGAAGAATAAATATGATAAGCTTTGCCATCGTCATCAACAAATAAGGTCATATCACGAGACATTTGCCCACCCGGCAAATCGCGTTTCACAAACATTCCTTGTTCTATAGCCTTGCGCCACTCCGGAGTCCACCATTCTTTATATTTATCATATTCCCAAACCATACTACGTTCTGCTTCTGACATATTCTGAGGATATTCCCCAGGATTAACGCGCCCTGACCTTATAAAAGAATACGGCCCTTCCACCTTATCACTAACCGCAACTGCCGCATATGCCGGACCATATCCCTTGCCTTTCAGTTCCAAATGAAACCACATGACGAATTTGCCTGTCTTCTTATTGTATATCACTTTGGGACGCTCCATAATACATCCCCGCTCTATATCCGAACCTTTATCTTCTGAGACTGCCAAAGCCACACTTTCATATTTCCAGTTTTTCAAATCTTCGGAAGAATAACAAGTCACCCCTACCTGTGTAGAGAAGCCCTTGTCAGGGCGATGCTCACCGAACCAGTAGTATTTATTATTATAAGGAAGTATACCACCGCCATGCGCATTAATATAGTTACCCGAATTATCTTTCCAATCATTCTTTATATAACCGATCCCATTGTCGTTTTTCAATTGTTGTGCTCTGCATGAAAAAGTTCCCAAACAGACAGCCAAACTCAGCAAAGCCCAAAATTTTGTATTCATACCCAATTCATTATAAATTAATAACAACTTGACATTCCTAACAGCAAGGAAGCGAGGCTATGCCTCAAGCGATAAGGCCGCCCCGCTTCCACTATAAAGTAATACCCATTGAATATTTGCAATTACCTCT
>JAEXAJ010000153.1 GCA_023458215.1 Bacteroidota bacterium
TGATTACTTCGCGTGCGATGAGTTGGAGGTCAACGTACGCTTTGGTTTTCACTTCTCCAGCCAGCACTACCTGTCCGGTAGTTACCAGAGTTTCGCAAGCTACTTTCGAACTGGGGTCGTAAGCCAACAGTTTGTCAAGCACAGCGTCCGATATTTGATCGGCCACTTTATCGGGGTGTCCTTCAGACACCGATTCGGATGTGAATAAATATCCCATAATAAAATTATGAATTATGAATTACTAATGTATGAATGGGGAATATAAGTGAGTAGGTGCATCCGGCAAAAAGCCGTAACAGAAAAGGATGTTGTTTTAGCATTTTTTTCTGTGGTTGCAAGCTACTCAAATCTTTCCACATTTCATTTTCGGATGCAAAGATAAAGAGAAAATCTATTAGTCGAGAAGAAATTAACGTTAAATGTCGTTTCTTATGGCAGAGCAACCACATTACTAAGAAGCTTTGCCCCCAGTTGCTCCGTACATACTCCTTACCTTCTCCCTACCTACTCCCTACCTTCTCCTTTCTTAATAGGTAGGGAGTAGGTCCGAATGAGACCTGTATCAGAAGCATAGCAAATATTAATTTCAAGTAATTCTATATCAAAAAGCAAAAGAAGAAAATCATTTTGTTCAGTGATAGACCCACGAAAAAGCGTTTACTTTGACAATTAGAAATTCTATTGTTAACGCCGTAAATCACTACAAGATGAACAGAATGACTTTGTTACTCGCAATCACCTTCCTCTTGGGACTGGTAAGTTGCGCCCCTACCGGACAAGTAGAAGTAAAAAACCTTCGTCTAGAAATGAAAAAAGACCCGATGGGCATCAATGTATCACAACCCCGCTTCTCCTGGCAAATCAGTTCGGTTCAACCGGACTTGACGCAAACCAGCTACCAGATACAAGTAGCCTCCTCACCCGATGAATTGGTGCAAGGGAAGAATCTCTATTGGGATTCGGGAGTTGTCTCCTCCGACCAGTCCATCCTCGTTCCTTACAACGGAAAAGATTTAGAATCAGAAAAGCCTTATTACTGGCGTGTGCAAATCACTACCAACCAAGGCAAAACAGCTTGGAGCGAACCTGCCCAATGGTCGATGGCTATATTGAACCCCGCAGATTGGAAAGCGAGCTGGATAGGCGAGGATACTCTTTCAAACCCCGGAGAACGATTGGGCGATGACAAGAACTCGCACACCCGTCTTGCCGCCCGCTATTTTAGAAAAGAGTTCACCGCCGACAAAGAGGTAAAACGAGCTACTCTCTACATCTCAGGTTTAGGCAGCTCCGAAACCTACCTGAACGGGCAGAAAATCAGCGAAGATATCTTTGCCCCCATACCGTCTATGTACAACAAACGGGTTTATTATAATACGTATGACGTAACACCATTCATCCAAAACGCCGAAAACACCCTCGGCATCATTGTAGGCAACGGCCGTTACCTTGCCATGCGCAATCCCGGCATGGTAACCTTCGGGCTCCCCAGCCTTCTTGCTCAACTGAAACTGGAATACGCCGACGGTTCAGAATCCACCCTGCTCTCCGATACGTCTTGGAAAGTAACTTCCAAAGGTCCCATCGTTGCCAACAATGAATTCGACGGTGAAGAATACGATGCCCGCCTCGAAATGGGAGACTGGAACAAGAACGGATTTAATGATGCCCATTGGCAGAACGTCACCATCATGCCCACCCCGGCAGGCGAACTGACCGCCCAACAAGCTCCCAACATCCGCATACAAGATACTGTGAAACCGATCTCAATCACCGCCCGCCCTGACGGAAAATATATCGTAGATATGGGACAGAACATGGTAGGCTGGCTCAAAGTCCAACTGAAAGGCAAAGAAGGACAACCCGTCAAGATGGTATTTTCCGAACTGCTCAAAGAAGACGGTTCACTCTACCTCGATAACCTCCGTTCGGCACAAGTAACGGATATATATACCCCTGCCCGCAACGGTGATTTCAGTTGGCATCCTTCTTTTGTTTACCATGGCTTCCGCTTTGTAGAAGTTTCCGGGCTGGACTACCAACCCGCAGTCGAGGATTTCACCGGCGAAGTGTTCTATGACGAAATGGCTACCACAGGTGCTTTTGAAAGTTCACAACCCTTACTTAACCAACTTCATAAAAATGCTTTCTGGGGTATTCGGGGTAACTATCGTGGTATGCCTACGGACTGTCCGCAACGCGACGAACGTCTTGGCTGGTTGGGCGACCGCACCACCGGAGCTTATGGAGAAGCTTTCTTGCTGGACAACTCCCAACTCTACAACAAATGGTTGCAAGACATCGAAGATTCCATGACTCCTGAAGGCAGCATCTCCGACGTTTCACCTGCTTACTGGCAATTCTACTCCGACAATGTGACCTGGCCTGCCGCTTTCTTCTATGTAGCCGATATGCTCTACCGCCAATATGGGGATGACAGCGGTATCCGTGCCCACTACCCCGCCATGAAGCGCTGGATGAATCACATTCAGGAAGTCTCCATGAAGGACTATATCATCACTAAAGACACATACGGCGACTGGTGCATGCCGCCCGAAAAGATGGAGCTTATCCACTCCCAAGACCCTGCCCGCAGAACAGACGGAGCCATCCTCAGCACTACCGTTTACTATGATTTGCTGAAGAAGATGGAAAACTTTGCCCGCATCTGTGGTCAAGATGCCGATGTTCAAGGCTATGAGGAACTTGCCACCAAAATCAAAGAAGCCTATAACGAACGCTTCTTCAATAAAGAAACCGCACAATACGGTAACAACACAGTCACAGCTAACATACTTTCACTCCGCCTGGGGTTAGTGCCCGACGGTTATCAAGAAAAAGTCTTCGCCAACATTATCGAAAAGACTGAGAAAGATTTCAACGGCCATGTCAGCACCGGCGTACTTGGCATCCAGCACCTCATGCGTGGACTGACCGAACGTGGACGCACCGACCTTGCCCTCAAGATTGCCACCAACGAAACCTATCCTAGCTGGGGATATATGATAAAGAACGGCGCCACCACCATTTGGGAATTATGGAATGGCAATACCGCCGATCCTGCCATGAACTCCGCCAACCACGTTATGCTGTTGGGCGACTTACTGATTTGGTATTACGAAGACCTTGCGGGAATAAAATGTGCATCCGATGCCATCGGATTCAAAAAGATACTGATGGCTCCTGTATTCCCCGAAGGGCTTACCCATGTAAATGCTTCCTATCAATCAGCTTATGGGGACATAAAGAGTGATTGGACTAATAAAGCCGGAGAATTGTCATGGGAAATCTCTGTTCCGGGCAACACTTCTGCTATTGTTCGCATACCTAAAAAGTTCAATGTAAGTAAAGAGACAAAAGAGCAGAAAGGAGTACAAAAAATATCTGAAACGGAAGAGTATACTGAGATTGAAGTGGGATCGGGTGATTACCGGTTCAGTGGCGCCAAGTAAATGATACTCTCCAAATAAAACCATAAAAACAAAGAAGTGCGCCGATATCCCATCGTCGCACTTCCCGATACATAGTCTTTTCTATTGTTAACTTTAAAACTATTCTTTCAATAGGTTCCGGTAGTAGCTTTCTACATCGCTCCACTTGTAGAAGGGGAATGTATCGGTCTGCACCGGGATGTGCACTTCGTGCTCATTGTGCATAATCTTCACCAAGATATCATCTGCACTGCCTTTCTCGTTACGGAAAAAGACGATTTGCACATTGGCGGCCATGGGAACAACTTTAAAGTCGCTCCATACCTTATATACTTCGGCGGGGTCGCTGACGGCGACATTACAATTCTCTATGTGCAACAGGGCTACAAGAGGTATTACATTACCATCGTGTCCGAAACGGAGTGTGGCTGCTATGCCTCCTTGCCGGATAGCCTCATCGGCACTATCCAGGATATTACGCAGCAATGATTTGGCATTGGCGACGACGATTCCTTTTCCATCGGCATGGTTGGCATTGCCTACGTAGAAACGGTAGTTGATGCATTGCCAAAGGTCGAACAGTTCTTGTGGCTCGAAGAGGTCGTAAAAAGACACTTTTGTCTCTACGTTCTGCATATCGCTGGCTATCCAGTACATGCCCCACATTACTTCCTTAGGGTTCACCTTCTTCAGGATGAACTGCTTGTCTTTAAATAGGGAAGCAATCAGGCGGTCGGGGTTGGTATGGGCTTCTTCAAACTTCCGGAACTCCTCTGCCCAAGGTCCATTCTGAGAGTGGGTAAAACGGTTGGATTCGTCTGTGTGATAGTTCAGATAATCCATGTACTTGGGGCTTGCCTCGTAAGAGATACGCAGATTAGGATTCAGTTCTTTCAGACGGTCGCCGAAAGCTACCATGCTCATGGCACAACGCAACACTACGGTGGAGCGGGCGGAGATGGTGGGATTGCCCTTGAAGGCTTCGGGGAAGGCGGCATACATTCTCTCGGCAATACCCCGATGCTGGCGTACGCCCAGCGGGGTCAAGTCGCCGCCATGTCCTTCGGCTTCTTTCCATACTTGCAGCAAACGCTGATAGGCATTTTCTCCTAACTCGGAAAGGGCTCCTTGACGGCTTGCGCCTTCAAATAGGTCGATGAGCCATTTATAATCGCGGTCGCCGATAAGGAAGCGGGAGCCGTGACGGCCGTAGTGGCTCACGTAGAAGGGTTTGTATCCTTTGGGCGCTTTGGTTTGCGGAGCAAAGTCAAGCGGATATGCCCAATACACACCACCGGTTTTCTCAATGGTAGAGAACATCTCTTCTTTAGTTGTCTGCGCTTCAAGGGAGGAGTAACACATCCACGCCGCACATAATAATAGGATTGGTTTTAGTCTCATTATATTTAAATTAATTGTTCGTAAATACTGTATAAAGCAAGAACTTACCTCACAGCCAAGGCGTCTAAAAGTCCCACTCGGTTCCAACGTAGTGGGAACTTATTCCCAAGCTGTTGGGAATTTCTTCCCAGCATGTTGGGAATTTCTCAGCATCAGTAGAGCAGGAAGCCGATCACTTATAGCCCTCGTTCTGCTTCAATACAGGGTTGTTCGTCAGTTCACTTTCCGGTATGGGGAAGAGTTTATACTTGTTGTCTACATCTTCTCCCAAGCGGGCGCCATTCTTCCAATCCCAGTTCTTGCCTTTCGTAAACTTGCCGAAGCGGATCAGGTCGGTACGGCGAACCAACTCGGAAGCAAGCTCTTTCTGACGTTCAAGCAGAACGAAATCCAACGTAAGTTCATTGAGGCTGATATCCCCTGAAACATCGGAACGGACACCGCTCTTAGCGTATTTGCCGGACATATAGGCACGCTCCCTGAGTTCATTCACATATCCCAGTGCTTCCTCCTTTGTGCCGTTCGCCCCGCGCAAGATAGCTTCGGCAGCCATCAGGTAGGCATCGCCCGTGCGGAACAAGGGGAAATCGATGGAAGTATAGGCATCGCCCGAAGCACAGAGTTTGTCATCCTTGGTTACGTTTCTCCATTTGATGTAACCGTATCCGTAGGAGAAAGTACTGGTCATCTCCATCTTCGCATCCCAGGTTTCTTTTACCTGATTGGGAAGAGCGGTCATAAACTGGGCACGCTTGTCTTTCTTCCCGTTGCCCCAAGTATCATTGACATCGAATGCCACATCATCGGCATCAAAAGCATCGACCAATGTTGCTTTGGCACGCACATTGCCCCAACCTCTCGAACCGACGCCTGTCTGATACAATTCATCCATCGGACCGTTTACAAAAGCTTTTACATAGAAGTTGGTACCTGCCGAGCTTTGGGCACGCAGTCCGTCTTGCACCAAGGGCCAAATGATTTCTTTGCAGGTATTATTATCTGCCAGGAAGATTTCACGATAATCGGAAGCAAGCGGATAATGTCCGTCGGTAATGATTTTCTTTGAGTAGGTATAAGCATCCTGATACTTGTTCTCATTGATCCAAGAGTCGGCATTCAGGTAGATGCGAGCCAGCAGAAACCAGTCGGCAACACGGTCTACACGTCCGTATTCGTTCTCGCCGGGAGCTTTCAGGTCATTCTCGATAGCTATCAATTCACTTTCTGTAAATTCAAATATCTGCTTGCGGGTATATTGAACGGGGATTTCCTTCACACCGGTATGCTCGTCTACGTAAGGCACGCCGCCATACAAATCACAAAGCATGGAGTAGCAATAGGCACGTATCAGGCGGGCTTCGGCACGGTAGCTGATGTAGTCGCCTTTCATCTCATCCCAAAGACCTCTACTTTGTAGTTTGCCTTCGGTGCATTCGCGTAACAGTTCGTTACAATAGGCGATGCTCATGTAAAGCCGCTGGTACGTCCAGGTTACTACCGAAGCATTAGAAGCGTCCCACTGAAGGTTCAGGCACTTGCGCAGACCGTTAGAGGAAGAAGGCATCAGGAAATTATCCGTAGGCATCTCTTGTAGGTAGAACAGCAGGCGCACGTATCCCGAATATCCTTCGTTGGCACCTTCCAAGTCACCATTGCCGCCATCTCCACCTTGCTGACCGGTAAGGATGAGCGAGGCATAACATTTAGCCAAGACGCCGGTGTAGCCGTCCTTGGTCTTATAGACTTGTTCGTTTACTAATTGGTTGTCGTCCAATGGCATGGTATCGAGGTCGCCCAAACAGGAAACCAGGAACGTGCCAAGAAATACTATAATGAATGAATAAGCTATTATCTTTTTCATATCGTGAGTTATTTTAATCCGTTAGAAATTTAAGTTAGCGCTTACTGAGAACACCCGCGGACGAGGATATACTTCCTTGTCGATACCGCTGTAGATTTCCGGGTCGATGCCGGAATAACCGGTGAAGGTAGCCACATTCTGAACACCGAAAGTCAGGCGCAAGGAGCTCGATTTATCCCACAGTTTATTGAAGGTATACCCCAATGAAATGTTATCCAGGCGGAAGAAGTTACCCTTTTCAAGGAAATAGTCTGAATAGAGCTGCTGGTTTTGGAAACCTGTCTCTTTCGTCCGAAGCAGGATGTTCGAGAAGTTGCCTTGGTCGCTGTAAACCGACTGTATGTATTGGTCGGCAGCTACGTAGTTGTAGACATAATTGCCGAATGCTCCGTGTCCGCTGATAGCGAAATCCCAGTTCTTATAACTTAATTGGGTATTGAAGCCGAGGTAGGACTTGGGCAAAGCGCTCTTGTTAGTGGCATACTTGGTTTCGGTAGCAGAGATGGAACCGTCGCGTTGTACGTATTTCCCTTCTATCGGTTTGCCATTGTCATCGTATGCTTGCTGTGCCAGATAGAAAGTATAGGGACGCTGACCTACCATGAATACCTGTACCGTCTTGCCCGTACCCGAGATGGCTCCGGTCTGTACAAAGTTTGCATCCGAATCGACTACGTTCAGTTTGGTGATTTTAGAATCGTTCCAGGTGTAGTTCATGCCTACCGTCCACTTCCAGTCTTTGGTATGTACGGGTACTGCATTGATAGAGAATTCAACACCCTTATTGTCCATCTCGCCGATGTTGGTGGTGAGAACGGAGGAATAGTTGGTTCCCGAAATCACGGGGATTGTATTCAGCAGATCTTTGGTATGACGCTGGTAGTAGTCCACCGAACCGTAGATACGGTTATTGAGGAAGCCATAATCCAGTCCGATATTGTAAGTCTCGGTAGTTTCCCACTTGATGTCGGAGTCGTATCCGTTGGGGCGGTAGGTGTTGTACCACTTATCTCCAAACTGGTAGCAAGATTCAGGGTAAGATACGGTGAAGGTCGTCATGTACGGATAGTCATTCAGGATATCCTGCTGTCCGGTCTGCCCGTAGCTAAGGCGCAACTTCAAATCGGATAGCACTTCAGAATCTTTCAAGAAAGCCTCTTGGCTAATCTTCCAACCCAAAGCCACGGACGGGAACAGTCCCCAACGGTTGCCCTCCGCAAAACGGGAAGAAGCATCCGAACGAAGTGTGGCGGTCACCATATAGCGGTTGTCGTAGGAATAGTTAAGACGACCGTAGAATGAAAGCAGATAGTATTCTGATTCATAATGCTTGGGAGAGAAGAGTTCCTTTCCTTCGGGAGAGAGGGTGGTAGCGTCGAATTTCTTCCAAAAATGCTGCCAGCCATATCCACCCATCGCACTGAAGTTGTGCTTTTCGTTGAATACGTGTGAGTAATTGGCGTACATATCCAATAGATAATTCCGCTTGTTCTGCTTAGAGTCGTAAGCCAGTCCCGTACCATCTTTCATATTAGAGGTATACATCATGCCTGCCAATTGGGGAACACTCTTCGAGTATTTGCTTTGCAAGACATCATAGCCCAGGTTTACGTTCAACTGCAAATCTTCGAGGTGATGCACCTTATAGTTAAAAGAAGCATTACCGATAGAACGGGTCACTTTGTTGCTGTTATCCTGCAAATCGAGCTGTGCCACAGGATTGTCCGTCTGAATAGCCATGGGTGAGTTACCGTTCATCCAAATGAAATAGCCCAAACCGGGATCGGTAGCGGATGTAGTACTTCCGGTCTTCACAGGGCGTGTAGGGTCATAACGGAGTGCATTGCCAACTACGCTTTCGTCTACCTTGCGGTTGTTTTCGTAGGACACCTTCAAATTCAAATCTACGGTAAGGTGCTTGTCGAAGAATTTGGGAGAAATACCTCCGTTGAAAGTATATCTTTCATAGTTGTTGGTACGGACCACACCGTTCTGATTGGTATATCCCAAAGAAACACGGTAAGGTGCATTCTGCTTAATCTTGCCCGAAACGGAGAAGTTATGCTCTTGTCCAAAGGCTGTGCGGTAAATCTCATCCTGCCAGTCGGTAGATGCGCTACCCAATGTTATAGTGCTCGGTATACCGGAAACAGTAGGCACGAACTGGCGGAACTCGTCGGCCGAAAGGATATCCAATGTTTCAGTAACCGTACTCACCGAGAGGTTTGTGGAGTAGTTGAAGCGCAACTTGGCATCATCGCCTTTCTTCGTGGTAATAACAATCACACCGTTGGAAGCACGTGAACCGTAGATGGCCGTAGCCGAAGCATCCTTCAGTACCGTAAACGTTTCTATATCGTTAGGGTTGATACCGCCGATTACATTGCCACCACCTTCGATGGTAGAGTTATCCACCGGCACGCCGTCAATCACAATCAGCGGGTCATTGGATGCCGAAAGCGAAGCGCCGCTACGGATACGGATCGTAGAACCCGAACCCGGAGCACCGGAACTGGTTACTACGTTTACTCCCGGAACTTTACCCACCAATGCATCTTGTGCAGTAGTGCGCAACCCTTTATTGAAATCATCGGGTTTAATGGCCGTTACCGAACCGGTAGCATCCGATTTCTTCACGCTACCATAACCAATAACAACAACATCGTCCAGCATCTCGCTATCTTCTTCCATCACCACCTTCATATTGGCTGATACCGGCATTTCTACATCTTTATAGCCTATATATTTAATGAGTAAAACAGCCTTCGGGCCAGATACGGATAAGGTAAACTTGCCATCCACATCGCTGATCGTTCCGTTTGTCGTTCCTTTTTCCAGGATATTCGCCCCGATAACGGGCAGGTTCTCCCTATCAATAATAAGACCTTTTGCCACAGTCTTCTGTGCAGAAACGCCTACACTGAAAATTAAAGCTAGCAGTACAAGCACGTACCGCCACTTACTTTCAAAAGCTTTCGGATTTTTCTTGTTTTTCATAATGGTTTTAATTAGTTAATATAAGTGTAACAAAGTATCATGCCGGAGACATCATACATTCAATAATTCAAGGTCAACTGTTCTCTTGTAAGGGGAGAATCAGAACGAAGGCAAAAGTAGCAGCTAGTGAACCGCAAGGAAAGTATACTAAAGAAAAAGTAAGTAAATTAAGAGGAGAAACAAACGTAAACCACTATTTATCAATAGCTTCATTAAAGTAAAAGAAAGATAAAAAGTAAGAGCAGAGGAGGTGTCTCATGCTTTGGCATTGACACATTTTTAGGAGCAAGAGCAGTTTTATGGATACATTTGCGTTCACATTTTTGTGAATATCAGAAAGAAGTATTATTTTTGCAACATAATACGAGAATGATATGTTTGTTACATTTCAAGAGACATACTTGCAGGATCTTTACGAGAAAGGAAAGACGAGTGAAAAAAAACACCGTTATCAGCCTGACATCGTTAAGCGGTATAAGAAATGTATTGATGCTCTTTTAGGTGCAAGAAGTGCAGAAGATCTCATGGTGATTAATTCATTGAATTACGAAGTACTGAAAGGAGACAAACAAGGTATTTCATCCATTAGAGTAAATGATAAATATCGAATAGAGTTTACTATAAGGGAAACGATGGACGAACCTGTCATTACTGTATGTAATATCATTGATTTGTCAAACCATTATAAATAATTAGCCGCTATGATTACAATTAAAGGTGTTGACCCTAGAATGATTGCCAACAATCTAACTCCGTTTGAGCCGACTCATCCGGGCGAACTGATAAAAGATGAGATTGAATATCGTGGTATATCCCAAAGGAAGTTGGCTAAACAAATGGGTATCTCCCCAACACTACTCAACGAAATATTAAATGCCAAACGTGCCGTTTCTACGGAATATGCTCTTCTATTTGAAGCTGCACTTGGCATTGATGCCGAGATTTGGATTCGTATGCAAGCCCGGTATGACATGCAAGTAGCTAAATCAGATAAGTCCTTTCTTGAAAGACTTGCCAATATCAGAAAGATTGCGGCAGTACTATAAAACTACCAAGCCATCAGTTACAGCCTCGGCACCTGCACCGCCAAGTCCTTACCCGGGACAATCGCTTTGTTCCTCATCTTCATTCGGTAGTTATATACCGTCTGAAGTGAATAATGAAGGAAGTTGGCAATCTTCGAATTGTCGTTTATCCCTAAACGGATAAGGGCATAGATACGCAATTCAGGGGTCAGCAGCTCGCCATCCTTCAATTGTATGCGCTCTTCTTCACGGAGCAGAGTATTGAACGACTCTACAAAGTCAGGAAAGATGGAAAGAAATATAGTATCGAACTTACTAATAAAAAGTTTGAAGTCATCCGAAGTAGAAGACTGACTGCGGAGCATCTTGGAGATATCCGCCATAGAGCCGGTATTGGCAATCTTTAGCAGAGTTTTCCGGTCATTCTCCTGCTGGTAGATAAACTCGGAGCAGATATTGAAAAGCAATCCGATATACTCTTCTTTGATGTGATTGGACTCTTTTATTTCTTCGTTCATTCTTGTCAGGTTCTCGGTCATTTCCTGCAAACGCCGGTTTTGCTCGGCAAGTGATTGCTTCACCTTCAGCAGTTTGGTGTTCTTCTTGCGAATAAAAAGGAACGCAATAATCAATGTTATCACCAGCACCGATAGTATAAGGAGAAAGAACAATACTCTGCGTTCGTCCGCCTTTATACGGGCATCGTTGGCAGCATTAATAATGGGAAGATACTCGGCAATATCAATAAAGCGATAACGAGCTTTACCGAAATTCACATCTTCCAATGAACAGGATATATAATTATAAGCTCGTGCAATGTCCCCTTCCTGAAAAAGGAGGAACGCCAGACGTTGCAAGGACATATAAACTTTCTTGGCATTGGCAATATCGGTTATTGAGGCAAGTATCAGATAATGTTTTGCTTGCAGAGTGTCTTGCTTGCCCAAATATAATTCGGCCAAGAGGTACTCCACCCTGGCTCTATCCGCGTCGTTATCGGTTGTTTGTTCATAGTAATTCTTCAACAGTCCGATGGCTTCCTCCCATTTGCCCGACATACCCAACCGCCCGCATTTATTCGTAAAGTAGCTGGAAGAATGTGGCTCACTGATAGCGACCAGCGTATCTTTATAGGCTTTTATCTGTTGTTGGAAGAATTGTTTCCGGGCAGGATCTATTTCATCATTATAGCAAGACAGGTAAGTGGTATGATATAAATAGTAAAAGTAAGTATCTGCTTTAACGGCTTCTGTATGCTTGATCGTACCAAGTAAAACGAGCGCATTTTCATGCTTGCCCATCTTATTCATAACATCGGCTATGTTCATTAATCCTTGGTTGACAAGCTCTCCATCTTTCAAGCTCTCTGCCAATGCCAATCGCTCCTTAGCTATTATAAAAGCCGTATCAATGCGGAATGAACGATACTTTGCAAACAAATCTCCCAGAATATCAAACTTATGTCTATCATCCTCGGCATAATTCAAAGTCCGGCGTAGCTCTTCTATCTCTTTTTCTACTTTATGCTGATAAATCTCACGTTGCGCAATCATCTTATCCAATTTTTGAAGCAAAGCGGCATCGTCCGTCTTGTCCGCAGCTATCACGCCGGAACAAACACAAATAAAGAGAAGAAAAGGGGTAACGTATCTAAGCATCGACTCAAAGGTTATAAACTCAAAAGCAAAGATATAGCTTTTTCCTATAATAACTCCCCTATTGTCTTATTAAATACCGGGTGCACCACATCAGTAGCAATCTCCGCCAATGGTTCCATAACAAAACGGCGTTCCTGCATCAACGGATGGGGAAGTTTGAGTTCAGGAGTATCCAGCAAGACAGGCTTGCCATCGGATGCAAAGCAAAGCAACAAGTCGATATCTATCACCCGGTCACTATATGCACCATTGACAGATTTATGAGTACGCCCCATTTCACGCTCAATTTCCTGCGTGATATGCAATACATCGAAAGCAGATAGAGATGTCTCTACACACAGAGCAGCATTGAGAAAGGTGTTATCCGAAGAAAAACCCCAAGGTGCAGTAGCATAAAAAGCGGAAAGAGAAATCACTTTCCCTATCCGCTCTCCTATTTTCTGTACGGCGGTATGGAGGTATTGCTCCTTATCGCCCAAGTTAGTTCCAAGACCTAAAAAGAGAAATGAAGAATGAGGAATGAAGAATGAAGAATCAGGCTGCGCGTTTACACCGCACGGCAATTCTTCATTCTTCATTCTTAATTCTTCATTCATATTACTTATCCGTAATCAGCATCGCATCCCCATACGTACCGAAGCGATAATCTTCTTTCAACGCAATATCGTATGCATTCATTACCTGGTCGTAACCACCGAAGGCAGCAACAATCATCAATAAGGTAGAAAGCGGCATGTGGAAGTTGGATATCATGGCGTTGGCAACCGTAAAGTCATACGGAGGGAAGATGAACTTATTTGTCCAACCCTGGTATTCCTTCAGATGACCGTCTGTGCTGACTGTGCTTTCAATAGCACGCATTACAGTAGTACCTACCGCACAAACTTGCTTGTTGAAGTCTTTTGCACGATTAACAACCCTTACAGCTTCTTCGTTTACAAGCATCTGCTCAGAGTCTGTTTTATGTTTGGTAAGGTCTTCTACATCAATATCACGGAAGTTACCCAAGCCGGCATGCAAAGTGATATATGCAAAATCAATTCCCTTGATCTCCATACGTTTCAGCAATTCACGGCTGAAGTGCAGGCTGGCAGTAGGAGCGGTTACAGCACCTTCGTTACGAGCAAAGATGGATTGGAAACGTTCGGAATCCTCCGGTTCTACGGGACGATTAATAATGCTGTGGGGCAGCGGAGTTTCGCCCAACGCATAGAGTGCCTTTTTGAACTCATCGTGCGGTCCGTCGTAGAGGAAGCGCAAGGTACGGCCACGTGAAGTGGTGTTATCAATCACTTCGGCTACCATTGAGTCATCATCACCAAAATAGAGTTTATTGCCGATACGGATCTTACGGGCAGGATCTACCAGTACGTCCCAAAGGCGAAGCTCTTCATTCAACTCACGCAACAAGAACACTTCGATACGGGCACCGGTCTTTTCCTTGTTACCATACAGGCGGGCAGGGAATACCTTAGTGTCATTGAAGATAAATACATCCTTATCATCGAAGTAATCCAGGACATCCTTAAACATCCGGTGTTCGATTTCGCCTGTCTTTCTATGAAGCACCAGCAGGCGCGACTCATCTCTGTACTTCGTGGGGTGCAAAGCTATCTTCTCTTCGGGAAGCTTGAATTTAAATTGCGACAGTTTCATAATTAGTTATGAGTTATAAGTTATAAGTTATTTGTTTCTACCTCTTGCGCATCGATCCACTCTTTAAAATCAAGTGGGTTGAGGCAATCTTCTATGCGGACATCGCCCACACGGGTACGCTCTAAAGCAGTGAGATGGGCACCACTATTTAGGGCCTCACCAATATCACGAGCTAAAGCGCGGATGTATGTACCTTTGCTGCATACTACGCGGACTTTGATTTCGGGCAAATTGCATTCCAGCAACTCTATCTCGTCAATGACCAGCAGCTTCGGTTTCAAGTCTACCTCTTCCCCCTTACGGGCGAGGTCGTAAGCACGCTTGCCGTTTACCATGCAAGCCGAAAAAGCGGGCGGTACTTGTTGAATCTCGCCGATAAACTTTTTCAAGATTTCTTCTACCAACTCACGAGTGATGTGCTCAGTAGGATAGGTAGCGTCTATTTCGTGTTCCAAATCGTATGACGGAGTAGTAGCGCCCAACTGAATGGTGGCAATGTACTCTTTCGTATGATATTGAAATTCTTCTATCCGCTTGGTAGCCTTGCCTGTACAGATAATCATTACTCCTGTGGCAAGCGGGTCGAGCGTTCCGGCATGACCTACTTTCAGTTTCTTAACTCCTATACGCCGGCAGATGTGGTAACGTGCATGTCCTACAACCTTGAACGAGGTCCAGCCCAGCGGTTTATTGAAAAATAAAACTTCTCCTTCTTTAAAGTTCATCATCACATTACCTCCAGATTATGACCTGTCAGTAATAGGATCAGAATCAATCCGCCAACAATGATGCGATACCAACCAAATGCCTTGAAACCATACTTCGTCACAAAATTGATAAAAAACTTGATAGCCAGCAGAGCTACTACAAAAGCAACCACATTACCAATAATCAAAGCAGGCATATTGTTCACAATAATCTCCGTTCCTCCATCCAGGAAGAGTTTCAGCATCTTATAAGCCGTAGCCGCAAACATAGTAGGCACAGCCAGGAAGAATGAAAATTCAGCGGCAGCCTTGCGGGTCAGCTTCTGCGACATACCACCTACGATGGTTGCCATGGAACGTGAAACGCCCGGTATCATGGCAATGCACTGGAACAAACCGATATTGAAAGCCTTCTTCTCTGTCAAGACGGTATCTTCACTGCCTTTCGAGAAGATTTTATCGCAAAATAGCATGAATATACCGCCAATGACAAGCATTACGGCTACTACTGTTACACTCTCCAACATCTCGTCTATTTTGTCGCTGAACAAGAAGCCCAGTATAGCTGCGGGAATGAATGCTACCAGTAGTTTCCAGTAGAAGTCGAACTTATGCAAAAAACATTTCAAAGCAGAAGTTCCCTCCGGCACCGGAGTATGATTCAGCTTGAAGAACCGTTTCCAGTACAGACAAACCACTGAAAGGATAGCGCCGAACTGGATAATCACCGTAAACGCTTTTACAAACTCCGTGCTCTCTACACCCAGTATATTTTGTGTTATAATCATGTGCCCGGTAGAAGAAACCGGCAAAAACTCCGTCAAACCTTCGACGATAGCAATAATAATCACCTCAAGAGTACTCAAATCTCCCATAATTACTCGTTAACCTCCTTTTTTGTTTTAGGTTTACGCAACACAGCGTATATCATGAACACGAAGCCCAAGAGACAAACCACAGGAGCTACTTTAATGCGTCTCACACTGAAGATATCCGGCTCGAAGTGCGTTGCCGTAGACACCGGGCCGGTCATCAGAAGAAAACCGATAATTACCACTGCCATACCGATAGCCAGCAGGATAAAGTTGGTTTTGTCAAAAGCGAATTTCTGTTTATCCATCTATTTATTGTTTATTTAGTTGACAAGATTTCAGGAAACAAGGGGACAAGATGAAATGTCCGATGAGTATCATCCTCGTCATCTTGTCTCCTCGTTACCTTATTCTATATATAATATAATGTACCCGCCTTCATCCTCAGATATTTGTTGATGGAAAGCAGGGCGCACAGCCAAGTTATAAGTACCCCGAACACCAATACCGATGCAGACACCAACAGCATCACGTCGGGAGTGATAACCTTTATCAATTCCGGCTCGTAAGAAACCAGCCAATAGGCAGCTCCCCACAAGATAGCATCCGCCACCACAGCAGACAATACGCCAATCCAGAAGTTACGCCGCAGGAACGGGCGACGAATAAATGCCCAACTCGCCCCTACCAGCTTCATGGTATGAATAAGGAAGCGTTTGGAATAAATTGTGAGCCGGATGGTATTGTTTATCAATGCAAAAGAGATGAATGTGAGTATCACAGCCAGTCCCAAGAGCATCAAACTGATGTTGCGGATATTATCATTGACGGCATCTATCAGGTCTTTCTGATAAAGCACTTCCTGGATATTAGTATTCTTCTTAATCAGCTTCTCAATCTTGGCAATACTATCCGAGTTGGCATAATCGGAATGCAGCTTTATCTCGATGGATGCCGTGAAAGGATTATAACCCAGGAACTCTTGCGGGTCTGTACCCATTGCTTCCGTCTGTTCGCGAAGGGCTTGTTTCTTGGAAATGTATTCTGTTTCTTTCACGAAAGCTTCTTTATCCAGTTTCTTCTGCAATTTCAGGATATCGCTCTCCTTCATGTCGTCACTGATAAGGACGGAGAAACTGATATTTTCCTTCACGTAGATAGAAAGATTATGCGCAGCCAGCACAAAGAATACGACAAGTCCCAGCAACAGCAACACCATCGTCGTACTAATACTGGACGTGATGAACTGCATATCAAAGTAAGATACCGAGTTATTTTTACCTTTCGCCTTCACTTGTTAAATTGAGAATTGAGAATTAATACTTTATCTTATTCTTTTTCTTTATCATCTTCATCTTATTTCTGTTTCTTCCTGAACACGTAGATCATCGAACTGCTACGCTCTTTCTTTACCAGCGAGCTAAGCCATGCCAATGTTCCGGTAATCATTCCGCGCAGGAAGGTGCACGAATGCCGCATGTGCTTCTCCGTCAGCATCGACACATAAAATGCGTCGAACGGCATGGGATGACGCTCTGCCATAATAAACCCGTGTTTGGAACCGAACTGCTGCATAGTGCCCGGAGTGAAGTGCCACAAGTGGCGGGGCACATCGTAGGCAGCCCAGTAAGCGCCGTACTTCTTTGCGTCGAAAGAAGAACAGTTGGGTACGGCTATTATCAGCACACCTTTATCTGTCAACAAGGAGTTCAAAGTCTGCCACATCTCATTAAGCGGTTCCAGATGTTCCATCACATGCCACAGGGTGATCACATCGAAGCTTCCGGGTTCAAAATCTTTTAAAGCCGTATCCGGTTTTACATCCAGGTTGAAATGTTCTTTGGCAAAGGCACGTGCTCCGGCATTTTTCTCTACCGCTTCCACTTGCCAGCCACGGCGCTGCATGGTGTCCGCAAAGTATCCGGTACCGGTACCGATGTCCAGCAGGCGGCCTTCCTTACGGTGTGCTTCGTGCGTCACTAGACGAGCCTTACGCCCCAACATATAGTTGCGCACCCAGTGATAAACGGAGTTCATCGCCCCTTTCTTCGTATCGGAATGGGAAATATAATCGGGAGTCTCGTAATAGCGTCCTATCTCCGTTTCCACAGGAAAATCTTGCGTGAAAAGAAATCCGCAATCCTGACAACGGCACAAGTGGAACATTTCGCCCGAGGCATAATGGTCTACGCAAGTCAGGGCACGCTCTATCTGCGTACCGCCGCATAACGGACAAGCTTTTATAGTGAATTTATTCATCGAACGTTCTGCCAAAAAGGAAATGCAGCCTGAACTGACAGACCACAATACACCTAAATTTGGTGCAAAATAACAAATAAAAAGTGATTTACAAGGCTTTCGTTAAGGAGATTTAATAATAAACGACCTTTACTGTACATATTCCAACCGATTACCCTGTTACCACCCTAAACTATTTAAATCAAAATGTGAAAGAATGAGGTTAATGATAAGCAGAAGTAACTTCACTTAAGCTTTGGAAATAAAGATCTCTGACTCTCTACAAAGTTTAAAAACTAGTTTTATCCGTCACGCTATCACGCAACATGCCATACAAAACTAATAATCAAACAATTAAAGCGTGATAGATACGCGTGATAGATAAATATTTTAACAAGTATCTATCACGCTCTATATGATCAGTTTCAATGATGTAAACTCCTGGTTTCAACAGTCTAAACTCCCAGTTTCAACGCATGAAACTGTTGGTTTCAACGTATGAAACTACTGGTTTCATGTATTGAAACTTTTGTTATGTCTATTTCTCAGGACATTGTCCGTTATCAAGCGGACAAGTGTCCGATAATGAACAGAGGCAGAAAATACCTTTTTACTGAATATCAACAACTTACATCTTTGGCACGCGAATTGACTATTATTAGGCGAAGGCGTTCGAAAAGAAAAAGCAAACCGAAATGCAACTTTTTCAATCGAAGCGGACGTCTAAAGATAAAACAAGAATAGTAACAATAAAAAAATAAAGATTATGAAAACTACAAGTTTATTCAAAGCAGTCGCATTCGTAGCAATGGTTATCGTAAGTGTTATGAATTCAGAAGCAAAGGCACAGGACAGTAACTTCATCACCAATGAAGAAGTAAAAAACGAATTGGTAGTTGCCAAGACTATCTTCAAGAAAGACGGCGCACAGCTTTACCGCCACATCCGCTACAACTTTACGTACGACGACCAAAATCGTCTGACCGGCAAAGAAGCCTCCAAATGGGACAGTACACGCAACGAATGGACACCTTATTTCAAGATATCCTATCAATATAGCGAAAATGAAATCACCATGCTTTACGGCCGTTGGAACAATTCACACAAAGCATTCGACTCTGATGTAAAGAAAAGCGTATACGAATTAAATGATGAAAACATCCCGGTAGCCTACAAGTACTTCCAGCAAAACACAGATAAATCCGACTGGACAATGGTAAGTTACAACAAGGTAAACTTTACACATAACTTGCTGGCAATGGCAAAATAACAAGAAATGCCGCATAACCAAGAGGCTGTGTAAAAAGCACTTGAGTGCTTACATAATGATAATATTTTAGGCACGGATTACACGGAATAACACGGATTAAGTAAACTAAAACAGTGAAATCCGCGTAATCCGTGCCTAAAAGAAAGCATCAAGAGAGTTTTCACACAGCCTCTTTTTATCCTTGAAAACAGAATCTGCGATCAAGGGGTATCACCATAACCTTTAGACCATGCCATATCAACCTTGGGATAGCAAACACCACTCAAATTCTCAATCAAGACGGAAAGACCTCTTCCCCCTTCAAGGTAGCGGAACTTGATTCGGTAATCTTTACCATCACAAAGTCGCCCACACGATGCGTGCCACGGTCGAAAACAACCACACGGTTTTGCTCGGTACGACCGAAGAGTTGCTCGCGGCTACGTTTGGAAACACCTTCTACCAGTACTTCGTAAGTCTTGCCGATACACCCGGCATTTGCTTCGCCCGACAGACGGTTCTGCATCGCAATCACTTCATTCAAGCGACGAATCTTTATATCTTCGGGCACATCATCCGGCAGATGCTTGGACGCATGCGTACCGGGACGCTCGGAGTACTTGAACATGAAAGCGCCATCGTAACCACACTCTTCCATCAGCGAAAGAGTCTCTTGATGATCCTCTTCCGTCTCGCTGTGAAAACCGGTGAAGATATCGGTAGACAAACCGCAATCGGGAATCAAACGGCGAATCGCCGCAACACGTTCCAAATACCATTCGCGAGTATATTTACGGTTCATAAGTTTCAAGATGCGTGAACTTCCGCTTTGTACGGGCAGGTGGATGTGCTTGCAAACATTAGGTACTTCGGCAATGACTTGCAGGGTTTCATCGCTCATATCCTTGGGATGAGAAGTAGTAAATCGTACACGAATGCCCGGCGCGGCCTCTGCCACTATGCGAAGCAACATTGGGAAAGTAACCACTTCTCCATCCGCTTTCTCAAAACGATAAGAATTGACGTTTTGTCCCAGCAAAGTCACTTCTTTATAACCTTTTGCTGCCAAGTCGGCTACCTCATTCAAGATGCTCTCTACGTCACGACTACGCTCGCGTCCGCGGGTATAGGGGACAATGCAGTAAGTGCAGAAATTATTACACCCACGCATAATAGATACAAAGCCGGAGATATGGTTTCCACAAATACGCGACGGAATCACATCCCGGTAAGTCTCCGTAGTAGAAAGCTCCACATTCATGGCTTTCTCGCCGGCTTCTACAGCCGCAATCAATTCAGGTAATGTAAGGTAGGCATCAGGGCCTACTACCAAATCTACATGATGGTTATTAATCAGGTCGTCTTTGACACGCTCTGCCATACAACCCAAAACACCCACAATCAGATTACGTTTCTTCTTCTTCATCGAATGGAAGAATTCCAAACGGTTCAGAATCTTCTGCTCGGCGTTGTCACGAATAGAACAAGTATTCATAAACACCGCGTCAGCCTCTTCCAGTGTATCAGCCACAGAATATCCTGCCATCTGCATGACGGATGCGATTACTTCACTGTCGGCCACGTTCATTTGGCAGCCATAAGTTTCGATGAACAACTTCTTGTTGTCCTCAGTAGTTGCAGATTTAAAGTCTGCTCCCATTTCCTTTTCCATAAATTTGTTTTTCTAATTGAGTTTATAAACGATAATTTACCAACGCTATATTGCTAAATTATCATTTTGCGTCTGCAAAGATACGCCTTCCGAAGCAATTCTAAGTGACGAAATAAAAGAAAAATACGTGTTTAAACTACTAATATATAGCCTCTATACTAATTAATGTTAACAATACGAACATTTCCTGAGCATTAGTTTGGCGCACAAAGAATTAATTGCCAAATTTGTGGAATGAAAGAAACATTAGATTTTTTCATAGTTAAGGTTTAGGTTAAAAAAAATAAGGGGAGCTGTGAAGCTGCCCTTTTTTATT
>JAEXAJ010000154.1 GCA_023458215.1 Bacteroidota bacterium
ATTATAATAAACAAAATGCCGTTGTTTTATTTTATCATAAGCCATTTGTACTCGTCCACCCAATTCTGGCAATATCATTATTTTCAGATATTCATTTTCAAGAAAGACAGCATGATAGCTTTTATCCTCGCATTTATCTTCAATCTTTTCTATAACGGGATAAGGATATACCACGCCACTGCTTCCCTGATAAACGCGCTTCTCCAAAAATATAGGATTCTTCTCAGGCTGACCAATACCATAGGTGGGGAGTAAGACATCTTCCTCCCAAACATTCACATTTTCAATCATATATAATATTTATTATTTCGTTAATTCTTTTTCCAATTCTTCTAATGTCTTACCTTTTGTTTCAGGTAGCTTGCTGCTAATAAATAGAAAACCTAAAAAGCAAATGATACCATACAATCCAAAAGTGCCTGATGCACCTACCGCTTCATTCAAAAGCGGAAAAGTATAAGTCAATAAAAAGCAAGCAACCCACAAAAAGAAAGTAGAAAGAGCCATTGCCATACCACGGATACGAACGGGGAAGATTTCAGAAAGCACAACCCATATTACCGGTGCCAATGACATTGCATAGCAAGCAATTGCCATTACCACCAGTAACAACATGGGCCAACCACTCAGACCAAGCCAATAACAGCAGCCGAGTGTAATATAAATAAAAGCTAAACCTATTGATCCTACAAACATTAATGTACGGCGTCCCCAAAGATCGACTGTATAGATAGCCACAAATGTAAATACGACATTTGTAACTCCAGTCACCACAATATTCATCAATACATCAGACACTTCATATCCTGCAGCCGAGAAGATTTCTTGGGCATAATTAAAAATCACGTTAATACCACACCATTGTTGGAAAACAGCTAGAACTATACCGATAACCAAAACATTACGAACGTTCGGACGAAACAATTCACTCCATCTTACGCATTCTTGTTCTCTACCGACAACTTGTTTCAATTCCTGCAATGTTTGTTTGGCATACTCATTGCCGCCAACTTTAATCAATATTTTCTCAGCCTCGGCAGATTTATCTTTAGATGCCAACCAACGTGGGCTTTCAGGAATAATAAAAGAAAGAACAAAAAACAATCCGGCAGGAATTAATTCTGCCCAAAACATCCAACGCCATGCCCATTCTACACTTTGAGAACTTAATTCATTGGCCCCCGCAGTATAATAGTCTCCAATCGCCCAATTGGCTATCTGAGCCATCAAGATGCCAAGAACAATAGTCAACTGGTTAAGTGACACAAATTTGCCCCGAACAGAGGCGGGAGATACCTCAGCAATATAAATAGGAGATACATTTGAAGCGATGCCTATTCCAAAACCTCCCACTATACGATAGAAAACAAACCATCCAAAGTCATCTACAGCTCCGGTACCTATAGCCGAAACCGTAAAAAGGAAAGACGCGATAATCAACATCTTCTTACGCCCATAGCGGTCACTCCACACACCTGATAACAAAGCACCAACCAAGCAGCCAACCAATGCACTACTCATAGCCCATCCACGCATAGCCGCCGATCCTTCTAACGAAAAGAAGGGTTCATAAAAGATTTTAGCACCACCAATTACTACCCAATCATAGCCAAAAAGTAATCCACCCATGGCTGAAACCATACAGATCATAAGCAGATATGTGAATATTTTCTTCTTCATAGTTCTTTCAATGATTTTACGATGCAAATTAAGTCACTTTTTCAAGACTAGAAAATAGATAAAAACAGGATAAAGATGGATTATATTCCGAAATTAGATTTATCTTTGCCACAACTAGCATACTTAATATCTAACATTATGATAAAGCAAAGAGACGGCTTTCACGGAGAACGTGCCGTTGTACTACCTCCAGCCATCATTCAGGAAATGGAAAACGATCCTATTTCAGCCATTTTGCATATTACGGATATTGGTTATTATCCTAAAGCTTGGCATCATTTTCGTGAAAGAAAAGATCCCATTATGCAATATATATTTATCTATTGCACTGAAGGTGAAGGATGGTACAAAGTAAATGAAGAGGAATTTCATGTTTCCGCTAATCAATATTTCATTCTACCGGCCGGATGCACTCATTCTTATGGTGCGAACGATGACAATCCCTGGACGATCTATTGGATTCACTTTAAAGGTAAATTAGCTCCCCACTTTGCCAAACAATGTTTGCGTCCTATTGAGATAAATCCAAATATTCACTCGCGGATAACCAACCGCACCAATATGTTTGAAGAAATTCTTCATACCTTAAGTATGGGGTATAGCCATGAAAGCCTGCTTTATGCTTGCTCTATATTTTATCATTATTTGGGCACTGTACGCTATCTGCAACAATATCGAAGCGCCTCTGCCGATTCATCTGACGAATGTGATATTATTACCGCTGCCATCCATTTTATGAATGAGAGCATTGAAAAGAAATTAACCCTGCAAGATATTGCTGCACATACTGGTTATTCGACCTCACACTTTTCAGCCTTATTCAGTAAACGTACCGGATATGCACCTCTTACTTACTTCAATCAACTAAAAATACAGTATGCATGCCAGTTATTGGACTTCACTGATATAAAAATCAATCAGGTTTGTTATAAGATAGGCATTGAAGACTGCTATTATTTTTCCAGACTCTTCCATAAGATTATGGGTATATCACCCCGCCAATACAAACAAACGAAGAAAGGTTAACAGTTAAAAAACAGAACAGATAAAAATCACATAAAGAGAGCTGTTTATTATATTACTACTGAACCCTATTCACTATACGACTGAATGGCATTCAGTCGTATAGTGAATAGGGTTCAGTAGTATAGTGAATGTTCCCTCTTTCAGAGTATATCTTAAAAGGGATCAGTCCCTTAAGTTCAGCTGTAAACTTTTTATCATCATATAATAACAAAACAACCCTTATAAAAATAAGCCATATAATGGCTAGGGTTACTTAATCATAGTTACCGTACTGCTTCTTCAATAACTTTCAGTATGGTAGGCTCAGCAGATATTCCTTCACGTTTCTTATCACGGTTTTGAGGCAAAGTCTCCCACTCCATATAAAATTTCTTTCCTTTAAAACCTTTTCCACAGTCATTAACCGTTTTTTTAATCAAAGACAATTCCGTATTCTCTTCAGATCCTTTCTTTATTGATGGCGACTTTACGGTTACAGTCTTGACAACCTTCAAAGTATTTTCATCGACCAACCAATAACCTTCACCATACTTAACATGATTATAATTAATCTTCACCAGATTATTTCCATATTTCTGAGCCCCCTTTAATGCTATTTCAAAAACAATGCCTCCTCCACCAGAGAAATACCATCGGTAATTCCAGTCACTAATTTGCTTGATTTCCCATTTATCATCATTAAATCGAGCTACATAAGCCTGATTGTTACCATTCTCATCAAATTTATGATAAGTAATAAACAAACGATTTTTATTATCAAATCCCGCTTGTGCCCCACCATTAATAAGACCAGCTTTTACAGGTACCGGATCAACCCACAAATCTTTTTGTTCAATCGTTATCGGAAGTTCTACACGTTTTCCCTCTATGCTCTCCCAATCTTTCAAATTACGGCTACGGGCGTAAGATAGGTGATTATTAGTCTCACAGAGATAGGAATCCCTCCATACCCAAACTAAATGATAATAATTATCAGGCCCCAAGCTTGGACCACTCATATAAGCATTTCTTTGATTCTTGCCGTCTGTCAAAGGTTTGTCAAGAAGTCGGCTCCACGTCTGTGTCTTCACATCATAAATATTGAAAATCTCATTTCCATTACCACTGCCTCCATCTCTATAATGATAAAGAAATGCATTATCAGGACCATCCATAAAAGCCGGATAGGTAGCTTTCATTTCATCTTTGCCTACCATATAATTAATTTCTTTAAACGAAGTTATATCTAATGGTTTGGTTGTTCTGAAATACATCAAAGGATTTACATGCATATTTCCACTTAAATGAATCTGATTATCACTATCCACCTTCATTGCAATAGAATTATGACCGTCCCACCCAATTTTTGAAGGCAGAGATTGATAAGCCCACTTATCTTCATTAATATTACGTGAAGCCACTATCATCTGATGATCTGGAGCATAGTAAGCAACAAATTGTTTGTCTCCATGAGTTAAAAGACAAAACGCCACCGGGAAATCCGAAAGAGCAGGTCCTACAACAATTTCTTTCTTCGCTTTTTGAGCAAATATTGAAAAAGTTGATAATAATAAGCAAAGAATCAGTGTTACTTTTTTCATGTTACTAATACATTAGTGTTTCTATAATTATATACCTAAAGAAAACTTTCACGCACATCACAAATACATACCTTATCACATTCCTTTATTCGCTGCAAATTTACCCCTAAACTGCAAATATATAAATAGACAAAAAAAGGATATGATAGACAATATTCTGATTTCTTCTTCAACTCTTTTTATTGTCAATTTCCTTGCGTATATGAAAAAGTATTGCGAATATTGCACACAAATCACATATACCATACCTTCCTATCACATTCCTTTTAAGAATAAATCAAACTCTTAAAAAAAATTATCATGAAACGTGAAGCCTTTAAAATGTATTTAAAACCGGGATTTGAAAAGGAGTATGAGAAAAGACATGCTGCCATCTGGCCCGAACTAAAGAAAATGTTATCAGAAAATGGAGTGTATGATTATTCCATCTATTGGGATAAAGACACCAACATCCTGTTTGCCTGCCAAAAAGTGAATGGTGGAGCATCCTCTCAGGACATGGGTAACAATCCTATTGTACAGAAGTGGTGGGATTATATGGCAGATATAATGGAAGTAAACCCCGACAATTCACCTGTCACTATTCAGCTACCGGAATTATTCTATATGGAGTAGTAGAATAATTACCAAGAAAAAAGAGGTTATTTCAAATCGTATGTTGAAATAACCTCTTTTGCCAATTTAGTAAAACAAATTATTCACCCCCAGTCAAACATTCTAATTGTAACTTCTTTTTTGAAGACAAAAATTCCTGCTTATCGTTAGAGCCGTTCCATCTATAAATATTATTCGCAACAGAAAGATTATCAACGGCAAAGCACTTAACAGCATAATTGTTATTATATTGAATCTTATTATTCTTTACCACAAGGTTTTTTGATCCCTTATAATAATAGTCACCATAAAATCCACAACCTCCGTTACCTTCTATCAAGCATCCACTCGTTGTTCCATTTTGACATTCGGCCATCATAATGCCATGCCAGTCATTACGAGCTACCTCACAGTCTTCGACACGAATTCCGTTGCAATTATCCAATACAATGCCACAACCCTTCAGGGAAGCATCAAATCTTGAATTTTTAATCCGGATATCCTTAGAATGTTGAATCAAAAGATTATGTTGCAATCTTGGACCTGGAACAACATGTGAACCATTATCCGAGAAGTTACAAGCATCAATTTCTACCCCTTGTGCATCTGATATGTAGACACCGGTACGAGAAAAATTGATTACCGTTAAGTCTTTAAACGTGATATTCCGTAAATCATGTCCGACTTCTCCTCTCAATGAGATTCCTGTTAAGTTATTGCTTAGACGACCGGTACGATTAAATCTTCCCGTATTAGGATCGGAACCTGCATCATGTACCCAAGCTCCATCCACAACCAAATTCTCAATCGTTATATCATGTGCATCCAAATCCTTTAACATAATGGCAGCCGTACGGACCGAAGGTTCACATATCAAGACCGTATTCAGTCCCTCGCCGCGAATATGAATGCCCGATGGAATATTTAATGATTCTTTCAGTCTATATTCGCCTTTACGAAGCAACAGTGTTTTTCCGGAACCGGCATGTGTATCTAATACAGATTGCAGATTTTTACTCGGCTCAATAATAACCAGACCTTTCTCGATCTTGCTTTCGGTTCTTGCACCAGCCATATAAGCCACAGGACTTGGAGAGATGCTACGCAAAGAGGCATTTTTTTTATTATGCAATTGTACACTATAAGAACTTAATCTCCACAATGCGTTTTCAGGGTTGGTTACAGCTGTACGGCTTATCAATTCACGTAAGTTAGGCATATCTATCCCGACTGAAGTGTAATAATCCAAAAAATATTCAAAACCACCACGACATCCAAACCGTCCTCGTTCAGAAGGAACACCATAGGCAAAGACATCACCACCGGTTATCCATTTAGCCGTATATTCCAATCCTAAAGCTAAACGATTATCAGCTGCACTGAACAAGTCAGTTCCCTGAGTAAAAGCGACACGAGCCGCAGATGCAAATTCATACAACCCCATCTGTACATGTCCCATATCTCTGCAAGTTTCCTGACATTGCCCATTCGGATAAATATATCTCACCATACTTCCGTTATCCGGTGCATGAAGATAATGGTAGATGGCATTATCAAACAACTCTCTATTATCAGTAAAAACAGCTATCGACATCAAGGTATGTATGATTGCCCCATCCCAATTGCCATTAGCATCCGTAAAATAATAACGAATCATCGGGAAATAGACCGACATCATTAAGTGCGTCATGCTTTCTGTATTCTTTTCAGTCCAACCCGGATACGTATAACGTAGGATTTCTGCTGCATTACAAAACTCATAGCCGGTGAAGGCTACCAAAAACTTGGCATTGTTCTCATCAAAACTGCGCAATTTAGACGACCAGGCATCAATGATTTCTATCGCTTTCTGAGCATAACGTTCTTCTTTCGTAGCATACCATAAAAGAGCACAACTATAAGCAGCTTCTGAGGAATTCATCAAATCGAAGCCACCAATATCGGGTTTTGCAAAAGGTCCACTAACGATATGGGCATAAGGAGTAAATTTAAACTTAGAGGAAATATGTTTATCCAATAGTTCAGCAGCCTGTTTCCATGGATTCTTTCCACTTTGGACTTGCTCTCTCATAAAATTCAAATCATCCTTATTCATGTGTATTCCCGGATGCACAAATGATTGAGCAAAAGCCGGAGTAATACAAAACAAGATATTCACGAAAACGATAAAGGCAACATACTTTTTTTTCATCTTATTATTTTCATTAAATAGTGGGGGTGCTACAAAGTTATAAAAAACGCTTATAGCACCCACAAAATCAATTATTATACATATTCATGAAGCAATCTTACTTCATAGGATATCGCTTGACACTAATTGTCATGTCTGTTCCCGGCGCTTTATTGACATAGACATAGGCACGATATTTACCATCGGCAGTTTCTACCCAAATTCCGCTTTCTTCTTTCAAACCCAGCAGATAATTAATAGTCTTATCCATGTTCAGTGTCTGGAAATCCAAATCATCGACATACACATTATACTTCAGATCGGCCAGTTGACGATCCTGCATACCAAATATTTTTATCAGCTTGGTATCGTTGACGAATCCTGCGGGTAATGATACTCCGTTCATATACTCTGCAGGAGAAGAGGCAGTGTAAATGGCATGAGAGATATCCCCTTTAGCACTATAAGCATACATCAAATCAATCTTTTCCAACAAAGACGGATTATTCTGTACCTCTTCCGCAGAATAGATATGTACAGCTTCACTTTCATTACGGAAAGATATGAAACAATTTTCCGGAGTCAACGTTTGCTTCAATGTCATATCCATCTTAGATATTTTGTACGGACCCATGTCGTAATGAGCAGTTTGACCATTACTAGCTTTCACAGAGAAAGTGAATTTCACATTTTTGCCTTTTGCCGCTTCAGGAATTCTATAATAATAGCGCAAAGTCGAAGCACAGGTATCTACTGTAAACTCTACACTAGTGGTTTCTCCTATTGTTTTACTATCGCTAGCTACCCGTACAGGAATATCCTGCCCAGAGTTATTTGTATAGTAGGAATTAGGATCAAAATAAGTACCTTCCTCACCGGCAATGGACGCCACAACTTGTGCAGAAGTCAATTTACCGAGTTCTTTTGGCATAGCCATCGCATAAGCAAATTCAATATCATTGTTCACAATATTGGGAGCTACAGGTAGACTTCTCTTGATACAATCATTGGACAGTTCCGTAATTGCATCATGGAAGAATTTCGGATCGTCTTCGCATGCACAAAGAGCAAGAGCCAAAAATAAAGCATTACAATATTTCAATTTCATAGTTGTTCGTTTTTTATTATTGTAAAGGACGTTCTACTACCAAGAATTTATATTCTTTCTTAATCTTCCTGTTACCAGAAATGACGCTATAGCGCACAGGATTCTCAGGGAATGCTCCCGGATTAGCCACAATACGCTCACCTAATTGATTAGTAGCAATATTACCGGACCAATCACCGTCAATAAACTCCATATCCAATTTAGATCTTGTGAAATCCACTCTGGCAGTAATTTTAGGATTGAGTTTTGCATCCTCACACAAAGAGACTTGCGGCCACAAATTAATCATAGGAGTACCGAACTTCACATAGATCACAGCTACCTGAGCTAATGTATCAATGTAAGCATTACCCACTTTTACTGTATTAAAATCGGTATCCAGCAAATCAAAATTGTTAACATAGCACTCTGTACGATTAGTAATCAACAGACCGTCATCATCTATAGGATCATCATTACATGCTACTAATGTCAATGCCAAAGCAAAAAACATCCAGATTTTATTTTTCATCAGTTTCATCTTAATCAATTTATATTATAACCAAGGAGTATTTTGAGTCAAATTCGGATTCTTATTTCTTTCTCCGGGTGGAATACGGAAGATGTATTGCTGTTGATACGTTTTATAGCTCGTATTATTGAAATAGTGAGTACGCTCTGCACCATGAGTATCATAAGTCTTATATCCCGGAGATGACTGAGGTGCTTTGAACACACGCTCAATCGAACGCCATCTGCGAAGATCAAAAAAGCGCTGACCTTCTGCATACAATTCAATGATACGTTCTTGCTCAATAGCATAGAAGAAAGTCTCCTTATCAGTATATTTCTCAGGCTTCAAAGCCGGAAGATTGCCACGATGACGAACCTTATTTACAACTTCTAAAGCCAAACCGCCGTCAGCAGTAGGACCATAAGCCTCGTTAGCCGCTTCGGCATACATCAGATAAACATCAGCCAAACGCATCACAGAAATTTTATAATTACCCTCACTACGAGCCAAACCGGGTTCGTTACGAACGTATTTACGCATAATGTAACCGGTTGCATCTCTATCTGCATTGATTGCGCCATAACCATCTATAGTACCATTCAATGTCTTATACTGATACTTACGAATCTGGTCAAAAGCACGATTCAATTGTCCGACTAGAGTCTCGCCATCCCACAAGATTGTAGACTTCATACGGTAATCGCGATCAATGTAAGATTCAGGATTCAGTGCCGAATTCTTGGCAGTACGGGCATCTGGTGCTTTGGGATTCATACCGATAAGCGGCTCACAAAAATCACCTGTTATTGTTGACTGATAGCGATTTGCTATTTCAAATCTAGGCTGTCCCCACATTTGGGAATTCTCAGTGGCACGTGTACCCATATCACGCATTACTTCCTCACCTTGTCCTGTTCCGGTTCCACCATGAGCAAATCCTACCATTAGTTCCGGATCTTGGTTAGCTACTGGAGTAAACAAATAGTAGTAATTAGGCAATGTTTCACAGTCACCCATCTTTCCCCATTCACCGGGTTCACCATTTCTAAACAAAGTGATGCCCGATTCTTCTATTACTTTGCGGAAATCGGCAGCAGCATCTTTATAAGCTTGTGCAGATGCGGCAGGATCCGGAGTAAAAGTTGCCAATTCCGGCCATCCACCATTCGGGGCAACAGGAGTTTCCCAAGGCCACGAAGTCCTGTTCCAGCAAGCCCAGAAAAGTTGCAATTTACCACGAAAAGCCAAAGCACCCCATCTGTCAAAACGTCCCAATGCTACCGGTCGGTTTGGTAACTTTTCCCAAGCATACGTAAAATCATCATAGATATGTTGTCTTATCTCGGTAACAGGGGCACGGGAGATAAATTCCACTTCCGAATTATCATTCACTGTTTTATCAAAATAAGGAACATCTCCCCACAATGAAATCAATCGGAAATAAGTCATACCACGCAACATGCGCGCTTCGCCGATAAACGCTTCCAACTTCTTTTTAGATTCTTCATTTTTTGCATTGGGAAGCATTTTCTCTATATTATCAATCGTATAGTTAGCAAAGTTAATCGTGGCATAAGCATTTTGATAGTAGGTATCTGAAGCGCCACCATAACCGGAACCCGGATTAGCATAAGAACCTCCGCGATATGCAAGACTAATGTCCGTAGCTTGGGAAGAACTAACATTTCCACTATAAAGGAAATATTCGGTATTGCCATCAAATACATAATCACGATTGAACATACGACGTGCTTGAGAATATACTGCATTCAATGCATATTCCGCATCAGCTTCGGTCTTCCAGAAAAGATCAGAAGCCACTTCACCGGTAGGATATTGATTCAGATCAACACAAGATGAAAATCCTAACATACATGCTACTACGAGACATGTTATTTTTAACCATTTTCTTTTATTCTGTTTCATAATCAGCAAACTTTAAAAACTTACATTAAGACCCAATGAGTATGATTTGTTAAGCGGATACAAATCATTGGATTTATACGGTTTCTCAGGATCCAAACCGGAGTAGCCTGTCAAAGTAAATAAGTTCTCCGCAGAAAAATACAATCTCAAGTTTGTCATAGAAATCTTAGACAACCATGCTTTAGGCAAATTATAGCCTATTTGTAAATTCTTTAGCCGCAGATAATCCGTACTTTCCAAAAAATAGTCACTACTACCGGTTCCTACACCGATACGTGTCCATTTCGCACTACGATTTTCCAGTGACCATGGTTCGGTCCAATGATCCCAAGTAGCAGCATAACGCTTGTCTGTAAAGTTAGTCTGCATAAAATTGGTATGCCAGTAAGCCATACGTCCGAATGAAGCATTGAATAATGCCATCAAGTCAAAGCCATTCCAAGCAGCAGTCAATGTCATACCCAACATTGTAGTCGGGCGCTCACTCTGAATATTCGGGCGGGCCATCTTATCCTTATCATCTATGATACCGTCACCATTCAAGTCTTTCCTAAGGATAGAACCCGGCGTAGCTCCTTGAGGAGCATGGTTATAAATATCTTGCCAAGTCTGAGCCATACCATCGTTTACATATTCATACACGAATTTGTAAGGCATATCGATGAAAATATTTCCACGTCCCAAAAACTCATTCCATTCCTCCAAGGCATTTCTATTGTATGAACCGTTCAGATTAACCGAATAATCCACCTTTCCGATTTTATCTTTCCATGTCAAATTCAATTCAACACCCTGATTGCGCATAGTACCAATATTTTTTCTCGGAGCATTATAAGCTCCATTCACATGAATAGACATTTGTGACGGACGATTCATACCGGTAGTCACTCGGTTATAGTAGTCCAGTTCAGCTCTTAGGTGATTATCTAAAAACCCCAAATCAAAACCTAAATTGAAGACTTTAGTAACCTCCCAAGTCAGATCCCTATTAATCATCTTCTTATTGGCAAATCCCTTTACAATCTCATCTGTCATATAGTTCATCACACTCAAAGTCTCCACTTGTTCAAAACGGCCGACGCCTGAATTGTTACCTGTACTACCATAAGACATTCTCATTTTACCGGAGGAAAGCCAAGAAGAGAGGTATTTTTCCAAGAATTCCTCTTCTGTAAAACGCCAAGCAACAGATGCGGACGGAAAGAAACCATAACGATGTCCTTCTGCAAATTTAGAGGAACCATCTACACGGAAACTAAACTGGAACAAATACTTGTCATAAGCATTGTAATCAAGACGTCCGATATAAGAACGCAAAGCCTCAGTAGACGAACCTCCACCGTTATCCATCACATTTTTCAATGCAGCCCCGATTTCTGATGTAGAAGAGTGAATACGATCATTTCTCCAAGCGCCCAGATTACGGTCATTCCAATACTCTTCACTATAAGCAAACATCGCATTGATGTGATGATAACGTGCTATAGTTGTCTCATAGTTTGCACGGGCATTAAACTGAGTTTTATAATTCGTACTATAGTCATTCGATATTTTTGCATCATCGGCAACATAATAACGCCCTATATCCTCTCCGCTCTGAAAATTGTAAGCTTTTCCAGTGGGTGTATCAGCCTGCTTCTTGAATGCATGCTCAAAGCTTAAAGAGTAGTCCACATGTGCCTTAAATCCCTTAAATACAGTCCAATCAAAGAACATATTACCATTCATTTGTTGTATGGTCTGTTTAGGTATCTGATTGTTAAAATAAGCATAAGGATTATAAGCCAAAATATCTTCTCCATAAGCCATGGCACCACCATAACGCCCTGTTATCGGGTCATAAGGAGTCACACCGGCAATAGCATGCTGCATATCGGAACCGCCGGATCCTTCACCACTAAATCCGTCTTGTTGCCCACTAAAAGTAAAATCAGACCAGTTCCCGTCAAAACGAACACCGACTTTTACATTGCTAAACAATTTATAATCATAATTGAAGCGGGTATTATAACGGGTAAAATCATTATTTATCTGAAGACCTTCCTTATCCATCACACCTACAGAAAGGTAGAAGTTTGATTTATCATTACCACCGGTTGCCGACATTGTATAATTTTGCAAAGAACCGGTACGCATAATAATGTCAAACCAGTCTGTACTAGGATACCGGAGCGGATCAATCATAGCCATCGCCATCCATTGGTCAATTGTGCCATCTTTAAAAATCAGATTTTCACGTCTATTACTATTAGAACCAAGTCGTTGTTCCAATGTCAATGAACGTGCATAGTCGGTCATAAAATCGTAAGCACGTGTTGGGTTTTCAAAAGCATAAGACGCATTGAAATTAATACTGGTCTTTCCCTTCTGTCCCGTACGGGTTGTAATCAAAATAACACCATTAGCAGCACGTGAACCATAAATAGATGCAGAAGCGGCATCTTTCAGTACCGAAATACTCTCCACATCCGCCATGTTGATACGATTGATATCAACATCGGGCATACCATCTACTACAATCAGCGGATCGGCATTGTTTACCGTACCCAAGCCACGAATTTGTAAAGAAGCTCCATCTTTACCAGCCATACCGGTAGACTGAGTAACCTGCAAACCCGGAATCATACCTGCCAAGCCGCTGGACACATTAGATAAAGAACGGCTCGCAACTTTTTCATCAATAGTCACAGCAGAAACAGCACCAGTCAGATTTACTTTCTTCTGAGTACCATAACCCACTACAACTACTTCATTCAGTAACTCACTATCTTCTTTTAAACGTATATTAAAATTTTTAGAACCACTTACTTTCAGCTCCTTCGTTGTATAACCGATAAAAGAAATTTGAATCGTAGCATTGTCGTCAACTTCCAATGAATAATTACCATCTATATCTGTAATTGCTCCATTAGTAGTTCCTTTTTCAAGAATGTTGGCACCAATAATAGGTTCCCCTTTCTCATCCAACACCTTTCCTGTTATCTTTTTTCTCTGTAATATTCCATCTATACCATGATTCTGAGTATCTAACACGATATTCTCACTTTCAGGTTGAATGCTAGGAGACTCAGTACCGTTTGATGCCAAAATAGGTATTGGAAATAGCAATGATAATAATACCACCTTCACTGCATTAAAGCGATGATGATATATATTTCTATATGTATTATATATATCTTTTTCCATATATACTTTTCATTATTAAATATTAAGGTTTTACCAATCAATATTATACATTTCTCATAAGGCCAATTATATTACTTGCCTTAAATGACAAATATCCTATGAAGAATTTACTTTCTGTTTCATTTTTCCAATCTGATTTAAAGTTTACTATTTATAAAATGATCATTTATAGTTTGTTTGTCATTTCAAAAATCAGAGTTCCACCCTTCATGATGTCCTTATGATGTATAGACAAGCCCTCTACAGGAGCACCGTTCAATGTTACAGACTTTACATACTTGTTGTCTTTGGACAAGCCCTTAGCCTCAACTGTAAATGTCTTATTATCGGGCAAAGACAGCACAACCTTCTCCACCTGTGGTGCCCCCAGTACATATTCACCACCGGCAGGATTTACAGGATAAAATCCCATAGCGGAGAATAAGTACCAGGCAGACATTTGACCACAATCGTCATTTCCGCATAAACCGTCGGGCTTAGGCAAATAAAAACGATCAAAGATATCTCGAATAAGTGCTTGTGTCTTGTCTTTACGATCGGCATAACTATAAAGGTAAGCCACATGATGGCTCGGTTCATTGCCATGGGCATATTGTCCTATCAAACCGGTAACGTCCGAGACAAACCCTTCACCTTCTATTCGATCGTCCAGCAGGAACAATGAATCAATTCTGGAGGCAAATATTTCTTTCCCGCCCATCAGATCAATCAATCCCGGAATATCGTGTTGTACATGCCATGTATATTGCCAGGCATTACCTTCGGTATAGTCACCACCGGAAGTGGAAGCGTGGGACAAAAGGAACGGATTGAAAGGACTACGCCAGTTACCTTTGGAGTCTTTCCCGCGCATCAGTTTAGTCTGAGGATCAAATAAATTCTTATAGAAGTCAGATCTTTTCTTGAAATACTCATAGTCTTCAGTCTTACCAAGGGCATTTGCCATCTGAGCCACACAATAGTCATCATAACCGGACTCCAGAGTTCTGGAAATAGATTCAACCGTTATCAGATCAAAAGGATAATAACCATATTGATTGTAAACCTCCCAATCCGAATTCAGGTGGCTGACCATGGAAGAACCCTTGATGGCCTCATAAGCGTCATCGACATTAAAGCCTCTGAAGCCTTTCAGATAAGCATCCACGATGACAGGAATGGCGTGGTTACCAATCATACAATAATTCTCCTTGCCCCATAATGCCCAGATAGGAAGGGCACCTTTGACCTTATAATGGTCTATCATCGTTTGTACCATACCATCCACCCGCTCGGGAGAAAGAATAGTATAGAGAGGATGGGCCGCACGGTAAGTATCCCACAAGGAGAAAGTAGAATAATAGACACCTGTAGGAGAAGTGTAGACCTTATCGTCAGCTCCTCTGTATTGTCCGTCCGTATCAGCGATGTTATTGGGCTGGATGAACAGGTGGTACATGGAGGTATAGAAGTTGGTCTTTTCCTCTTCAGTACCCGTAACTTGGGCACGGGACAACAATTCATTCCATTCTACAGCAGCTTTCTTCCTTACACCCTGGAAACTCCAGTCTGGATTTTCCTTTGCCAGGGATGCCAAAGCACCATCAACGCTGACTGAGGATATAGCCACCTTTGCCTGAACGGCATCACCCTGGGTACCATCGAAGGAAAGGATAAACCGTTTCGCCTTTTCACCCTCAAGCATGGGGAGTTCCTCTTTCACCGCATAGGGTTTGTCGAACTTGATTACAAAGAAATATTGTCTTTGTACCCATTCCGTCACTTCATTATAGCCTATGATAGTATAATTATCAGGCATTGAGACATTGGCATTCAGGACATGCGTATGCAAACGTTCCATACTATTGATCAGACCTCTTTGAAGGTCGAGCAGGATACGGGGGTTACCATTCTTAAACACATATTTATGGAATGCTGTATGAGGCGTGGCAGTAAGTTCGACATCCACATTGGCATCCGTCAAACTGACTGAATAATAACCGGCGGATGCCTTCTGGCTTTCCTTGTTGAATCGGCTTCTATAAACACTATCCGATGGGAGTTCATTACAGAAAGGCAAAAGAAGGATATCGCCCAAATCAGGTAAACCGGTACCATTCAGATGCGTTTGGGTAAAACCATCGATAAAATCATCATCATAATTAAAGCCCGAACAATAGCGCCAGGAACCGGTACCGGACTCAGGACTGACCTGAACCAAACCGAAAGGTACACAAGCACCGGGAAAGGTATGACCGTTATCAGCATTACCGATCAAGGGATTTACATACTGAGTATAATCAGGAGTTTCTTCTTTCACAGAACAAGAAACAAAAATCAAAGAAAGAAGAAAGTAGCAAAAATGCTTTTTCATAAGTATGTTATTTTAGAGTGTCACGGTTTGAGATAAGAGTTACAAATTAGCTAATATAGAGCGCCCTGCCTGTAGTCTTTTGAAACGTGTCAGAGCTTCAATATAATAATAGTCCGCATAAATAATGGCAGCATCCACCTCTCCGCCTCTTGGCATGTGACCTACAGAATGTAGCAGAAATGCATCCTTTTGGCTCCCTGCTTTATATTCGGAGGTCGAAAGAGCTTCGAGCATTTTTTCCGCTTCATCAAAATAATAACTAGAAGAGTCACGATCTGTAATATAAGTAGACAACTCTAACAATGCGGAAGCTGTAATGGCAGCAGCTGATGCATCCTTGGGTTCGCTAGCAGATAATTCAGCAGCATCGAAATCCCAGTAGGGAACCATTTCTTTAGGAAGGCGGGTTAAATATACATCGGCAACTTTCTTGGCAAAATCCAAGTAACGTGGATCCTTGGTTTCACGATACACCATTGTATAGCCATAGATAGCCCAAGCTTGTCCACGTGCCCACATCGAATTATCGTTCAAACCCTGATGGGTTACGCCTTTTATAAAATCACCGGTCAGCGTATCATAAACCGCAACATGATAACACGAATTATCAGGGCGGAAATGATGCTTCATAGTAGTCTCCGCATGTTTGTTGGCAATGTCATAGAGTTGATGATTTCCCCCATTGCGTGCTGCCCAAAACAGCAGTTCGAGATTCATCATATTATCAATAATGGTATTGTGAGGCCAGTTTTCTTTCTTTACCATGTGAGGCCAGGACATAATCGTGCCCACCGTAGGGTTGAATAATACGGAAAGAGAGTCTGCCGCACGCAGTAATCCTTCTTTATACTCCTCATTACCGGTCAAACGATAACCGTTACCCAAACTACACATGGTAACAAAGCCAATATCATGGTTCGTAACTTTCTGATTAGTAACGGGCAGAATGGTCTGCGTAAAATTTTCAGCAGCTACCTTCCACATATCATCCTTAGTATTCTCATACAAATACCAAAGTACTCCCGGCCAAAAACCGGCAGTCCATGCAGACGGTGTAACAAAATGCCAGTTTATACTATCTTTCTCTATTGAAGTAGGAATTGCTTTATTCGAAGGAATTACAGCCAACGAACGCAAAGCTTGGGATTTACAATATTCAATATTGTCATCCGCTGAAAAGTTTTTTGTTGTTTGCTTGCAGGCTGTACCTATTATAAATAAGGAAGCCAGCAAAAGAATCGTTTTGTTTCTCATAATATTGCGCTGTTTGAATTAAACTAATTGATTTCAACGAGAGCAAAATTAGAAACTAAAAACTCTTTAGCACCACGTAAAAGCGCTAGATCAATCCCAACCAAAAGGATGGGACAAGCTCATAAATAACAATCTATTTATCAATGCATTAAACAAACAAAAAAGAGAGTACCATATTTTTTTGGTACTCTCTTAACTGAATATTATTCTCTAACCATGTAAATATGAATTCTTCATGTTGCATCAACTTATGATTTGACAATCGAATTATCAGTGTGACGTTTTTGGCAAAAATGAAAAGGCTTCCAACCCGTGGAAGCCTTTTTAACCTGTCAAAGTTAATGCTTCAACCAAGTGAAGCGGATGTATCTATAAATCTATTTCCAATACTTTTTAAAGCCATAGCTAAGATTTTTAGCTCATCTTCAGTAAATGTCATTGCTCCATTAATCTTCTTGTATAACCAAGTTCGATCTTTACCAAAGAATTCTTTTGCAATATACGATAAAGAAACAACTTCTTGTATGTCTTTCAGCTCTTTTTTTATATCCCGGTGAACTTTAGGTGATTTGGCCGCTTTTCTTTCTGCCATGATTTCCCTGAGGTATTGCCCTGCAAGTTTACGCTGATCTAAGGGAACAGACTTCATAAGAGTTGAAAACTTTACGTCATGCTCTTGTCGTTCCTTCTCTGTCTTGAGGGAACAAAATTCTTCAAAAGATGCTTTGAGATTTTCTTTCCATTCTTCCATAATTCAAACGTTTAAAGGGTTACGATGATGATTTGAAGTAGCCCCGAAGGGCTACCCAAATCATTCATCTGTCAAAGCATCAACTATTCCTTTGCAGTCTTCGTTAATTAGCTCATCCAGATCCTCCCGAGTGTAGAATCTTTCTTCAATGAATTCATCTTCATGCCGGAGGAGGAAGCGTAAATCTTGTAGATACTCTTCCCGGCCTTTTAGACCTTCTTCTTCAATTGGCATAGCCACTAACTTTGACACGACAAAGATAAGCATCATTTGATGATTTTCCAAATAAGGCTAAAGAATTTTCATCATTTGATGATTTTTATGTATTTCTTCCGAAGTGAATTGAAAGATACCGGGTATTCTTCGATATTATTCTAATATAATACCTTTTTCTTTGATGTATTCGGCAGGAGACTTGCCTTTCAATTTCTTAAAGGAGCGGAAAAAAGAAGTTCGGGAACTAAAACCGCATTGTTCCGATAATGATGCTAAAGTATATTTCGATGCAGACTTATCTTGCACCCGCAACATGAATTCTTCAACCCTATATTGGTTTATATAATCGGTGAAGTTAATACTCAGATACAAATTCAGTACTTGAGACAACTCACCGGCATTGCAGCCAATAGAGTTTGCCACATCTTGCAACTTCAAATTCGGGTTCAAGTACATTTTATCCTTATCCATGCACGTCTCCAGTTTTATCTTGATGCGCGTCACTTCATCATCCTCTACCCTCGACTTCTGATATTTCTCTTTCGGTGATTCTTCCACATGCCCTATCTGCTCCTGAACGCCCGATTTCATTTTTTTATATTTGCCCAGCAGACCATAATAACAATATAACAGAATCAAACAGGCAACCACGCAGAATATAATTGTCCACAACGTAAATGAAAAATGGCCAACCACCTCTACTTTTACTGATTGAATAGCACCCGGATTAGACACCGCTCTAACTTTAAAAACATAGTCACCCGCCGGCAGATTCGTATAAATCACCTGATTACCTTTCATCAGAGTTTTCCACCCTTCATCATAACCATCCAAACAATATTCATACATATCTGTATTTTCAACGGCATAATTTAATGCAGAAAAAGTAAAAGCAATATTATTGTCACTGACCGGAAGAGTTATCTTATCCATGAAAACCGAAGAATAGGGCAATAATTCATCACCGGCACGAAGATTTTTGCCGGCTACTGCTACACCGGTTATAGCAGGAGGCAATGATGTGAGTGACTGCTTATGCTCCTCCGGTTCAGACACATAATGTACCAATCCGCGTTCGTTTCCCCACCAAAGACCATCTGCCGTCACTTGTACCGGATTATTAAAATATAGCCCGGAATACCATCATACATTGAATAGATCTTATGATATTCACCTTTCATATACATCAATCCGCATTGGGTAGCAAACCATAGCCCCTTTTCTTTCGGATCTTCTACTATGCTGCCAACCGAATTATTTGGAAGAAAATCATCCGCCGTAATGTGCTCGAACTTCGTGAAATGTCCGTCGACTTTCACAACACCTTCCTTATCATCGCAGAACCACAGATTCTTTTCACTATCTTCATAAATGTAACGTATACTCTTGGTATAAGACAAAATATGTTCCGGAAACATATCGGATTTAAAAGTGCCGGTTGCCTTATCGTACATAAAAACCGCTCCGCTCCCGCCAAACCAAATCCGATCTTTTGAATCAACCTTTACCGTGAATATAGACTTGCAGGAAAGAGAAGAATTACGACTGTTATAAACCACATATTTGCCTGTGGATTTATCGTACATATATGCTCCATTAGTGCCACTTATCCAGTAATTTCCATCCTTATCTTCATCACATTCGGTAAATGAGTTTTCTTTGAAGCAATCATCCTGCTTGAAAAAAGTAAGTTCGCCCGTTTCAGGGTGAAGCAGGTACATACCACCACCATAAGTACCTACCAGATAATCTTCCTCCAAAGGTCTTACAAATAAGATTATATTTGAACGCAAAATAGAAGATTTGGATGTATAATAGCGAACAAGGTTCTCTTTTTCAGAAATATAACAAAGCCCATCCCGGGTGCCAATCACCTTCCTGCCCTGTGCGTCGATAAAAAAGGCTCGCACATTCATATTATAAGAATTGAACAAAGACGAATATGCGTAAACAGAAAACACATTACCACACGTAGGAGTATAGCTCAGTCCACCCATATAAGTGCCTACATAAAGAATATCGTCATCTTTGTATAACGAATAAACTGCATTCGAGCAAAGACCGCCCTCACCTACCGTATGTTCTATAGACGACAGTTCTTTGCCAGTGGTTGCTTTTACGATTTTAATGCCACTGCCATTTGTCCCTATATATAAGGTATCATTTGCTGCCGGAACCAATGCATTGATACATCCGTTGCCCACCTCCGAATAGAGTGCGAAAGATTTGCTTTTTATATTGAAGCTCAGCATACCCCGGCTAGCCGTTCCCAGGTATATCGTATTTCCCATTTTAGCCAAGCAGCTATATCCATTGATTCCTCCTTTTAAATCATTCTTGAAAACCTCAAATTTATCTGTCGCTACATTGTAATGCACCAATCCATCGTTGGTAATTGCCCAAATGGTGTTTTCCTCTCCATCAACCACCCTCAGTACATTGTTCGTTGCGGACAATGCGTTCGGATCAAAAAGTATTCGGCGGAACGCTCCATCTTTATAATAATATAGTCCCCAGCTAGTCGACACAAACAATTCTCCCCTCTTATTCACAAAAACATGTTTTACGAGCAAAGATTTATCAGTCAGATTAACAGGTTCAATAATTTCCGTTTTCCTATTAAACTTTATCAAACCATTATCCGTACCGACCCACAAAAATACAGAGTCAACCTCTGCTAAAGAGAATACCGTCCGTCCTTTGAACTGAGGATAATTAGTTATATTAATTCCATCAAAGCGGTCCAAGCCCGTTTGCGTACCCAGCCACACAAAACCTCGACCATCTTTATAAATATCATTGATTGTATTATGAGATAATCCCTCTGATATAGTTACAGAACGAAAGGAAAGAGATTGTTTGGCAGAAAATAACGGAAACGATGAAAGCAACAGAATAACCAATAATAGATACTTTATTCTTGTGTAAACTGACATTCCCATGCTTATTGTATTTTTCATAAAATAAGATTAATCATTCATTGTCATTAGACTATACTGAGAAAGTGAACAAACTTAGTGAATTATTTTTATAAATCACCATTTTCAATGCAAAATCAATAAAACTATTCCTTCTCCTCCCAAAGCATCTTCTTAAACCCGCAAAACAATTTCCTATAAAAGAAAGCTAGTTCTTTCTAATTCTAAAGTTCCTATAGATAATCATTTAGCTTCAGCTTCCTTGATACGTCACTTTCTTTTTTGCCGTACGAAAAACAATATGTATCTTTGTCCGTTCTATTAAAGGAACATGTATTTCAGAGAAAGGAAACCCATGTGGATACTTATTATTAGCCTAATCGTTCTCGCCATTGTAGCTGCCATCGCCGGAACGATACGCAACCGGAAATTACAAAAAAAGATTGATCGCGGTGAACTGGACGCTATGCCCGAAGTGCAGATAGTGGATGCAGAATGCTGCGGGCAACATGAAGTCTGCGAAAAAGACAGCTTACTAGCTGCCGTCAGCAAGAAAATTGAATACTACGATGACGAGGAGTTAGATAAATACATCGGTATCAGTCCTGATGCATATACCCAGGAAGAAGAAGATGACTTCCGTGACGTATTTTATACGATGCAGGATACGGATGTAGCCGGCTGGGTACGCAGCCTGCAATTACGCGGCATTGCTCTGCCCGACAATATAAAAGATGAAGTATTCCTGATTATCGGAGAACGAAGGCATTGATAGTTATAAGTTATTTGTTGATGAAATAACTATTGCCCATAGGTAACTAATAACTTATAACTAATAACTTATAACTATTTTATGGATCTACTGCAATATACCTTCTTCCAACATGCCCTCATAGGCAGTCTACTGGCAAGTATTGCTTGTGGATTGGTTGGAACATATATCGTTACCCGCCGACTAGTGTTTATCAGTGGCGGGTTGACCCATTCTTCTTTTGGTGGCATCGGGTTAGGTTTGTATGCCGGAATATCTCCCATCTTGTCAGCAGCCATATTCTCTGTTTTTTCGGCATTCGGAGTAGAGTGGCTAAGCAAACGAAAGGATATGCGCGAAGATTCAGCCATCGCTGTATTTTGGACCTTGGGAATGGCTCTAGGTATCATGTTCACCTTTCTTTCTCCCGGATTTGCACCCGATCTTTCGGCCTATTTATTTGGGAATATACTCACGATTACTATAGGTGATATCGCACTGTTGGGGGGGCTTTCCGTTCTGCTGATACTGTTCTTTATATTATATATCCATCCTATTATATATATAGCTTTTGATCGCGAATTCGCTCGTTCGCAAGGCATCCCGGTGCAATTGTTCGAATATATATTAATGATGTTCATTGCACTTACCATAGTGGCATGTTTGCGTATGGTGGGCATCGTATTGGTGATCTCTCTACTTACTATACCACAGATGACAGCAAATCTATTTACCCACCGTTTTCAACGTATCATTTGGCTTTCCATCGCAATAGGCTACCTTAGTTGCTTGGGAGGACTGATGATTTCATTCTATCTCAATGTCCCTTCGGGAGCATCCATTATTTTCTTTTCCATTATTATTTATGCTATTTGTAAAATCGGAAAGAGTTTTTGGCTAACTTTGCGGCAGAAAGGAAGTGAAGTAACTTCCATAAACCGTTAAATCGTAAATAACATTATGCTGGAAATTAATATTCAGTCATTAGACCAAATTCATGAAGCTGCCCGTCAATTTATCGGTGCAATGGGCGACAATACCGTGTTTGCCCTCTATGGTAAAATGGGAGCGGGTAAAACGACTTTTATCAAAGCTATTTGCGAGGAACTGGGCGTTTCTGATGTCATCACTTCTCCCACCTTTGCCATTGTCAATGAATACCGTTCCGACGACGCCGGCGAGTTGATTTATCATTTCGACTTCTATCGCATCAAGAAGCTGGACGAAGTTTATGATATGGGATACGAAGATTATTTCTATAGCGGAGCGCTCTGTTTCATCGAATGGCCCGAACTGATTGAAGAACTTCTGCCAGGCAATACCATCAAGGTTACTATTGAAGAAGTAGAAAATGGTGAACGCAAACTCACTATGGAAAACTTTGAATAGTTTCTTGCCTCACACATTCAACTATTAATTATTAACTTTTCATTCCAAGTGAGCCAATACTTTATACAAGGTATATTTGTCTTTGCAGGTGTCATATCTTTACTGGCAGCACTGCTTGACTGGAACTGGTTCTTTACCGCACAGAATACTCAATTTGTAGTCCGTAATGTCGGTAGAAAACAAGCTCGTTGGTTTTATGGTGTATTAGGGGTTATTCTCATCGGCACAGCCATCTTTTTCTTCCTGAATACGCCATCGGCAATATAAAAAATGAAGTACACCCCCAAAGGTTTTGTGTTTAACTTTTTGGGGGACACTTCATAAATATCTAGGGATACTTCTATCTTTTTGTATTAACATTGATAAAATCAAAATCCTGCTTGTCTCAGAATAGTTTGCTTAATAGGCAATAATTCTATTTTTTCTTCTTTTCCAGTATTTTCATTTAGCAAGCGAGCTTCCACCTTTCCATTCCGGTAGAAAGCTTGATGGTTGTTTACATACTTATATTGCACTTTTTCTACTGGTTTATAGAAGTAATCGGTAAATCCTCGAGCAT
>JAEXAJ010000155.1 GCA_023458215.1 Bacteroidota bacterium
TATTGGACAGACCGTCCTGATTCGTCAAGCTACGTCCGTCAAGTCCATTCCCCAACAAACAAGAGGAAATAAGGCAGAAAAAAGAAATAACGAGGTATTTTATTCCGACATTCATCTGTAATTTCGAGTTAGGAGTGAGAATTAGCAGTTGCATTCTTTAATGCAAAGCTAATAATTCTTCCTATTCTCCGAATATTTTCATCGTTTTTTTTATAGTTCATTTCAGAATGTCCATCACACAAGCTATTAAATATAGAAAAAACAGTTTATTCCCATTTACAAGATCCGAACATTAATTGAATGATACATATACCATTCAATCAATCTTCGTCTAGAATATCCTTATACTCCAGTATATCTCCCGGCTGACAATCCAGCACATTACAAATTGCTTCAAGAGTAGAGAAGCGTATAGCTTTTGCTTTGCCTGTTTTCAGAATAGAAAGATTGGCTGGCGTGATGTCAATCTTCTCAGCCAGCTCTCCCAAAGATATCTTTCTTCGGGCCATCATTATATCAAGGTTTACTATTATCATATAATTTACTCCCTTATTTTATCTTTTCTTCTTTCAATATAGTCCACCAGTTAGTGTATCGTTTCGTCCACCAATAATAACCATACACACATAAATACATCCATACCATACTCGCATAAACTTTCAGCTTTCCTTCCAACAGCGGAAACAGAAGGAGAAAATAAACAGCGCTTGCTAAAACTAAGACTGCAATAAGTCCTGCAAGGAAATACAAACCTGTTTTCATTTTTCTTATATCGATTTTCATATTACATCTCCTTCACTAAATGGTTAGTTCTTGTTCTTCCTTAATCTTCACGCCAACTGCAAGAATTTCGGTAAAGAGAGCTAATAGAATCAAAAATAGCCAAGGGGCATTCATTGAATAATTACATATTTCATATCCCGGTAACTGTATTTGAGAAACTGCACTCAAATAATCTGAATAATTCCTCAGTTCCATAACCAAAGATACAAGAATCACCCCATACACAAAGATACGCATGCGTTGCACATTCTTGCGAACAAAAACCTCTTTACGAGCCACAGAGAGCAATAATCGAATCAGACAATAGAAACCATAAAAAGCAAAGAGACCTAAAGGGAGCATAAAAATATCCAGTACATGCTTCGAAAGTGGCTCTTCTATAAAAGTTTTGATAGTTTCGATGCGGTAAGGCACTTGTTCACCCAATTTACTGTTATGCAGAGAGTCTACCGCTAACGTAGTATCTACTTTTGCTATTTGCAGGCTTACTAAGTTGCGAAAATGGTCATGGTTGTCATCCACAGAATTCCATCCATCAATGAAATTCTTTATTCCACTTACCAAACCTATAGAAATTAAGATTGTAAACACCACTATTGCTAATATACTGATTCTTTTCATCATAATATTCTCTTTTTAAATAGTCAAATCCTGTTCTTCTTTCATTTTCAGTCCGATAGCAAATACTTCTCCTACAATCAATGCACTGAGTCCCAGCACCAGCATTGTTGAACTTACTATATCCGAGATCACCAAATCGTACCCTTGAATAGAAAATACTTCTTCAACGCTGCGGAAAGTAAAATAAGTCGTTACGAGTGAGCAGCTGAAACCAATAATCAATGCTATGCCCAAGCGACGCAAACGCCGTACATTTTTCCACTTAAAGATATCAGATTTATTAATGGATATTATCAGACGGATAAACAGTACGATAGCCCATATGTACATACCCATTTGCAAGAAAGTCAGAGCTTTTTCTATAACTATCTCCCACATAGCAGGATGACTATCCACACTAACTAACATAGATGCATAAGTCACAGGCACATTTTCTCCGCTCTTCTCATTAAAGACAGAATCCCGAAAAAGTGTACCACCCGACACAGAAAAACTCTCCGGTACCAAACTGACATACTTCATATTCATCACATCCTTCAGCGCTGAAACATCAGGCTTCTTATCAGTTGCGGCTTCCACACCGGCTTTTGCACCGATAAAGAAATAATAACCGGTTTCCAGTACCGAGTAGCTCAGTACAAGCATCACTATCACACATAGGATGTTCAATCTTCTTTTCATACTTCAGTTATTGTAGTTATTTGAGCAGATAATTTGTATTCATTCAACTTCTTCAGCGAAAGCAGAAACAGCCCTACAGCTACCGCCAAGCAGATCAGATAAACCGGTTCTCCCAATAATTGTACAGTAGTATCCACATCCGGATAATTCAAAGCAAGATATACCGAAAGGCTGTTATTCAATATATGTATCAAGATGCAGGATATCAAGCTCCCCGTTCTATAATAAAGCCAGGCAAACAAGAATCCCGAAAAACAAGCACCCACCACTTGTGCAGGATTTATGTGAAAGATTCCGAATATCAAACCTGATATCAAAATAGCCTTAACCGGACTGTATTTTTTCAACAAGACTTTTGTGATGGCTCCACGAAACAACAATTCTTCCAATATCGGGCCCAACACGGCAATGCATAGAATACCCAGCCAACCGGATTGTAATATATCAAATGTCTGCTCCATCCAATTAGGCAGAAATGTTAAAACAGACATCAGGAAGTCTATTATAAAAATAGAAGCTGCCCCGGCACACAGGCTCCAGACTAAATAAGAGGAGGATACAGGTGAATACAATTTTCCATCGCCAGTGAGATAATGTGCGCGCCACAAATACAACCCCATAAAAACAAAGCCTAACAGCATGGCTGGTGCTAATGTTGAACTCGTAGCTTTATCTACATCCAAGCTGCCCGAAGTAATATATGTATATAACAATCCGAAAGGTGAAGCTACGAATAACCCCAACATTTGCATCAAAAAGTAAATCAAAACCAATTTAATAGCTGTCCACATTGTTCTTTTCTCTTTTAAAGTTCGCAAAGATACTTATTTTCTTTGTCAATTCATGAAGCGGAAACAATAACTCCCAACAACAACATCATTACTGTAGATAGTGATAACACTAATAGTGTAATACTCATAAATGCTTTTCTCATAACCTAACCCTTTCCTTATATTCCTATATATTATTTTATTGCCAAAAGCAGCACGTCTTCATTATCAGTAGAGTGTTCTACCAGCAAATTCCAATCATTATCTTTTTCATTCCACTTGTAACTCAGGTAGTTTACATTATCACCGTCCTGCAAGTAAACTGCTTTCTCTCTTACATCCGAATAAGAAGTTGTTTTATTGTCCCACAATGCATATTCCACATCTGTACCGGCTTCCGAGTAGTTATAGTTCAAGCAATAGGTTCGTTCATAGACCTGATCTATATCATTCCATTTCAAAGTCTCTTTCTTCACTGTACGTCCGGTAGCATCGTAAGTAAAATTATACTTCAGGTGGTTTTGCAGGAATTTACCATCCTCTACTTTATATACTAATTGAGACTCCACTTGATTACCATTCATCACTTCATTATAAGCAAATGCTTGCTGATTATTACCACAAAACGCATTAGTTACCAACGTTACCGTGAAGATTACTGTCATTGCTAAAGTTTTCATACCATTATTGTTTTATTAGTTATTACTCTTGTTTTTCGATAATCATTTATCGTTTTTCGATATGCAAATAAAATACCTTTTTTTGATATGACAAAGAAAAACAGAAAATATTTATCGAAAAACGATAATAATAATATGTTTTGCGATAAATATGCAAAAATAACACAGAAATTAGCCTCAATTGAAGAGAAAGAGAAGGAAATTAGAAGGATAAAAGAAGAAACAGCAATTGTCAGAAAGTTATTTTTCAAGCACAGCTTTTACCTCTATCTCATCTTGGTGGATACGGGCAATGAGTTTCTCAACCGAATCGAACTTCAGTTCAGGACGCATATAACGAACAAAAGAGATACGCATAGGCTGATTATAGATGTCAGCATTAAAATTGAAGATGTTGACTTCGATACTACGGTCAGTACCATTAGCAAGAGTAGGACGATAACCGATGCTTAACATACCTCCGTATCTTACACCATCAAGAAATACATAAACAGCATAAACACCATCGGCAGGAATTATTTTATCCGGGTCGTTAACGCGAAGATTTGCTGTAGGGAAACCTATCTTACGGCCTACACGGTAACCGCCTACCACCATACCTTCCAAGAAAAAATGATAGCTCAAGCATTCAGCAGCAGACAAAACATCGCCCTGTTGCAAGAAGTGACGGATCATGGAAGAACTGACTGCTATATTTTCGTCGGATGAATAAGCACGCGCAAGAAGTACTTCCATCCCTAACTCCTGTCCATAACGGACATAATCTTCAAATCCTTCGCTACGGTTATGTCCGAAGCGATGATCATAGCCTACCACTAAAACTTGTATGCGATATCGTTCTTTAAGTATCTGCATAAACTGCTTTGCCGAGAGACGGGCTACTTCGGGAGTAAATTCAAGCATCATGCAATAGTCGATACCTGTTTCGGCAAGCAAAGCGACTTTCTCTTCGCAAGAAGTCAGCAGTTGAGGCCGATAATCAGCCTGCATCACTTTGCGCGGATGAACAGGAAAGGTAATAACAGAAGAAGCAAGACCACGTGCAGCAGCAACTTCGCGTACTTGTTCTATCAAGTAGCGATGTCCCCGGTGTACCCCGTCGAAGAAGCCGATAGTTGCTACGCTCGGACAAAAGGTAATATCTGATGTTTCAGTAAGTAACTGCACTTAGTAAATTAAAAATTGAAAATAATCACTTAAAAAGAGGACTCCAATCTTCACCCGCCTTTGGAGTATAGGTAGAGATACCTAAAGATTCCGCAGTACGGCAATTAGCTTCCGAATCGTCAATGAAAAGCGTTTCTTTTGGATTAATGCCAGTATCGTCCAACACTTTTTGGAAGATCTCCACATCCGGCTTAGCCATTTTCATCTCATAAGAGAGGTAGATGTGTTCAAAGTAATCTTCAACCCGAAATGACTTATATGGGAATACATGTTGAAGCGACCATTGCCAATGAAGGTCATTCGTATTGCTCAACAGATAAACCACATAATCCTTGCGCAATCTCAGTAATAAATCCAGCTTATACTCAGGAATACTTAGCAAAAAGCTATTCCAAGCATCATCAATCTGAGCATCAGTGACGGGCTTACCTATCTTTTCACGCAGTACATTGCGAAAGTCGTCACTACTGATCAAACCTTTTTCATAATTGTGAAAGAAGTCTTGTTGATGATATAAATCCAGCATGACTTCCACATTCGGTAAACCTAACTTCTTGAAGTTCTCAATACAACGTGGACGATCCAAGTCTATCAGAACTCCGCCAAAATCAATAATAAGGTTTTTTATTCCTTTTCTTTTCATTATTCCTATTTCTGTGTTAAACGCCGGATAAGACGGATTAGTTCACCCACCCACAATACAAAGGAAGTGGAACCAATAATCATTATCCAAGTTATCAAATCGAGCGGTTCGGTACGGAACACAGCTCCACCAAACTGCACAATCAGTATTTGTCCGCCTAAAATGGCAAGTATAATCAGCTCCATCCCGTAAGACTTGGTAATTCCTTTGAATGCAGAATCTGAAGTACCGAATACACGCGCATTGAAGAGATTCCAGAATTGAAGCATCACAAAGAATGTGAAGAATATTGTCAAACGCTGAGTAGTCATTCCACCTTCTTCATGGTTAAACCAAAAGAGCATACCCATAAGTAATATCAGAAAAACTGAACCTACACTTAAAATATAATTCCGCATAGATTTAGTAATGATAAAGTCGGTACTCTTACGTGGTTTTTCGTTCATCACACTTTCACTAGGCGGAATAGAAGCCAGCGCCAAAGCGGCAAACGTATCCATAATCAGATTTACCCACAACATCTGAGTAACTGTCAACGGCAACTCCGTACCGACTAATGACCCCAATAATACAATGAGCAAAGCCACAAAATTAATAGTCAGCTGGAATATAATGAAACGTTGAATATTCTTATATAAAGAACGTCCCCACATTACGGCAGTGCCAATACTATTAAATGAATCGTCGAGTAACGTTATATCACTCGCTTCTTTGGCTACAGAAGTTCCCGTACCCATTGAAAGACCAACCTGAGCATGATTCAAGGCAGGAGCGTCGTTTGTGCCATCACCTGTGACGGCAACTACTGCACCTTTCTGTTGCAATAACTGCACCAAGCGTTGCTTGTCTGTGGGACGTGCACGCGACATGATTTTCAAATCCATCACCCGATCCAGCGCTTCTTCATCGGTCAATTCGGCAAAAGCAGCCCCGGTAATACGGTTACGTTCCGTATCCCCAGTTTTCCATAAGCCTATCTGACGGGCTATCTCAGTAGCTGTACCCGGCGTATCTCCCGTTACAATCTTGACTCCGATACCTGCCGACTGACACTTGGCAACAGCAGCAGGTACATCCGAACGAATCGGGTCACTAATCGCTACCACACCCAAGAATGACAAATCATTCTCTGCTACCAGCGATACGCAATCAGTTTCTGCAGTATCATCTATTATTTTAAATGCGAAACCAAGGGTACGCATAGCCATATTTTGATAAGCAAGCAATTGTGCTTCTACTGTAGAACGATATTCTACCGCATCCACCCGTTTGCTATCCAGCACAACGTCTTTACATTTACTCAATACTATTTCGGGAGCGCCCTTTACATAAAGAATCTTTTTCCCCAGCATCGGAGACTGTACCAGCGTTGCCATAAATTTCCGTTCTGTAGAGAAAGTCAACTGGTCAATAACCTTAGCTTCTTCCCGTAATGCCAGATAATTCTGTCCCTGACTGTTCAACCACAGCAATAAAGCAACTTCTGTAGGATTACCCACACCTTTCGGTTTCTCACCGGGCACTATTTCTTCCAGAAAAGCTGTAGAGTTGGCACTAATACCTTCCATAACCAACTTACTGAGATCATCTTCTCCCAGTTCACCGTTATTTTTTAAACCGTAGAAGTTAGGCTCATAAACTTGCATCAGATTCTGGGTCAAAGTACCCGTTTTATCTGTACATATCACCGTTATTGCCCCCATAGTCTCGCAAGCATGCATCTTACGAACCAAATTATTAGTGGAAAGCATACGACGCATATTCAAGGCCAAACTTAGAGTGACGCTCATAGGCAACCCCTCGGGTACAGCAACCACAATCAAAGTTACCGCCATCATAAAATAGCGTAATGTAGCCTGCAATGCCGGCAACCAATCACCGAAGGTTTGGAAAGAAGAAAAATTATAAACCAGCACTACATCTTTAATAAAGAAAATAGCGAATGCCAGTCCTGCTACGGTGAAACCTATCTTACCGATAAGGTTAGCCAACTTAGTCAATTGGATATTCAAAGGAGTGGGTTCCGTAGTCTGTTCCGTGCTTTGACGTGCCACTTTTCCAATCTCAGTAGCATCACCCACAGCATTTACGCGCATACTGCCATGCCCGTCAACTACTGTCGTACCACGCAAAATTAAGTTTGAAGCATAAGTAGCTTCTTCATCGAAATCTGCTTCTATTATAGTTTTGGTAACTACCGGTTCTCCGGTCAAATTCGACTCATTTACCTGCAGGGAAATAGCTTCCAGCAATTTACCATCAGCCGGCACTTCCTCTCCGGTTTCTAGTACAACTATATCACCTACAACAATATCTTTACGTGGAACCTCCTGCACATGACCGTTCCGAATCACCTTTACCAGGGTTTCCTCGTTCACCGCATTCAGCAAATCGAATTTCTTACCGGCATCATATTCAAAATAAAAGCCTATACCAGTGGCCAATAATATGGCAGCAATTATACCGATAGTCTCAGCATACTCATTTTCTACGATCGAAATAATCAAAGAAAAAAAAGCAGCTACCAGTAGAACTCTGACAACCGGGTCTTCAAATTTTTCCAGATACAACTTCCACAGGGAGGGACGCTTAGGAGGCGTCAACAAATTCACACCATGTTCTAGGCGACTTTTAAGTACCTCGTCGTCGGTAAGCCCGATATGATAATAATCATCATTTGATGCAGTCATGCAAGTCTTTATGTTTAATTTGGGATTGCAAAAATACAACAATATATCGGGATAAACAGTGTTATTATTTTTTTTTAAGTAATGATTTTCTAACCAGCATTATTTGGGCAGAACAAACCAAAATGTAGAGCCTTTTCCTTCTTCTGAATCCAACCCTATTTCGCCGTTCAATTTACGGACAATGGTCTGACAAATAGACAGTCCTAAACCTGTACCCTGTTTCTCATTTTCCAGTTTCACAAAACGTTCGAAAATACGTCCTTGTTTCTCTTTAGGAATGCCACTACCGGTATCTTTTACAAAAAAGTAGAGGTCATTTTCATTAATTTTATATCCTAAAGTAATGCTTCCATTGGAAGTGAACTTCATGGCATTTGTCATGAAATTGGCAACAACCTGGGCTAAACGGTTTCTATCCGTATGCATTATATATCCTTGTTCGGGTGTTTCACGAATGATTTCCAATCCTGAGCCTTGCTCGGAAACTCTCATACGAAATTGCTGTTCCAAATCGGACATCATCTGATTGATGTCTACATCCGAGAAAACAAATTCCAAGGTACCTGCTTCAATCTTTGAAAGGTCTAGAATATCGGCTATCAACTGTTGCAACAAAGCATTATTACTTTGGACAATCTCAAGAAATTGAGTTTTTTCTTCCTCGCTCGATGTAGAAGCCAACAATTCGGAGAAACCTACAATCGCATTTAACGGAGTCCTGATTTCATGGCTCATATTCGCTAAAAAAGCAGACTTGGAGCGATCTGCATTTTCTGCTTTTTCGCGTGCCTGTTTTAATTCAGCCTCTACATGTTTCAATCGAGTTATATCATGTACGGTAATAGCCATGCTATCATGGCCTTCAATCTCCATAAATTCGCCTGAAATATAAGTATCGCATTCCACTAAATCTCCGGCAGCATCCCGCACATTCAGTACCGCTTCTAAGTCCACAAAATTTTGCCGTGTACGATATGTGTTTTCTATAGCCATCCGCACAGGACAGCTTCCACACAAATTATGCGTTCCACAACCACCTACAGCAGACAAAGCATTGGAACAGCGCAACAAGTCACCAACTTTTTGAGGTTCAACCGGTTTCAATGCACCAGTTATATCGTAATAATTCGTATAAAATACAGTAAATTCACGGTCAATTAACAAAACATAAGCATGAATATTTCGCATTATTGCCCTAAATAGTTCATTTGTCATCTGCATAAGAGAGTCGTATTTAAGATTTTAGAAACAAAAGTAACTTTTTTTGTTCAAGAATCAAACAAAAGAGAAGGGTTATTCGTTATTATTAGAGAATAAACTCAAATAAAAGTAATTATGGAAAAGTACATTTGCACTGTTTGCGACTATGTTTATGACCCGGAAAAGGGTGATCCCGATAGCGGTATTGAACCCGGAACAGCTTTTGAAGATATCCCCGCCGATTGGGTATGCCCTTTATGCGGAGTAGGAAAAGAAGAATTTGAGAAAGCGTCCTAAGACGCTTTCTTCTCTTTAATATCACTACTGGCTTCAACTACATTTACTATATAGTCACCCAGCTTCTCACATTCTGCAATAATATCCATATAATAGACACCCATTTGGTAGTCGTACTCTTTATTATTGACATCCAGAATATTCTGATTCTTTAATTGATTGCGGTAATTATTGATCTCATTTTCTATATTGAACGACTTATTTACGTCAACGCTTTGATGTTCGCTACGTTCTACCACTACAATCATTTGCGCCAATGCATCATCGGTCAATTTCATCATAAAGTGAACATGTTCATACTGCTTCTCGGTAAAATCCTGGTTAGTCTGACGTTTACGATTAATGGTACGCGCCAAATTATAACAACTGTCACCAATGCTCTCTATTTCAGTTACCTCACGAAGCATGGCACGTATCTGCAACTTACTTTCCGAACTCAAGCGTCCTTCTGAAACCTGATTCAAATAATTGGCAATCTCCAACTCCATACTGTCACTGATATTTTCATATTTCTCTACACGGCTAAACAACTTATTAAAATCGTCATCCTTATCGGTATGCAGCAAGTCCTGCACCATACCAAACATACGATGCGTACGCTCAGCAAAGAGATGAATTTCTTTACTCGCTTGCAAAATAGAGAGTTCAGCGGTAGAAAGCATACCACCGGAAATGTAACGCAAGCGATATTCCTCGTCTTGTTCTTTTAGCGGAATAATTGCACAAACCGTACGTTCAATAAGTTTCACAAACCATATTAATATCAACACATTACAGATATTAAAGCAAGTATGGAAGGCTGAAAGTTTAAAAGAAACAGCCACAGCAGGATCATTCGTTCCCATTACATTTTCCACAAACCAGGAGACTCCGTTAGTAAACGGAACGAATAAGCATAACACCCATATAACACCGAATACATTGAATACCAAATGAGCCAAAGCAGCCCTCCTAGCCTGCGTATTACCCGTTAGCGCCGCCAGATTTGCGGTAATAGTAGTACCTATATTCTCACCCAGCACCAATGCAGCCCCCAATTCAAAACTGATCCACCCGTTGGCACACATAATGAGGGTAATAGCCATAGTAGCCGCTGAAGCCTGCACAATCATGGTCAATATGGTACCAATAAGTACAAAAAGAAGTATGGAGACATAGCCCATATCAGTGTAATCTTGTACAAAAGCCAGCATATCCGGATTCTGGCTCAAGTCGGGTGCATTGTTCTTGAGATAAGACAATCCCATGAACAAGAATGCAAAACCGAAAATAAATTCACCTATAGACTTATGATTACTTTTTTTAGAGAAAAGAAGGGGAATGCCAAAAGCAAGAAGAGGAAGGGCAAAAGCTGCAATATCTACTTTGAAACCTAGTGCGGAAATAATCCATGCTGTAACAGTTGTACCGATATTAGCACCCATAATGACACCTATGGATTGAGAAAGGGTCAATAGTCCGGCATTTACAAAACTTACAACCATTACAGTTGTTGCTGATGACGATTGGACTAATGCTGTAATCAACACGCCCGTTAGTACGCCGGTCACCCGATTAGTAGTCATTGCGGTAAGAATTCTACGCAAGCGGTCTCCGGCAAATTTTTGAAGCCCTTCGCTCATTATCTTCATACCATACAAGAATAAAGCCAACGAGCCGAGTAGCTTTAAAAAATCATAAAAAGAATATTCCATCTTTAATTAATTAAAGGGTTTCTTTGTTCCATCTGTTATTATACTCTATATTTAACGTATTAATCATATAAAGCAGTGACGTCATGAAACACATGTTACAAATTTGTTGCAAAAATAATAATATTTATAAAGAATTCCCTATTGGAAGCTCACTTTTGGATATTTATTACGGTTTTAATCTTAATTTTCCCTATCAAGTGGTTAGTGCAAAGGTTAATAATCGCTCTGAGGGACTAAATTTCCGGGTATATAATAATAAAGATGTAGAGTTTCTTGATGTACGCGATTCGTCGGGAATGCGTACTTATGTCCGTTCACTTTGTTTCATTCTATATAAAGCCATAAATGAGATTTTTCCGGAAGGAAAATTATTTGTAGAACATCCTGTATCTAAAGGTTATTTCTGTAACCTGCGCATCGGACGTCCCATTGAATTGGAGGATGTAGCCGCAATTAAAAAACGGATGCAAGAAATCATTGCTGAAGATATAACTTACCACCGCATTGAATGCCATACCGCCGAGGCAGTGCGCATATTCAGTGAGAGAGGCATGAATGACAAGGTAAAACTACTGGAAACTTCAGGCTCACTCTATACCTATTATTATACATTAGGTGATACCGTAGATTATTACTATGGAAATTTATTGCCTAGCACCGGTTTTATCAAGTTGTTCGACATCGTGAAGTATTACGATGGTTTGTTACTGCGCATCCCCAATAAAGAAAATCCCAATGTACTGGAAGAGGTCGTAAAACAAGAAAAGATGCTCGATGTCTTCAAAGAGCATCTGCGTTGGAACTATATCATGGGATTCAGCAATGTAGGTGATTTCAACCTTGCCTGCGAAGCGGGGCATGCCACTGACCTCATCAATGTAGCCGAAGCTCTGCAAGAAAAGAAGATTGCGCAGATTGCCGACGACATATATCATCGCGGTGAAAATGGAAATCGTGTAAAACTGGTTCTTATCTCCGGACCTTCTTCTTCCGGGAAAACAACATTTAGCAAACGTCTTTCCGTTCAGTTGATGACCAATGGACTGCGCCCATACCCCATATCCCTTGATAACTATTTCGTAGATCGTGAAAATACCCCACGCGATGAAAACGGAGACTACGACTACGAATCGCTCTATGCCCTCGACCTCAACCTCTTCAATACACAGCTTCAAGCCCTACTCCGGGGCGAAGAAGTGGAACTGCCCCGTTACAACTTCTCTTTGGGCAAGAAGGAGTACAAAGGAGACAAGTTGCGTATCGACGAGCATACCATCCTTATATTGGAAGGTATTCATGCCCTTAACCCCGAACTTACACCACAGATTCCACACGAAAATAAATACAAAATTTATGTATCTGCCCTGACTACCATCTCCCTGGACGATCACAACTGGATTCCAACAACAGACAACCGTCTGCTGCGTCGCATTATCCGTGACTTCAACTATCGTGGATATTCAGCTCAGGAAACAATATCCCGTTGGCCTAGTGTAAGAGCGGGTGAAGATAAGTGGATTTTCCCTTATCAGGAAAATGCCGATGTCATGTTCAATTCTGCTCTATTATTTGAGTTTGCCGTACTTCGTTGCCATGCCGAGCCGATACTAACCAGCGTACCACGCAACTGCCAGGAATATGCCGAAGCTTACAGACTCATGAAGTTTATAAAATATTTCACCCCGGTACAGGATAAAGAAATTCCGCCAACCTCTTTGTTAAGAGAATTCTTAGGGGGCAGTAGCTTCAAATACTAAAAATAGTGATCAGTGATTAGTGTTTAGTGATTAATGGGTGATGGGTAATGGCGTACACTATACCATAATTTCATACAAAAGCACAAACAAATCACTAATCACTAACCACTAATCACTTTTTTCTATTACCTTTGTAACAAACAAACGATTTTACAAAATGAAAAAGATAATTTCTATACTTTTCTTTATTACTTTATGCTTTTATAGTCAGACACAAGCACAAAACCGCGCTGATGAGTTAATGAAACAAGCCCAAGAAAATCTTGCAAAGAAAGAATATATTAAAGCCCGCTATCTATTCCTTCAAGCCTTTAATGCTTTTTCTTCACAAGATAAATATGATAGAGCGGTAGACTGTGGTATCAATGCCAGTGCCCTATACCATCGGGAAAATTATTACAAAGAAGCCTTCGAGTTACTTCGCAGTGCCGAACAGATAGTGGAAGCCGGCGAGCAAAAAGGGGGTAAAGCCTTGCCTGACTTACGTTTTCGCATCAACAAGGAGCGTCTGCAAATGTATATCAACCTGAAAAATCCTGCACGTGCCAAAGAGCAGTTAACCCGATTGGAAGAAACAGCCAAGGCTTCACGCAACGATTCGTTAAACAATGACCTGCTCTATACTCAAGCCAACTACTACTATACCTTCGGCTTGAATGCACAAGGCGACGCTTCTATAAACAAACTGATAGGCAAGTACAAAGAACAAAAGAATTATTCCAAAGTAGACGAATGTTACAAGACACTTATCGATATTGCCCGTAAAGCAAATAATGCTCCTTTAGTGGCCCGCACATACGATAAGTTTATTGTATGGACCGACTCTGTAAAAGCTCTTACTGCCCAAGACGAGTTAAACGTCCTGAAACGTAAATATGATGAAACCCTTGCGATTGTCCAGGAAAAGGACAGTTCACTAAGCACCAAGCAATACATCATCATCGGCCTTTGCGTATTGGCTGCCATCCTTGCCATAGTATTGGTATTGGGTGCCATCGTATTGCTGCGTTTCATCGTTCTGACCCGAAAACAGAAAAAAGCCATTCAAATCGCCAACGAGCACAACGAACTGAAAACTAAATTCATTCAGAACATTTCCTCGCAGATGGAGCCGACGTTGGACACCTTAGATCCTTCATTGCCCGGTGTACAGGCATTGCACACCTTCTCCAATCATATACAAGAATTGTCCGAACTCGAAAATACATTATCCGAACCATACGATATGCAGGAAAAGAATATATCCACTTTCTGCGAGAGTATCATGGATAAAATTAAAGGGAAGACGCAAGAAGATGTCACCGTTACCGTAAATGCTCCTAAGTTGAACATAAAAATCAACCCGGCACAACTGGAACGCGTCTTATTGCACTTGCTAGAAAATGCTGCCGAGTATACTCCTGCCGGAGGCAAGATTTGGCTGGACTTCAAGAAACGCGGTGCTCATACACATCAGTTCATTATCAGCGACACCGGTTGCGGCATCCCCGAGGAACAGCGCGAAGATATCTTCAAGCCCTTCACCGAAGTGAAAGACTTGACACAAGGTGATGGTTTAGGGTTGCCCATCTGCTCACTGATAGCTACCAAGATGAACGGCTCGCTGACATTGGACAGCAGCTACAACAAGGGAGCACGGTTTGTACTGGAACTGCATGCATAATTAAATGCCCAAACAGATAAAATAACGTCAGGTTTATCTATCACGTATCATAATAATAAAGCCTGTTACATCATGATTCAAGATGTAACAGGCTTTCGTGTTATACTGCTTTTAGAAAATGTTTAGCGCAGCGCTTCCACCTCTTCCGGTGTCAACGGAATCTTCTTACCCAATCGACGGGCACCGTCGGCAGTAATCAGATAATCTTCTTCATTACGGATACCACCGAAGTCACGGTATTCCTGCAATTTATCATAGTTGACGAAATCCATGAACTTCTTCTCACCTTGCCACTTATCCATCAGTTCGGGAATGAAATACACACCCGGTTCCACTGTCAGTACAAAGCCCGGTTCCAGTGGTCGGGCAAGTCGTTGGCTCTTGCGACCGAACTGCGTGCTCTTGGGTTGACCATCATAACCTACCCATACTTCACCCAGATTCTCCATATCGTGTACATCGAGCCCCATCATGTGACCCAAACCATGCGGATAGAACAACGCATGAGCACCTTCGCGCACTGCATCTTCGGTATTGCCTTTCATTAGACCAAGACCTTTCATGCCATCGACCAACGTACGGGCAGTCAGTTCGTACACGTCCATATAAGGAATGCCCGGACGAAGTGCATTGACGGCAGCCAAGTGCATCGCATTCTGTATTTCGTAAACGGCACGTTGCTTCGGAGTAAATGTTTTATCGGCAGGAACGGTAGACGACATATCACCCGCATACCCCAACTCTATTTCGGCTCCGGCATCAATCAGGAACAAATCACCCGATTTCACCTTGTTGCCGTGATAATGGTTATGCAATGTCTGACCATTAATGGTGGCAATCGTAGCAAAAGAAAGCTGGCAATTATTCATTTCGGCTATGCGGTTCATCTCGGCAACCACTTCATATTCGTACATTCCCGGACGAATCACTTTCATGGCGGTGATGTGCATATCAGCTGTTACGTCGCAAGCCTTTTCTATCTCGACTATTTCTTCTGCCGATTTATAACTACGTTGCGCTACTATCGCACGGATAAACGGAACGGAACCTTCCTGACGTGCAGGTGGAATACCCAGCCAATCCATCAACTTCAGTTTGTGTTCGGCACGATAAGGAGGAAGATAATGTACGGTACGCCCGTTTTGTATGGCTTTATGCAGATAGTCCTCTACTTCCCCATAAGGACGGGTTTCGTTTATACCTACTCGTTCACTTTTCTCTTTCAGGGTGGGTTGCGTGCCCATCCACACAATGTGGTCGATAGTCAACTCATCACCAAAAATGATCTCTTTATCTTCGTCTATGTCAATAATGGCCGAAAGTCCGGCAAATGACAACCCGAAATAATAAAGGAAAGTGGAATCCTGGCGATAACGGAAAGTATTGTCTTCGTAATGCAATCCTTGTTCGTCGTTACCCAGGAATAACAACACTCCTGAACCCATGTTTTTCTTCAGCTGGGCTC
>JAEXAJ010000156.1 GCA_023458215.1 Bacteroidota bacterium
TTCCGGTAAGAGTAAATCTCTTTTTAGCACCGGAGTTAGTCTTGATCTTTGGCATCTTACTTACTTTTAAATTATTAAATTATATGGCAACGCACTATACCTGTGGCGTTACTCATTTCTTTTATTCTTTGTCTTCAGTCTGCACTGCCTTAGGAGCATTTTCCGCCGGTTTAGCAGCAGGAGTAACCACTTTCTTTGGAGCCGCAACCTTCTTTGGAGAAAGTTGGATAGTCATTCTCTTTCCTTCCAAAATAGGCATCTGATCTACTTTCGCATAATCTTCCAAATCATTGGCAAAACGAAGCAAGAGTACTTCTCCTTGTTCTTTGAATAAGATGGAACGACCTTTGAAGAACACATATGCCTTCACTTTGTCACCATCTTCAAGGAATCCTTTAGCATGCTTCAACTTGAAGTTATAGTCATGGTCATCTGTCTGAGGACCGAAACGTATTTCCTTCACGTTTACTTTCACCTGCTTTGCCTTTTGTTCTTTCTGACGCTTCTTTAACTGATAAAGAAATTTAGAGTAGTCAATAATACGACAAACAGGGGGTTCTGCATTCGGAGAAATCTCCACGAGATCCACTTCGTGTTCTTCAGCCAGTTTCAAAGCCTGTGCTATCGGATACACTTTTGGTTCTACTTCGTCGCCCACAATACGGACTTCTTTGGCACGGATTTGTTCGTTAATCCGGTGTTGCCCTTTTAAGCTGTCATTTTTCATTAAATAACGATTACTTCCAGTTTGTTTCTTTTTTACTACTACCAAATTATTTATTTTATTAAGTAAAAGCGATCTTTAGAACATCTATATATGCTATGCTTTTACAATTGGGCGCAAAGTTACCACTTATTTATCATATTCTGAACTTCTTCGTTCATTTTTTTAGCGAAATCTTCAAATTTCATGGTTCCTTTGTCACCTTCTCCTTGCTTACGAACAGCGACTTCCCCATTTTCGGCTTCCTTTTCTCCGACAACCAACATATAAGGAATACGTTTCATCTCATTATCGCGAATCTTACGCCCGATTTTTTCGTTACGTTCATCCACGATAGCACGGATATCATATTTCTTCAAGTACTGCTTTACTTCAAGAGCATAATCATTGAATTTTTCACTAATAGGCAGAATAGCCACTTGTTCCGGCATCAACCACAAGGGGAATTTACCTGCAGTATGTTCAATAAGCACAGCCACGAAACGTTCCATAGAACCGAACGGTGCACGGTGAATCATTACGGGACGGTGTTTCTGGTTATCTGCACCGGTATATTCCAATTGGAAGCGCTCCGGCAAGTTATAGTCAACCTGAATCGTTCCTAATTGCCAACGACGACCGATAGCATCCTTTACCATGAAATCCAATTTCGGACCATAGAACGCAGCCTCGCCGTATTCAATTTTGGCTTTCAAGCCTTTTTCTTCGCAGGCTTCGATGATAGACTGCTCGGCTCTTTCCCAATTTTCATCGCTACCAATGTACTTCTCACGATTTACTTTATCGCGCAAGGAGATTTGTGCTTCGAAGTTCGTGAACTCCATAGATTGGAATACGATAGAGATAATATCCATTACACGAAGGAATTCATCTTTTACCTGATCGGGGCGGCAGAAGATATGGGCATCATCCTGCGTAAAGCTACGTACGCGGGTCAATCCATGTAACTCACCACTTTGTTCGTAACGGCATACTGTACCAAACTCAGCCAAGCGCAAAGGAAGCTCCTTGTAAGAGCGTGGTGAGTTCTTGTAAATCATACAATGGTGCGGACAGTTCATGGGTTTCAAGAAATATTCCTCTCCTTCTTCCGGAGTCTGAATAGGCTGGAATGCATCTTTGCCATATTTAGCATAATGTCCGGAAGTAATGTATAGTAATTTATTGCCAATCGGCGGAGTAATAACTTCCTGATAATCGTAACGAGCCTGGATACGACGCAAGAAATCTTGCAGACGAAGACGCAATGCAGCACCTTTGGGCAGCCACATCGGCAATCCTTTGCCTACTGTATCGGAGAACATGAACAGGTCCATTTCCTTACCAATCTTACGGTGGTCTCGTTTCTTGGCTTCTTCTAAAAGAACCAGATATTCATCCAACAGTTTCTTTTTCGGGAAAGTAATACCGTAGATACGAGTCATCATCTTACGATCTTCATGTCCACGCCAGTAAGCCCCTGCAACAGAAGTCAATTTGATGGCTTTGATCGGTGCGGTAGTCATTAAGTGAGGACCACGGCACAAATCAGTAAACGCACCTTGTGTATATGTTGTGATACGGCCATCCTCTAATTCTGAGATCAACTCACATTTATACGTTTCGCCACGCTCACCAAACATCTTTAAAGCATCTGCTTTTGCAATGTCCTGTCTAACAATAGCCTCCTTTTTGGCTACTAATTCAGCCATCTTCTGCTCGATAATTGGCAGATCAGCCTCCTTAATAGGTGTTTCACCCGGATCTACATCATAATAGAAACCGTTTTCAATAGCAGGACCTATACCAAACTGGATGCCCGGATAAAGTTCTTGCAAGGCTTCAGCAAGTAAGTGTGCACTAGAATGCCAAAAAGCATGCTTGCCTTGCTCATCTTCCCATTTATAGAGAACAACTTCAGCATCCTGCTTGATAGGACGCCCCAAATCATAAATTTCTCCGTTCACGCCACACGCCAGCACATCCTGTGCCAGTCGCGAACTGATGCTTTCTGCAATTTGCAGCCCGGTTACTCCTTCGTTATATTCACGAACAGAGCCGTCTGGAAATGTTATCTTTATCATAATGTTATTTATAGTTCAAATTTCAGAACGCAAAAATAGCTAATTCTTTTTGATAATCTAATTTTTAGCAAAAAAATGTTATTCCCGCACGTCTGTAAACCTCTTTATAATATTGTAGGCCGAAACTATACCAAGTTCACCCGCCTTACTCAAATCTGAGATACCTTGTTTATTATTTCCTAAGAAGATATGTGTCAATCCGCGGTTATAATAGGCTTCGGCAAGATCAGGATTCAGCTCTATTGCCTTATCGTAATCAATCAAAGCAGCACGATAATCTTTTAACATGGATAATACGTTTCCACGATTATAATAACCATAGACAAAATCGGGAGCTAATTGGATTACATGATCCAAATCACTTTTCACAATTTCGTAATCTACTGCCGTGACTTCCGGCTTCTTATTTTCTGTTACCGTGGTAGAAGCGGTTCCATCATTGATAGAAGCCTCCGCTTTCTTATATTCTAATTGCTTGCATCGTACTAATGCGCGCATAAAGTATGCCGGGAAAAAGCTGCCATCCAACAAGATACTTTGCGTAAAGTCGTCTATAGAGCTGGTGAAATCTTGAACGAGATAGAAATCCAATCCACGCATAAATCGTTTCTTGGCATCTTTGTCATCAGCCACAATATCCGAGGTATGGGCATCTACTAAAGCAAAGTGGAAACGAACCTGCTCTTCAGTTAAAGGAGCTTCCATATTGGTAATACGCAATGGCTTCGGGAAAAGCTTCTCGTGGTTCAATGCTTCAATATACTTATGATAATGAACCATACGTTTCACATCGCTCAATTTCTCATAATAAGTCAAAGCATACATCGGTTCGAGTTTAATGGTTACGTTCCGATCTTGTACACGTCCACGATAATCGCTCTTATAGCGCTGTTCTGCATCCGAATCATCCGCAATCACAATCTTCCGATAGTTCTCCATGTTTTTATCAGATTTCTTACGGGTCTTTCCGGTATCTTCATCAGAGTTTTCAGAAGAGTTGTCTGCTACATCTTTATTATTAGCAGAGGAAACACCATTACGTTTGTCAATCTGCATTTTCATGACTTTAAATTCATCCTGCTCCGCTCCCTTGCGATCACCTATCTTTTTACGGGCTTCCGCGCGATGATAATAACCCGCCATGAAGTTTGGATAGGCATCGATCACTTTGGAGTAATCACTGATTGCCCCTTTATAATCACCTGTTTGTGCACGCAGAGTACCACGGTTGAAAGTTGCCATCATATTATCCGGCTCTATCTTCAATACAAAGTCAAAATCCTCAATCGCACGGTTGTCATCACCTACCTGTGCGCGCAAAAGACCACGGTTGTAATGCCCGAGGAAATTGTTCGGATCAATATCGAGTGCCAAATCATAATCGCTCATGGCACCTCTCAGATTATTCTGGTGAAAGCGTACTAATGCACGATTGATATAGTTACCCGCATTCTTCGCACTCAGGTGAATGGACTGATCCAAATCTGCTTCCGCTTCTTTGTATTTTCCTTGCTGAATGCGCACAATAGCTCTGGCACCCCAGCCATCCGGATCATAACGATCCATATCAATGGCTTTATCAAAATCATTCAAAGCTTGTATTGTATCATTTTGTTTTAAAGATACTTCACCACGCATCAAATAAGCCCGGGTATATTTGGGTGCAATCGTCAGAAGTTTACCCAAATCTTCTTTTGCAGCATCGTAGTCCTCCTTTTGAATATGACAGAGAGTCAAATTATGCCACAATACAACATTTTCCGGATCGTACTTAATAGCCGCTTTATAATCTTCAATGGCTCCATCAAACTTGTTCTGCCTGATACGCGCCAATCCACGGATTTGGTAGGCTCCTACTACAAATGGATTTCTTTGGATGGCAGCATCACAATCTGCTTCCGCACCCTGAAAATCATCCAGATTAATCTTAGCTAATCCACGGAAGAAATAAGGCTCAAACAAATAGGGTTTCGCATTAATTACCTGGTTGAAGTATTGAATAGAAAGCACGTAATCCTCAAAGTACAATGCGTTCCGAGCAATAGTCATCACCCGTTCCGTATTGATTTGCGCATATAACAATGTAGGCAACAGCATTAAAGCTATTAATATCTTTTTTATCATCTTGTTTTATAAATGCTTGTAAACGAAACAAAAGTAACGTTTTTCGTTTACTTGTCAGGATTAACAGAGTACTTTTTATATTTTTTGAGCCTTTTATACCTTATTATATGGTTTGCTATTTCTTTATAGTTTTCACTTTATAAGTACAGTGCGCTTTACCATTCAACAGAGCATTCAGTTTGCCTTTAATCATTTGTTTACGTAATGGAGACAAGTGATCTATAAACATCTTTCCATCTAAATGATCGAACTCGTGCTGCATCACTCGTGCCAAATAACCTTCTACGACTTCATCATGTTCCTCTAAGTTCTCATCTAAGTATTTCACACGTATCTTATCACCGCGTTTTACAGATTCATGAATACCAGGAAGACTTAGACATCCTTCCTCCATAGAAACTTGTTCGCCTGCCACATCCAAGATATGGGCATTTATATACGCCTTACGAAAATCTTTATATTCCGGCAGGTCATCCGACAGAACATCTAAGTTGATAGTTACCACACGAATAGGCAAACCTATTTGTGGGGCAGCAAGACCTACTCCTTCGGCATTTGCCATGGTTTCGAACATATTTTCAATCAGTTCTTTCAAATTCGGATAATCCGGAGTTATATCCTCCGCCACTTTTCTTAATACGGGTTGACCGTACACATAAATGGGTAAAATCATATTTCAAATTAAAAATTATAAGTTAGAGTTAAAACGTTTATTCTCTAAATAAGTTTGCAAAATAATAGTCGCACTAATTTCATCCACCAATGCTTTGTTTTGCCGGTCCTTCTTCTTCAACCCTGCTTCCTGCATTGTCCGGTGAGCTAAAACAGACGTAAAGCGTTCATCTACATATTCTATCGGGATATCAGGCAATCTCTTCTTTAAAGTACGGACAAATGGCTCGATATTCTTCATATTCTCAGAGACTTTATTATTCATTTGTTTAGGAAGACCCACTAAAATACGTTCTACCGGTTCCTTGACTACATAATCAAGGATAAAAGTCAATAGTTGATGTGTAGGAACAGTCGTCAAACCATTAGCAATCATCTGTAATGTATCGCTAACAGCTATACCAGTACGTTTCCGACCATAATCAATAGCTACTATTCTACTCATATTAGGGTACAAAATTACGATTAATATTTGAATTCCTTCGCCTATTTCAAACTTAATAATATAGAAAAAGGGTGTCTGATCTAGTCAAACACCCTTTTCAGTACTTCTCATTTTATTACTTCAAATGGATCTTGTATGTTAATCCCCCACTAAAATACTGCATCTTCTGCATTTCAACCTGAATATGTAAATTCTTAAATAGCAGATAGGTAGCACCTAAAGCAAAATCTTTCGAATCATATTCTGCAATAAGTCGTAATTGTGGATGAAAAGACGGATTATAAGTGATACCTGCAGCAATACCATTCAACTTGTACTCTTTACGATTATTATAAAGATAAGAGAGGTGAACACCTATTTCTTCTTTGCTCGTAATAGCAATATGCTTGGTAGCGGCAATATAAAAACGGCTGTAATATCCATTACCCTCAGTAGACGCTATTTCATCCCCGGAGGAGGTAAACGGGTCAGAGGTTCCTACAACCACAGCCGGCATATACTTCCAAAATTGCCCTTCCTTCAAAGCTCTTAAACGCAATGAAAAATAACGGTCCTGATTTGTAAATCCGGTGTAACCATAGGGGGCAAGTCCCAAAGCTTCCGCTTTGAAAAGCGTACACGTATAAGCAACTTCCATCCAAGGAAATATGGTAACATTAAGAAAATAATTGTAGGTATGGTAATACCATGTAGGCGGAGTCAATTCCTTATTCATGAAATTACCACCAATCATAACAGTCTTGTCACGTTGCATTTCAGCAGAAGGCGCATGTAACAAACCGGTCGTACCATAAGTCAATTGAGCGGAAATAGAAACGGACAGGCAAGAAATCAAAACAAAAAAGAACAACTTAAGTTTCATCATCACTTATAGTTTCAGTCACTATTGAAGAACAAGATTATATTATGTAGATAGAAAATCCACTAAAAAAGGCGCCTGAAATTCAGACGCCTTCTTTTTAGAGTCTTTTCTCCACAGGAGTGGATATTATTCGAGGATAACTACACGGTTCAAGAAG
>JAEXAJ010000157.1 GCA_023458215.1 Bacteroidota bacterium
ATAAGTACCTACTACAATTTTCCTTAACCGTCGCAGCGAAAAGGGATAAAAGTGGCGATGCGGCGGCTTAACCTCTGAAACTTAATATTATTTATGCGGATCAGGAGTTGGATTGTGTTCATAACCCTGCAAAAAGCGTGCATATCTGGCGGATATATATTAGGAAAAGAACAGGAGTTAAATGCATTTTCTCTCGAAGCGTTAACCTTAAACAAGCCCACTCTTCGAGAGAAAGAATTTTACAAGCTTATTCCACAGCCTTTTTATAACGCAACAATGCTTCTAAGAAATAATAATCGGCATAAGAAAGCGGTACATCTACTTCGCTATTTTCCGGAAGATTACCGACACTATGCTTTAGAATAAAATTACAGTTAGTTCCCGGTTCAGCAAGATAATGAGGTGAAGCTAGAGTTCGAAGTTGTTTTTCAGCTATTGAGAGATAATTTTGTCCTGTTTTCTCATCTGTAACAAAACCACTCAGCTCTACAAAAGCAGAGGCCATTATTGCACCGGCTGAAGCATCGCGATATTCATTACCGTTAGGAGCATCAAAGTCCCAATAAGGAATACCATCAACCGGAAGACGTGAAAGAAGCATATCGGCAATATTTTCTGCGTGTTCCAAATACTTTTCATCTCCGGTCATGCGAAACATCATTGTATAGCCATAAAGTGCCCAGGCTTGCCCTCTCCCCCATGATGATTCATTGGCATAACCCTGTACTGTTTGCTGGCTACGCACATGTCCATCTTCAGGATCATAATCTACCAGATGATAAGAAGAATAATCTTTACGGAAATGATTTTTAAGGGTAGTATTTGCATGTGTACGAGCTATATATTCCAAAGTATCATTATCAAAGGTTTTCGATGCAAACATCAGCAATTCCAAATTCATCATATTATCAATGATAACAGGGTATTTCCAACCACGGCGCAAGAAATCCCAGCTTCGGGTTACTCCAGTTACAGAACTAAAGCGGGTCGCCAATGATTGTGCCCCTTGATAAAGAACTTTCTTATAATCTTCATTTCCCGTGAGACGAAAACCATTACCATAACTACAATTTAACTGGAAACCTACATCATGGTCATTGGTTACGTATTGAATAGGATCCAGTTTCAACGTATTCTTTTCGGCCAATGTCTTCACGGCTTCATTTTGAGTATACTCATAAATATACCAGAGTGAACCGGGATAAAACCCGCTACACCACCAATAAATTGTCGAAGATTTGAATGTACTGTCCGGAGCTATAGACTGCGGTAAAGTAGTACTTTCCAAACGAGTATCCATTGTCAAATACTGCTGTTCAGCAACGGTAAATACACGTGCCGTCAATGCATCCATTGATTCCTGTTTCGAACACGAAACAAGGAAACCAATTAAACTTAATAAGAGCCATTTCTTTTTCATAAATCCTTTTTATAATTTAATTAACAAATAATTCATCTGATAAGATTTAATGTCACTTTCAACAAATTCTTCCGGTTTGCAGGAAGATAAGTTTCAAAACCTACACGCATACTTCCCGGATTAGGTTCATCAAAAACATGGAGGGGGGCATTTGACCAAAGTTTCATTTCAACATCATCCGGTGCAGCCACGGTAAGCAACATTCGGTGTCCATCCTTAGCCAATTCTATTTGATTCTTACCGATGATTTTTGCTTCAGCCGGTGTTACCATAATCCAAGTTACCAAAGCCTCTTTTTCTCCCGTAACCAGTTCATCTTTCACAATCAGATCATCTTCTTCATTCAGATAAATGATGCGGACAACTTTTTCCATATCATCAGCAAAAACGCTTGTAAGATTTACTTCTGCCCCTTTCCTATCTTCACTTTTATATATTCTGCTTATGGGAGCATAACTATTCACTAAATGCCGCTTATTATTTATCGTAAGCGTATTATGTGCCATATTACCAAGACGGAACACTTCCCACCGTTGGCCTTCTTGAGACTGATCCCATAAATTTACTCCTCTACTCTCCAGACTTAAATAATTTTGCATACCGAGATCTATCCCCCAGCGTATTCCCTCCCTTTCATAAATAAACGAACCGGCATCCATATGCGCATGAGAAGTTAAGGGAGAACCTCCTTTTACGGCCAGATAGCTATCCTTTTTACTATTCCATCCGCCACGATAAATAAAAACCGGTGTCTTTCCACCATTATGCCAAAAACGACAGGAAGGCGGTTGTATATTACTCAAATCCTGATGAGCACAAAAAATCAACAGACAGGGCAATAAACGATCTTCTGCAAAACTAACTGAAGGATCCTCTAAATATTGATTTTCTAACCATAGTAAAGATAAATCCCCCATTTTCTTAGCAAACCAAAACATCATCATATTACATCTCACTCCATTAACAGCATCCGAAAAATTAAAGTATTCGCCACTTGGAGCTGTCATAAATTCCATAAAGCGAGCTGATTCCAAAAAACCGGGATATTCGGATAGCCCGGCATCTGTCCCCAATGCACTTTCAAGGGCAGCAATAAGTAACACCTGAAAACTGGTACCATATCCCCAATAATGAAAGCCCTCCGGATATCCTCCATCCGGTCCATAAGCCACTAAAACTTTAGGATTAGTCAACAAGCACTTCTCTATAATTTTTTTTGCCTTATCCGGCACATCCTCAAAAACTGCAAGCGCACCACACAATAAACCACCATTACAAACAGAATTCCAGTTAGATACCGCCCTGTAAAACCATTCATCAGGAGCAGCGGCATCCAGACCTTTTTCTACAATTGCGTCACGTACTATAGAACGTATTTCCGGTTCCAAATACTCATAAAGCCAATCATAACCTATAGATAATGCTAACACCATTTCTCCCACGTCCAAAAAGTGAGATGGATTCCAATCTGGAAAACGGCTTACCGAAAGCATTTCTTGTGTCGCACGATAAGCATACTTTTCTTCCTTCGTCATGCGATAGGCATATGAAAGATAGAAAATCCGTTTTAATGCCAAACGGGAAACACCCAGCAACCGCTTCCCTTCCATAACTCGTTCCGCCATTTGTTGGATGAGTATCTCATCAGATTCTTTCAAAATACGCTCATGAACCTTCAATAACGATGGGAAGCTTGTTATTGACCTCTTCACAGCTTCTTCTCCTCCTTGCGTTAATAATAAACGAGGATGAGGGTTCATTCTTTCATAATCCAAAGACTGCGCACACAGCACTAAAGAATAAAAAACTAAAACTGACAATAAGATTGTTCGCTGTAGACGAGGTTTACAAAAAAGGAATAAATATATCATCATATTAATTACTACCCGTTGGCGGAATTAAATTAGTGCATATTTAATTTGTCCAATGGGTTTGTTATTAATCTTGTTTATATATTGAAGGATTGTAAGTGCACTAATTTTCCCCGTAATTCTGGTAAACAATCCTTC
>JAEXAJ010000158.1 GCA_023458215.1 Bacteroidota bacterium
TCATCTCCGCACTTTTGCGGAAGACATCCTGTACTTGTTTGCTCTTATACAACCAAGGTTCTGTGGGAGGTGCTCCATGGGCACGGGTATGTGAAGTAAGGAAGCCGAAAGGTAACCAACGGCAATATAATTCATCGGGAGTGGATGTTACAAAACCGCCCATATCGTGACTCCAGAAAGAGAAACCGGAAAGGCCGAAGGATAAACCTGCACGAAGCGTACCCAGCATACCGGTATTCGTTGTAGCTGCGTCGCCACCCCAATGCAACGGATAGCGTTGAGAACCTGCCCATGCGGCACGAGCCCATATCACATTCTCATTATGCAACTGCTTGGTGACGTCAGCTACTGCCATGTCGTAGCGTAGCGGGTAAAGATTGTGTTCGTACCAGCCACTCTTGCCGGATGCATAGATACCGTTCAGCGGAGCTGCTTCTCCAAAGTCTACCTTAATGGCACTTACACCGATATTCAGCAATCCTGCCAGCTTGTCCTGATACCACTTCACGGTTTCGGGATTGGAGAAATCAAGTACTACGTCTTCGTAGGGTAATTCGCCGTTGGCGTTCTTCACGTACATATTCTTCTCTATCAATTCAGAGAAGTAATGGTTCTTCGGAGTGAAGTAGGGCAGCTGCCATAAGGATACGTGGAAGCCTTGCGATCTTAAATCCTTCAACATCTTCTCGGGATTCTGGAAACGATTCTCAGAGAACTTATAGTCGCATTGCCAGTCCACATCAAACCAGCCCGTATCAAAGTGGATCACATCACAAGGATATTTGTTCTTGCGGATATTGGCGGCAACCTCATAGCCTTCTTTTTCGCTGAAGTAAGTGATGCGGCTCATCCAAGTACCGAAAGACCACAACGGAGGCATACCCGGCTTACCTACCAAGTCGGTATATTCATCGAGGATTTCTTTAGGATCGCCAAAGAAGACGAATAAATCCATATTCTCATCTCCCATGAACATCTTGTTCAGACCGATATAGGTAGCACCAAAATCGCAAGTCACAGGGGCGGAAGTGTGCATAAACATGCCGTAGCCTCTGCTACTCATAAAGAACGGAATGGGTTTATACATCTGATCTGTTTCGGGTCCCTGAGGATCGGTCACAAACATATTCACTTTCTGACCTACCTTATCCAAACCGGTAGCCGACTCACCACAACCGAAGATCATTTCGCCTGCTGTGAGATAGAATACAGGATTGATGCGGCGGGCATTATCACTGCCACGTTTCACAAAGCTAAAGGGAGTATACTTCACCTGCGTAGAGTCAGAATCACCCAATGTAGCGGTCTGGCTCAAGATACGGCCGGACTTGTCTTTCAAGACAATACGCCAGGGGTTCTTATCAATCTGAATCGTACCATAGTTGCTGGTATAGATAATAGAGTTGGCTGTTTCAGCGGATTTCCAGCTTCCATCCTTCCCCGGTTCTTTTGCCAGCATAATGGAAGTGGCAGGTTTGGGTTCTACGGGAGTAGTCAGCATACGGATGCGCACGGTACGCGGAGTGATAAAGTCGATCTTGAACTTCAGGCTGGGATCGTTCTCGTAAGCGGTGAAAGGGAAATCAAGCATCTTCATTTTACGGGGTTGGGCACAATTCGTATTAAATGCCTGACGAGGCGTCAGCTGCCCCCGCTTCCAATTTACCAATCCTTCACCGGACTTTGTATCGAAAGATGCCAGATGATCGGCAAAGAACAGTGTATTACTCAAGTCCAGGAAGTCGGCACTCATATCCATGGCTTGGTTCATCAAATAAGAGGTACCGTTGTATACCTGAGGCTGTGCCGAAGAATTGGCACATACGGAAAACAGTACCGCAATCGCTAAGAATTGTTTCTTCATACTATCGGATTTATATAATTTCTTTCATGCAAATGTATCCCCTATCCTTGATATGGAGGTATCAGAAAATAGTCTTTTCCTACCCGGTTTTGTTTCATTACATGCCCGCAAAAGGGGTAGGAAACAAAATGTATACTCATTTTCATCAAATGATAGACCTCTTACTTCCCCAATCGAAGAAGTCTCTCTTGCTCGTCCGGATGATTATGAGTAAGTTTGCATGTACAATGTCGTTGTTATCCTATCCAATAAAAAAAAGCACTATGAAACGAGTATTTCTGTTCTCCCTGTTTGCTCTGCTTTTCTCTTTTACTTCCTTCGGGAATTCAATGGATACTCCTCCGGCGGTCATGTTCAAGCAACTCTCCACCACTGAAGGACTTTCCAACAATAGTATCCGGAGCATCTTTCGTGATAGCAGAGGCTTTCTATGGATAGGTACGGAATCGGGATTGAATAAGTATGACGGATATTCTTTCTGTCACTATTACCGTAACAACTCCGAACTTCCGGATGATGCCATCAGTACGATATTCGAAGACTCCAACGGCAATATATGGATCAGAATGTCTAATGGCTATAGCATTTACGACTATAGAACCGGGCGATTCAACAATGACTATAAGCAAGTACTGGAAGAGATGAAAATACCCTCTAAGAATGTACTCAGAGTGGGTATGAGTTCTAAAAATGAGTTCTGGGCTTACGACCAGTCCAAACTCTACATCCGCAGTGCGGACAATAATTCCATCAAGGCTTTCCCCTTGCAAATAGAAAATATATCCAACCTGATTGTAGGAGCACAGTACATTTATATAATGTATACCAACGGCACCCTGTACGGCATCAATAAACAAACTTCCGAGACTCAGGAAGTAAGCATCCCCGCACTTTACAAACCTCTATTGGAAAACCACGAACCATACGTATATGTAGACCAAAACGAAAGCGTATGGCTTTATACTTTCCAAAACAGCCTGCTACTACATAGAAACAATTCCACTCAGGCATGGGAAAGCATCAATCTGAGCGACCGGGATATCCAGTATAACCGGGTACAACGCATTCTTGATATGGGTAACGGCAACGTGTGGATTCTTACCAGCCATAAAGGTCTGTTCATCTACAATACGCTCGGCAAATCGCTCACAAACCTTGTTCATAACCCGTTGAAACCCCATACTATTGCCAGTAATAACCTGAGTACCATCTATCAGGATAAAGACGGTATCGTGTGGTTGGGGAATTTCAAGCATGGCATCTCTTATTACAGTCCGATGTCGCAGATTGTGCTGGGCAACAAGTCACTGGAATATGATGACGTCCTTACCTTCTGCAAAGATGCCGGACAAAAGTTCATCTATTACGGTACCGACGGAACAGGACTGATACGCCAATCCTTACTGACGGATGTTTACGAAAAAATATCCACTCCTGCCAATGTGGTTGTCGACCTATCCACCGACGCCAAGAACCGGATATGGATCGGTACGTATCAGAAAGGGCTAATCTGCTACTCCAATGGTCAGATCAGACAATACACCACTGCCAACAGCCAACTGCTGGAAGATAATGTCTATACCGTAGAAGTAGACAAGCATGGCTACATTTGGATAGGTACCATGAGGGGCTACATACAACGGCTGAACCCCGAAACCGGGCAGTTCGACACCATTCTATACCGCCCCGAAGAGTTCTTTGTACGCGATATGTACTACGATAACGACCATCACCTCTACATCGCCACCAGTGGAGGGCTTATCGTGATAGATACCGACAACCAGGCATACAACATCTATTCGGAAGCAAGCCGCTTCAAGGAAAACGCCATGCTGACCGTTTATAAAGATAGCCGTGACCTGATCTGGATAGGACATCCGCACGGTCTGAGCATTTGGGATCAGAAGACCGATTCCATCCACTTCATTGACCAGAATGACGGACTTGCCGCCAACCTTGTCCGGGCAATTATGGAAGATAACAACCAGCAAATGTGGGTTTGTACGGGCAATGGCATTTCGCGCATCAACTTGACAAACGGAACATACTCTATCGTGAACTACTCCGTAAACGACGGACTGATTTGCAACGATGCCAACGTACATGCCATTCTGAAACTGGATAACGGCAATATCCTCATAGGCACTCCCAAAGGATACCAAACCATCATTCCGCAAGACATCCTGACTACCGGCTACAAGGCCGAAATCTATCTGACGGGGATAGACCTGAAATCAGAGAAAGTTCTAAAGGATGTGCTTGGAGGCAACTCTCCCGAATGCACACAGAGCCTGACTCTGACTGAAGAGAGTAATTCCTTCACGCTATCCTTCTCCGCCCTCGACCTGATTGAACCGGACAAGATAAAATACGCCTACCGGATAGAGCAAAGTCACTCCAACTGGATTTATGCGGAGAACAATAAAATCAACCTATCCATGCTCCCTGCCGGTAGCTATACGCTATTGGTCAAAGTATGTAACTCACAAGGTGTATGGAGCCCCCATATCAAGACCTTGAAGATAGCAATCCTCCCGCCCTGGTGGCGCACTTGGTGGGCTTACGGGCTATACTGTTGCATCGTTCTATGCCTGGTTTTGTTCATTATCCGCTACCTGCGCATACGCCAAAAAGAAAAACAAATCCTGCAAGCCATCGAAGCCGAGAATGAAAGGCAACAGAAGATCAGTAACATGAAACTGCAATTCTTCGCCAATATCAGCCATGAATTGAGAACGCCTTTATCGCTCATCATCAATCCGCTCGAAGAGTTCTTCGAGAATTATCCCGAACACCGCAAAGGCATACTGGACATGGTGAAGCAAAATGCCGGCTATCTGCTGGAACTCATCAACCAGCTGCTGGACTTCAGGAGGCTGGATGCCAATGCGGAAACTCTGAAGTGCAAGCATGATAACATTCTCATTATCATAAATGAGATATTCCATTCTTTCGATCCTATCGCACAGAAGAGGAACATCCATTATACTTTGAAGAGTCCTCAGCACTCCATCTTTATGGATTTCGACTACGACAAGATTCGCAAGATCATGACGAATATTCTTTCGAACGCATTCAAGTTTACCCCGAACAAAGGAAGTATCTCTTTGAGTATAGAGTTGGAAGACTCTCATCTGAAGCTCATCTTTACAGATACAGGCTGTGGCATAGACGATGAGTCCAAAGAGAAGGTATTCCTGCGCTTCTACCAGTCCGACAAGAACCAGTCAAGCAGCGGCGGTAGCGGTATCGGATTGCACATTGTATCAGAATACGTGAAGATGCACCAAGGCAGCATACACATTGAAGATAATCAGCCCGGCGGATCGGTATTCATACTTACCCTGCCCTTACATCAGCATAGCGACCCGGAACAGAAAGTGGAATCAACGGAGAAGCAGACTATTGAAGAAGAGACTCATCCGTTCACCATCCTACTGGTAGACGACAATTACGACTTCATCAAGTTCCTTTCGGAAAGTCTTTCCAAGAAGTATCATGTACTGAAAGCCATGAACGGAAAGCAAGCCTTGACCGTGCTTGAGAAAGAAGATGTGGACTTGGTAGTGAGCGATATCATGATGCCCGAGATGGATGGATTGGAACTCTGTACGGCTATCAAGAATGACATTCGTTACTCCCACATCCCCATCATCCTGCTTACCGCCAAAGCCAGTGAGGAACATCAGCTCGAAGGGCTCAGTGTAGGTGCCGACGATTATATAACCAAGCCTTTCAACATGGAAGTCCTTAAACTGCGCATCAACAAGATTATCGATATGAATGTGAAACGGCAGGAGTTATTCAATCAGGAGATAAAAATCGAACCCAGCCGGATAACCGTTACCCCCCTTGACCGGCAATTGGTTGAGAAAGCCATTCATATTGTAGAAGAGAACCTCAGTGAAACAGAGTTCTCCGTAGAAGAACTTGCCGCCAGCCTGAATATATCCCGTAGCTATTTCTATAAGAAGATGGTGAAGATTACCGGGAGGAAGCCTATCGAGTTTATAAGAACCATTCGCATGAAGCGTGCACAACAACTGCTGGCAGAGAGCCAGATGCAGGTTGCCGAGATTGCCTACATGCTGGGATATAACTCTCCGAAAGTCTTCTCCAAGCACTTCAAGGAAGAGTTCAATCTAAGTCCTTCGGAGTTCATGCGGCAACAAACGGGAAATACGGGGGACAATGCCAGCGTGGAAGAGGAGTAATTTATAGCTCTAAAAGGGCATTGACACACCTTCTCTTTTGGCAATACGATTTTTATATTTATACAAAAAGTAGATTGTCCAATCATGGGCGCATATTGAGGATACCTCAGTCGTATACTTAGGGTATCTCTGTATACGACTGAGACACCCTAAGTATACGACTGAGATAGGTTCAATATATATGCATCATAATCAGATCGTTACATTTCGTAGCTCGACTAATAACAAATTCAGACAAATAAACAGATAGTCATTTCTAAATGGATATGAGCTAAATGTGATAAAGTGATTGGGTGATAAAGTAATAGTGGGATAACACTCTGTGGCACATAGCGCAGCTACCTTATCACTTTATTACCCTATCACCATTTTACTTCATTTCTTCCGCGTTACGAATAGAATTCAACTACTGATTCGCATGAATATATAAAAATAAGCATCCTTTTCGAAGTGAGGATTTAGAACACAGATATAAAGCTGATAGCAGGCAAATAAACCCGTGCCTGCCCGTTCTCTACTTTAACCGTAGTTTCTTTCATGCAATCTTTGGTATTGGTAACATAGACCTTAACCTCTTTCACCTCTGCCGGAAGTCCTGAAATAACGGCCTGGCAATCGGCACCATTGTTCACCATGTGAACCGCATATTTGCCACGAGTGATATTACCGAATGCCGCACAATTCACGTTCTTCTTATCGCTGCTGACCGGGATAGCCAACGCATCGGCGGGAGTAGCTGCCAACTGCTTCATATTCCAAAAGCGTTGTGTAGGATGCAAAGGTCCTTCAGATCCATAAAGCCCATCGCCCCACAACAGCGAGTAGTCCGACGTCAACTGCCATTGCAAGATAGACAACGGCTGGCAGATGGCGCAAATGCGAGTATAGAGGTTGATTTCATAAAGGGCGAAAGTAGATTCATTAAAGATCTCGGCATAGTTGTGGGCAGCGGCATCCGTACTTCCTTCACCAATGATAAGCGGAACGTTCAGTTGCCGGGCAGCATCCGCCCACCTCTTTAAGGTAGCATCGTCACAACCCCGCCAGGAATGGAAGGAAACTGCGCCAATGTATTTATGGGTCGCCTCATCGCCCAATGCCGGAAGGATAAAGTCGAAGGTTGTTGCGTCCGAGTTATCACCCAGCAGCATGCGGGTAGGCAGATTCCGTTTCGCCAGATAGCCGCCAAACTCCTTGATAAACTCTGCATGTTGTTGCGGCGTATGAAGTACGTCAATACCCAAATCGGACTCATTAAACGAGAACATGGAGAACTCGATACCATAATGCTGCTTGGCATACTGTATATAATCTGCCATGGACTTATAGATCTGCTCTTTCTTCTGCGGATTGAGGCGGTAGGCAATCACACCACCCCGATATTTATAGCTGGCAGGATCACCCTCAATAGCCCAGGTAGGGGGGAACCAGCAACTCAGGATAACAGGCATACCCATGGCTTTCAACCTTTTCGCCATGAACAGACTTTGTTCTACGCGTTCGTTCAATCCACCGTTCTGAGCGGCAGCAATAGGGTCTGAATGCTCTTCGGGTTGCCACAATCTCCACGGAAACTCCACACGACCGTAGGCTACACGCAAGTTTTCGAGGCAATAATCGATGACTTTAGGGTCACCGGTGGGGTTCTGAAGACGGAAGTTTCCACCGAAGCCGGTAAACAGATTGCCCGGGTTCTGCCTATCAAGCACGATATTCACATCGCTATGATCGATGGTTCCTAAAGCACGAAGCTCCATATTCAGGGTGGTATCTTCCGACTTCTTCAATGTCGGCAGCAGTTGGATATAGATGGATGCGCCCTCTTTGTCTCTCTCCGTGAAGATACTTACAGCTTTATCGAACTTAAATTCAAGCTTACGATTGGCAGAAGTGACGGATAAACTCCGACTGCTTGCTTTTATTTTAGCTTGAGCATAATTCTCCGCGGTAAGCGTAATGCAGTAATAGGCTGACTGGTTCAGGGTAGTATCCGATGAGGCTTTAATGGAAATATCTACCAATCCTCGTGCTTTGTCGGTAACCTGCTGTTGAAACTTTACGCCGCGAAAGGTAGTAATCACTTCCTGCCTATCTCCTTCCCTGTGATAACGGGGACGGACTTGCCGCTCTTTCCCGGACATTTCCATATCTCCTTTAAGGTTGCCCACACAGAGGGAAGACTCGAAATCAATCAGTTCACCGTCCACCCGGACACCGGTTATGTTACTCCACGCCATCACTTCGGTCTGTGCCGAAACGGGCAAAGTCAAAGCACCGCACAAGCATGCAAGTGCCCAAAGCCGGAAAATTCGTAAGTTCTTCATACTATTCATGTTTGATATAAAGTGTTATTTCAATCTTGTTTCTATCTCAAAACCCATACGGCTATTGTGATAAGGACAGTTCCACATGCTCGACTTAGGCTCTTTGTAACGCGGGGTTCCATCTTCTTCAACGGTACGAAACCACTCGCCATATTCTTTGTCTATCATCCTCGATTTGATAAACTCCCACGTACGGGCGGCAGCATCGAGGTAAGATTGTTGCCCCGTCAGTTGCCAGGCATTGATACATCCTACTACAGTTTCGGCCTGACACCACCAAGAGGCATCTTTGCGAAGCTTATCCTTATGCCTTTCGTACATCATGGCCCCCATCGGGTTGATGCCTTCTTTCAGAGAAGCATCCGCCAGTTCTAAAGACACTTTCTTACATCTTTCCAGTATTTGAGGATCGCCCAAAGCTTCTGCCGCTTCCATCAGTAACCAGGAAGTTTCGATATCATGTCCGTATGAATCAATGTCATCGAGATTATTCCAATCGGAATCACAATACAGAATCAGATGATGGGTGCGGGGATTGTAGAAATGGGTGCTTACCATATCTATCACTTTGGCAAGACGTTGGCGCAAGCCGTTATCTCTCCATACTTTATAAAGAGCCGTATAAGCTTCGAGTACATGGATATGGGTATTCATCGTTTTAGTAGCAACCCCCTCTCCATCGTAGCCCAACTTCACAGGAGTGCCCCACTCACGGGTAAAGGACTCTATGTAACCGTCTTTAACCGGATCTTTGATCTTCCCCTCCATCGTGTAATAAATGTCAATAGCTTTCTGTAGACTTTCTACATTGCCGGTTGCCCGGAAGTGCTCGGACAATCCGTAGATAGCGTATGAACATCCGTATGTCTGTTTGTCTGTATCCAATGGAGAGCCATCGACTTTTATCAGCCAATAGATTCCGCCATACTGCGGGTCAATGAAATGATCTATAAAATAGCGTTGTGCTCTATCTGCCAGTTCTCGGTAAATGGTATCGCCATACATGCGATAAGCGGTAGAAAAAGTCCAAAGGATGCGGGCGTTAAGTACACCTCCTTTGGGAGCATCGGCTATGGGAGTGCCGTCACGCTCTAACGAACCGTAGAAACCGCCGGCAGGATCTACACTGTACTTCTCCCAAAAAGCAAGGATATTCTCTTTCAAGTCTTTGGTGATTTCATTGTGCAGTGCCCCGGTTGAAACAGTTTGAGCCTTTACACCGGGAATAGCAAGCAATAACAACATCACCCATAGAGGGACAAAAAGACGGTATTTCATAATAAGATGTATTTAAGTTCTCTGCGGTGAAATATCACAAAAGTAAGGCTTTTTCGGGTCTTATCCATTGCCGACAGGCTTTTTCGGAGGTAGTAATTGTAACCAAATACGGGATAATTTGAATACTACCCCCAAATACAAGCATTATGGAGGCGTTATTAGCCCTTCAGAACTTTCACATCTTGCAAATTTTAAGTAGGTTTGCGCTATGATTAAGTTAATCACGCCATGAACTCATCCGCTACATCCTTTATATACCGACTGGTGCTACTATTCAGCATACTGCTTCCTTATTATGCTCAGGCAAATCCGACGGAACAAAGCATTATCATGTTCAGGCAATTGTCTACCACCGAAGGGCTTTCAAACAACAGTATCTTCGCCTTGTGCCGCGACAGCCGGGGATTTCTTTGGATAGGAACAGCTTCCGGCCTCAACCGTTATGACTCTTATACCTTCCAACACTACTACCAGGGTATTGATAACTTGCCTGATAATAATATCACAGACATCTTCGAAGACTGGAAAGGCAATATATGGGTGTCTACCGACGAAGGAATCGCCATTTACGACTACCAGACGGGTAAGTTCAACCGGAATAGCGAGGACGAACTTCTGCAACTCAGCATCTCCTGCGATACCATCCCCAAAGCCGGAATGGACCCCAAGAAGAAATACTTCTGGGCTTACGATAAAAGCAAGATATACCTGTACGATCCTCAGCAGAAGATGACGAAGTTTTATCCTTTGGTAGATACCTCCGTCACCAAGTTGTTTGTCACCGATGAGTACATCTATTCCATTTATGACAGCGGAAAGCTATTCTTCACCAATATCAATTCGTCTCTTACCCAAGAGATTCACATCCCCGCCCAGTACAACAAATACCTTGAAAAGCACTTGCCCCGGGTATATATCGACAACAACGGCGGTATTTGGATCTACACCTTCCAGAACAGCCTGCTCCTCTACAAGAAGAACCGGCAGGCAGACTGGGAAGAGATAAAGCTACCCATCCACACCGAACAATTCAACCGCATACGTACCATAGACGAAGACAAGAACGGCAATATCTGGCTTATTACCAGCCACCTGGGAGCGTTCATCTATCAGCCGCAATCGCGTACGCTGACCAACTTATCACACGACCCGCTGCAATCGCATACCCTGGCAAGCAATAACCTGAGTGCCATCCACATCGACCGCGAAGGTATTGTATGGATTGGCAACTTCAAGCGGGGCCTATCGTACTACGTTCCTCAATCGCAAGTATTCACCAACCAACGGTTATGGCAATACAGCGATATGATATCCTTTTGCGAAGACTCCCTCTCCATCTGGTATGGCACGGATGGCGGCGGACTGATGCGCCAAACCTTGGACTCCCCACTACCCGAACGCATTCCAACGCCCGCCAACGTCATCGTCAACATCAAAAAGGATTATAAAGGCAGGCTTTGGCTGGGAACCTTCCAAAACGGACTGATATGCTACGATCATGGAAAGATAACGCAGTACACCAACGAAAACAGCGGACTACTGGGCAACGACATCTACGGCATACAGCCCGACAAAGAAGGTAATATATGGATAGGAACACTGGAGGGTTGCATCCAAACGCTGGATGTAAAGACCCAACAGTTCCGCACGATTTTCAATATGCAGGGCAAGATAAACATCAGAGACTTGCAGTTTGCCGATGAAGACCATCTGTATGTAGCCACTTCAGCGGGTTTGATGATAGCCAATATCAAGAACAACCAGTGCCGGTTTATCAGCCACAACCGTAAGAATACACAGGAGCTGAAAAGACAAACGTTATACGCCATTTACAAAGACCATCGCAACATCCTTTGGCTGGGCGGCACCCAGGGTTTGTCTTATTGGAACCTCGACACCGACAGCATCCACCACATTGACCACAGCAACGGATTGCCCGCCAATATGGTAACAGCCATCTGCGAAGACAATAACCACCAAATGTGGATAGGCACCTGCAACGGCATTACCCGTATCAACCTGACACAGAAGTCCCCTTCGGTGAGTAATTATGATGTGAACGACGGTATCTTGTCCAACAACGTCAACGACCGTGCGCTCTATAAACTAAAGAACGGAAACATACTCGTGGGAACTTCCAACGGATACAGCACCATTACCCCGCAGGAAATAGTGCACGACGACTACAACGCGCAGGTATATCTGACAGGGATAGAACCCAAATACCACCCCTTATCGGAGATGCTGAACGGCAAATCGCCCGAATGTGCCACAGAAGTGATTCTCGAAGAGGGCTTGCCCTTCTTCCAACTCCAGTTCTCCACACTGGATTTCGTGGAGCCGGGCAAAGTGCGTTATGCCTACCGCATCAAAGGACAGCAATCGGACTGGAACTATACCACCAGCAACCAGATAGATTTCTCGATGCTACCTGCCGGCACTTACGAACTACAAGTGAAAGCATGCAACTCCGAGTACAGGTGGTCGCCCAACATCAAGACCATTAGCATCCGCATACTGCCGCCTTGGTACAAAACGTGGTGGGCCTTGTCGGGCTATCTCATGATTGCCGCATTGGTAGGATGGAGCATTATCACCTACTACCGCTCCCGCCGTAAAGAGCTCGCCCTACAGAAAGCCGCCGAACAGGAGAACGAACGCCAACAGAAGATTACGGATATGAAAATGCAGTTCTTCGCCAACATAAGCCACGAACTGCGCACTCCGCTATCACTCATTATCAATCCGTTGGAAGAGTTCCTGAGCAAATATCCCCAATATAAGAACACCTTATTATATACTGCCCAAAACAACGCCAGGTATCTGCTGGAACTTATCAACCAGTTGCTCGACTTCCGCAAGCTCGATGCAAACGGGGAGACGATGCACTACATGCACGGAGATATCGTAAGCCTGGTGAAAGACCAGTTCCAAGCTTTCGACAGCGTTGCCCGCAAGCGGGAGATAGACTACCGCATCCTCAATCCGCAGCCCAATATACAGATGGACTTCGACTACGATAAAGTCCGGAAGATTGTGATGAATATCCTCTCCAACGCCTTCAAGTTTACGGGGAATAAGGGTAGCATCGAGATCAATATCCATACGGAAGGCAGCAATCTCATCATGCAGTTCAGCGACACCGGATGTGGGATAGACGAAGCCCGGCAGAAGAAGATCTTCGAATGCTTCTACCAGGCGGAGCAACAAGAAAGTCCGCAAGGGGGCAGCGGCATCGGTTTGTATCTCGTGGCCGAATACGTAAAGATGCACAAAGGGAGTATTCAGGTTTCTGCCAACAGTCCCCACGGAAGCATCTTCACCATCAGCCTGCCGATGCATGCCACCGCACAACCTCAGATACAGGGGCAGCAAGCTGTGGAGGATACCCGCCAAGCGGAACAACCCGGCAGTAGTAGTAACGAGCAGAACTATACCATCCTCCTGGTAGACGACAACTATGATTTCCTCGACTTCCTAAGCGCCTGCCTTTCTACGAGCTACAACGTGTTGAAGGCCATGAACGGGCTCGAAGCGCTGGAAGTATTGAATACCGAAAACGTCGATATCATCATCAGTGACGTGATGATGCCCCGGATGAACGGGCTGGAACTCTGCACGGCCATCAAGAGCGACATCCGCATTTCACACATCCCCGTCATCCTGCTCACCGCCAAAGCCAGCGAAGAATATCAGCTGGAAGGCCTCAACATGGGTGCCGACGACTACGTCACCAAGCCCTTCAACATGGAAGTCCTGAAACTGCGTATCAGCAAGCTGATAGAGAACAGCTTGAAGAAGCACGAACTCTTCAACGAGCAGATGAAGATAGAGCCCAGCCGCATCACCATCACACCGCTCGACCGGCAGTTTGTAGAGAAGGCCATCCGGATTGTGGAAGACAACCTCACGAACGCCGAGTTCTCCGTCGAGGAGCTGGCGGGACAATTGAATATTTCGCGCGGCTATCTTTATAAGAAGATGGTGAAGATTACAGGAAAGACCTCACTCGAATTCATTAAAGTGATCCGCATGAAGCGGGCGCAGCAACTGCTGGCCGAAAGTCAGATGCAGGTAGCCGAGATAGCCTATATGCTTGGATATAACTCGCCCAAAATCTTCACCAAGCACTTCAAGGAAGAGTTCGGCGTAAGTCCTTCGGAGTTCATGCGTAACCAAAAGGGTACAAATTAGTTGGAATACTGGTACTAAACACATTTCATCACGTTATTGTCTACAAACCATCACCCTCACTGTCTCACGAAGTGCGTACATTAGCGGAGAAATCAGTAACTCTAATAAGACATACTATGAGAAAGAAACATTTCGTACTTGCATCGGCTCTCGCCTGCTTGTTCACTTGCGGTGCTTTGCATGCTCAGGACTTCCGGTTGACGCCCTCCGGTTATTTCAAGAACCAAGGAGTGGATGTAATGGCTTTCGACGACATCTACCCCGAAGGACATCAGGGCGGCGTTTGTATCATCATGAACGGACACCGCGTAGCAACCAACGGAGACATCCGCCTCGAAGCCACCCCCGGACAGTGGCAGCCCGTGCCCAAGCAATTGGATCGCAAGCTGGGCGACAACAGCATCACCGCCACGCTGTGTTACCCCGACTCCTCACGCCACCTCACGGGGTTTAACCCGATGATTTATCCCGACCTCAATCTGAAATATACCGTAAAGGTGGAAGCCAAAGGAAAGAACATCGAGGTGACCGTAGACCTGGATCGTCCTATTCCCGAAAAGTTCATCGGCAAGGTAGGATTCAACTTTGAGTTCTTCCCCGGCTCCTTGTTTGGCAAGCCCTGGCTCATGGATAATAAGAGCGGCATCTATCCGCAACAGCCCAACTCTCCCTTGTTGACAACACAACCCAATCATCTACATACGGGCAATTACCACGATGGTAAAAGCCCCCTCGCCGATTATGACAAGCTGATAGGCAAAGGATATAGTCCTATTGTAGCGGACGATATCATCAGCGAACCATACGCCGTAGGAACAAAGTTCACTTCCCGCCCCGACGATCCAACCAACAAAGTAACGATCGAATCGCTGAACGGCGACCTGCAACTCTTTGACGGACGCATGAACCACAACAACGGCTGGTTCGTACTGCGCAGCAACATCAAACCCGGCGTTACCAAAGGCGCAGTGAAGTGGATCATCACCCCGAACGTGGTTGCCGACTGGATGTACCAGCCCGTCATTCAGACTTCACAGATAGGTTATCATCCCGCACAAGACAAAGAAGCCGTTATCGAGATGGATATTCGGGATAACCGCCGGCAATCAGCACAAGTTATCCGTATCGATGCAGACAAAGAGAACATCGTTAAGACCGTAGCCCCCGCAAACTGGGGAAAGTTCCTGAGATATAACTATCTGAAAGTAGACTTTACCGACGTGAAAGAACCGGGACTGTATAAGATTAAGTACGGCGACTCCACTTCGCCCATCTTCCGTATCGACAGTGATGTATACGCCCGTGGCGTATGGCAACCGGTACTCGAATACTTTCTGCCCGTACAAATGTGTCACATGCGTGTGAACGAGAAGTACCGTGTATGGCATGACTTCTGCCACATGGACGACGCTCAGATGGCGCCTGCCCACAACCACATCGACGGTTACGACCAAAAAGCGGGTCTGTCTAAGTTCAAGCCGGGTGAAATCGTCCCGGGAGTGAACATCGGCGGATGGCACGATGCGGGCGACTTTGACCTGCGAATAGAGTCGCAAGCCGGAGAATCTTATATCCTGGCATTGGCTTACGAGGCCTTCCGTCCGGAGATCGACGTTACTTCCATCGACCAGATAAATCGTATCACCGAGATTCATCAGCCCGATGGAAAGAATGACTTGCTGCAACAAGTGGAGAATGGTGCGCTCACGGTTGTTAACGGTTATCTCGCCTTAGGACGCCTGTACCGGGGTATTATCTGCAATGACCTGCGCCAGTATGTTCTATTAGGCGATGCTTCCGCCATGACCGACGGCAAGATAGGCACGAGCGACGACCGCTGGATATTTACCGAAGATAATCCGGGACGCGAGCTCTCTACAGCCGCACAGCTTGCCGCCACTTCCCGCGTATTGAAAGGCTTCAACGATACATTGAGCGTACATTGCCTCAACATCGCCCGCCAAATCTACGCCACCACCGCCACCAGCAACAACCGGACGCTTTCTCCAAAGATTCAGGCAGCCGTAGAGCTTTACCTCACCACCGGCGAACAACCGTATATGGACTTCTTGCTGGCCAATCAGGAGGCTATTATCAAGCAAATAGCACGTACCGGCTGGTACACCGCCCGCGTGGAGAAACAGTTTGCACAAATGAAGAACAAGAAAGCGAAAGCCTTCTCCACCGCCTTCCGCAAAGCGCTTGCCGACTACGAGAAGGAGTTGAACAAGCAAGTTCAGGAAACTCCTTACGGCATTCCTTACCGTCCGCACATTTGGGGTGCAGGCTGGGATATCCAACGCTTCGGTTTCGAACATTACTTCCTGACAACGGCCTATCCCGAAATATTCCCGAGCGCGCCTGTGTTCAGTGCACTTAACTTTATTCTAGGATGTCATCCGGGCTCCAACCAAGCTTCCTTTGCCTCGGGTGTCGGCGCTCAATCGGCAACGGTAGGTTATGGTTTGAACCGTGCGGACTGGTCGTACATTCCGGGTGGAGTGATCTCGGGCACGGCACTGATCCGTCCTGACTTCCCGGAACTGCTCACGTTCCCCTTCTTGTGGCAGCAAACGGAATATGTACTGGGTGGAGGGTCTTCACACTATATGTTCCTGGTACTGGCAGCACAACAATTGCTGGACAAGTAAGCTATTGTTTCCGGCACAAATATGCCGCTGTTATTCCCGGCTTGTTGGGAAGCTTTTCCCAACAAGCCGGGAAAGTCTTCCCAAGCTGTTGGGAACAACTTCCCAGCAGCTTGGGAAAACCTGACAAACTCCTCATTAATATTTTAGAGTTACCACCCTACCCGTCCGTACAAAAGCAGGGTGTTTCATTCACCAATAGATGTAATTTCATTCATCCCCTTCATCCACTCAAAACACCTCTTTTTTTCTCCCCCTTACAGTGCTTGCCTATTCTCATTCAGACTCCTAATAAACAACACATTACGCTTCATTTACGCTCCATTAATTTGTCCCCCCGCCCCATTCTGGTACCTATAGAATTTATCTCTACTTTTGCCTGCGACATTTCAATTAATCACTAATTTCAATTTTAGACAATGAAACAAGCACATCAGTTTCAACTTATGTTATTGGCAGCAGTATTGCTGCTCTCTTCCTGTGGAGGACAATCGGACAAACGAGTTATTAAAGACGAAAGACTGGCAAGCTACATGCTGGCAGGTGTATATACCTTGACCGGCTATGAAGGAGAGGCGGAAGGAACCGTCAAAATGTTCAAGGAAAACCTGCCCGATACCTTAGCAAGCGATTTCCTTTCTCAAATGCAAGAGGGGTATACCTACCTGCTTATTTTCCCTTTCAAGGAAGGTCACTCCAAATCGGACATCATGCGCGAATTGAAGAATTCATGGGGCATAGAAAACAAAGAAGACCTGCTGACAACCCTGAACGAACTGAAAGACGGACTACACCAACCTAAATTCGAGAAATGCATGCAAGCCGTAAAAGAGAACGGAGGAAGAGAAGCGGATATCAACTCCATCGACCTCGCCAAATATGACGTAGACAAAGAGGACGTGGAGTTCATTATAAAGAACTTCGACACCATCTCCCCCTCCGGCATCAAGGCATGGGACTACTCCCGCTACGCCAACAATGTGAACATGGCTCAAGGCGCCGGACTGCTGACCGAAGACGAATGTGACACCCTGATGGAAGACTTACTGACTACCGTTCGTGCCAACTACAGCGATTGGAAGACCTATTTTGCCGACTTCGACATGGGACGCCGTTTCTGGGGAGGTGACACAGAAAACGCCGAAATGTTCAGCCGTAACGCAGCCTTGCTGGGTTCTGATAACAGTTACCTCATCTATAAATACATCCCGCTACAAGCAGCAGAATAAACAGTATTCGTTAACCCCAAAAATACAGACTTATGTTTCAAAAGAATTATCAAATCACCGCCCCGCTTCCCACTTTGGAAGAGATAGAAACCAGTTACAAGAAATCGGGTAAATGCCCCACTGAAATAAAACGAGGCAAAAAAGGGATTACCGCCAGCCTACTTGGAAAAACCAAAGATGACTACCTTTACATTACCAAAAACGGTTATCATGGAGTAGGTATCACCGTCAGCCAAGAGCAAGGACAATGTATGATTTTGGCAGGACAATGCATCCCCAGCAGTATGGTTGCCTGGCTCAGAGGACAAGCCGGCTGGTTATTGCTACCACTTTTTCCCGTAATATGGGGCAAGCAGAAAGAATTTTATGAGGAAGTAGACGCTTTTATCAAGAACACTTATCATGTAGAAAGTACATTGGACATCAATGACATGAACGTCATGAATATGTTCAAGAAGAAATAACCGAAGATAAATAATAATTAGTTTGAAAGGAAAGGCACTGCCGAAACAAGATATCGAGCAGTGCCTTTCTCGTTTTACCAGTTATCCGTACGGAACGGAATCAAGGGCAATTCATTACCTCCAATCATTGTCCCTATCTGGAAGTCGCGGAAGCAGTAACGCACGGCAACGGGATGGGGCACTTTCTCTGAAGTAAGAATAATATGATTCGTTTGCCAACGCAACTTTACATCATCGGCCGGATAGAATACACGATCTTCACCGGCAATCTCGAAACCACGAAGCTCGTAGTTACGGCAGATACCCATTTCGAGGTGATCGAAAGAGACGAGCGCTTTATTGCCTTCGATCATCAAATCTTTGTATTGGGGACCGAAACATACAAACTGCTTCTTGCCGTATGTAAGATTCAACGCCAGGTAACTGAGGCGATGTCCCACCATTGTCTTATTGCGGGGATGGATATTGTATCTTTCGAAAGATTCTACCAGGTCGTTGGTAGAGATCATCGCACTGTTCGGGATCAGGCTTTGTGCCTTGAACTGTGCTTCACGCAGATAAGCCGACTTGCCGTCTTGTGTACCACCGTAAGCGTATGGAGCAATTTCTACGAAATAGAAAGGAAGTTCGCCCAGTCCCCATTCATTGCGCCAAAGCTGCACCATATCGGCAAGACGTTGGGCGTAAGTGTCATGACGCCCTACGTTGGACTCGCCCTGATACCAGATAAAACCTTTGATCGTATAATTCTGAAGAGGCTTTAACATGGCGTTGTACATCAACATGGGACGTTGCATGTGGTTCATACGTTCAATAGAATCGGGGTTGAGAGTGATATCGGGATAGGTTTCCAGCAGTTTACGATTGATCCATCCTTCTACCGTTGCTCCGCCATAAGAGCTATTGATAATGCCGACGGGTATCTGTAGTGCACGGCTCAATGAGGTAGCAAAATGATAAGCGGTAGCGCTAAAGTCGGGCGCTGTATCTATGGAGGCTATGTTCCAGCTGCCTTCGCACTCGGTCTTGGGTTCGTAGCTTTGACCTCGGGGTACGGTAAACATGCGCACGCCTTTATTGTCGGCGGCGGCAATGATATCGTCCGCTCCATTCATAATGCAGCAGCCACCGAAGCCTTTGAGTGGCATCTCCATATTACTCTGACCGGAGGCAAGCCATACTTCGCCGATAAGGACGTTCTTCACGGAAGTCTTCTCACCATCGTCGAAAGTAATGTCATAAGGGGTATAACCGGCTTTCGGAGTAGAGACCGTAAGCAGCCAATTACCATCCTTGTCAGCACGGCAAGCGGTAGTTTTTCCACTCCACGAAGGGGTTACGCGTACTTCGGCTTTCGGGGTGGCCTTGCCCCATAACTTTACTTCGGTCTGTTGTTGAAGTATCATGTTGTCTCCCATCAAGGTAGGGAGTTTTACTTTAGCGCCCAACGACGCGGCGCAGAATAATAAGATCAGTGCAAAAGCTTTTCCTTTCATAGTATATCTGTTGTTTTGAGAGATACAAAAGTAGGCATAATCTATAGAAAGACAAGCTTTAGGCATGTTTTTTTGCATCCACCGGTTTCCGCGCTAAACAAGCGAAGCCCTCTGCGAGGTGCGTAGAGGGGGAGAATATCTTTAGCATGACTAACCGCCGTATAGTACATGACTAAGTGGCGGTTAGTCATGCTCTATGCGGCGGTTTGTCGATTTCGAAGTGGCGTCGAGTGGCGCTATTTAGAGTTCAGGTATGATTTGACTTTTCTGATATCTTTCTGTAAGTTGGCACTATTGATTCGTTCGTAAGCAAAAGGCTGCAATAACTTACGAATGGCCTTGGCATGTTGGGGGGTTGCTTTCAGCAGTTGCATCTTTTCGTACATCTGTATGCCTTCTATCAGCTTTTCGAAACGGGCGGAAGAAACATTCATCGGATAGACCAGATACGTATCGCCTGCCGCCCAAGTATGGAATCGACTGTCCTGACAAGGAGATTCCACCCAACTGTTGTAGGCCCAACGCAGGTAACCATCCAATCCGCGTTCTTCGGCTAAAAGTCCCAGCACCGAAGCTTCTATTGGTTGTGAGAAGGTAAAGGTATTGGGAAAGGCTTCGGTGCAACAAGTATAGAGGGTAGTCAGTTTACCTTTCGCTCTACGCGCTTCTACAACGCCTTTAGGGTAGGCGTCGTGGTAACCGATGCTGTAATCGAATATCTCGTCATTCAGTTCCTCATGATAAACACCGGCAAGGGAGATCTTGAAGTTCGGATCTGCTTTCCGTATCACGCGCAAGGCAGCTTCCATGCTGGCTTTGGGGCGTTCGTCCATGGCAATGACCGTATTCTCAAACCAGCCTTTTTCTTTCAGATGGGAAGCAAAAGCTTGAAGTTTGGTTACCCAGTAAGCGTCGAATTCGGGATCGTCTACATTCAGTTTGCGGTCTACCATCGAGTTCGTAGCCTGATCGTAGTAACGGAAAGTCAGCTCCCACGGAATCACCGAATAACAATAGATGAGCGGACGAATGCCACAAGAAAGCATGAACTCTACCCAACGGTCGAATACGGTATAATCAAACAGCCAGGTACCATCTACCTTACGAACCTCGGTGATCATATTTTCGAAGTAATCGTACGTTTGTCCGTTCCAAGGCTTATGGGTGATGGAAGTAGTGATGCCACCCTGCCCGGCTCTTGCCAGACGCTCCATCAAGGGACGCATGGCATCAAAGTGTTCTTTGCTCCATAAAGGAACTTGTGCGATACGTGCCACCGCAAAAGGATTTTGCCAAAGGTCGAGGTGGAACTTCCGCGCGCTTGCTTCGGGCAAGGTACGGTGGAGCACTTGTATGGAGTAACGAAGGGTACAGGAAGCATTTTGCTCGTTTCTCACCACGATATTCCCTTTATAAAGCCCCGGAGTTGCGTCACGAGGAATGTCGAAGGTTATCCAGACCGGGCGGACTGTTTTAGGTTCATAGCGGATAGACCGGATGGGCGCTATGCGGTCGGCTACGAGGGATGAATCAAATTCGGCTTTATTCGGACGGTAACCGCAACCCCCTTTTCCATCCTTGGCAAGTTCATCGGTCATCACGTATGTCATGAATCCGGTAGTCGTTTCATCTACCCAATGCCGGTTCTCGGGTTCGGTAATGTTGAAGGATATTTCGCCTTCCTCTACCGGAGACCATACCAGTAGTTTGGCATGCACCCTTTCGCCACGCCAGGCAACAAGCCTCTCCGTATCCTTGGGACTCGTGGCAGACGGGTAATTAAATTTATCAACCAGATAATCGGTATCTGTCCAGGCAGCCTGTAACCGTGCGGGACTTTTGCTCCACGCAGGATCTTCTTTTGTTCTCGGAACGCTCAGTTCCCCGCTGTTCTCTGCAATAGCATTGGTACAAATAGAGAAAAGCACCAAAGTAATAAGAGTATAACCGTAATTCCTCATAAGTTAAATATTTAAAGTTAATAGAATATTTGTTCGGGAGAGACAGACTTAAACTCTTTCCAGTCCGTACGGCGGATAGCTACATCGGCATTATCCCACCAAGAGGGCCATCCGCCTATGATATGCCCCAGGAAGACAACTTTAAGTTCGTGCAATCCTTTGGCAAGCGCGATGGAAGTATCCCTACGTGAAAAGAGCTTGACTTCACCCTCGTTACTGATAATCCGTTTGCCATCCACCCACACTTCCTCATTATTGGAGGTGAAGAAATATACACCATCTGCGGGAATCTCGACATATCCGGTAGCGATGGCAGCATGTGGCAGTGCGGTGTTCTTATAGATTTCTCCGCCGTTCAGAGCACTAAGAGCATGCAGGTTATTTATAGTCAGTTCTTTCCAATCAGTAACGCTATCCAGTTGGGATACTTTCAGATACATGCCATTGCACATCCTTACCTTTAAGCCGGGCGACATCTCCCGAACCTCACAAGCAGGAGCCAGTGTTTGCTTCTCAATGACAATAGTGCGCGCAGGGCTCATCTTACCCGAAGGAAGCAGCGTTCTTATTCTTAAAGTAGTATTCTCCGAAACAGAAATAGGTGATACGTATTCGGCAGAAGATGCGGAAGGCTCGCTTCCGTCCAGTGTATAAACCATCTTCACGGGACGGCTCGTAGAAAACTCAAGTAACGCAGAGTCAGTGAAAGCTACGAAGTTACAAGAACCGTAAAGTTGTTCGGGCTGAGGAATATGATAATTCACATCATGTCCGTCCAAGCGTACATACGCATTGTTTATGCGGCGTTCAAAGTCTTTGTAATCCTTCACAGCCAATGGCGTCCAAGCAATCTCCGCCAGTGCCAATGCACGAGGATACATGCGGTATTCCATGATGTGGGGTGTGTACATATACTCCGACCAATTGTTGCACTGTACCCCTTTTACATATCGGGCTTTCCCCATTGCCACCAATGTATCGGGCACCGGATTATAACCATACACTCTTTCCAACGACGTATATCCGCCAATAGCTACAGGCTCAATCTTCGGGTCTCCCTGATACTGGTCAAGATACATGCCATTGCCATGAGAAGTCATAATGACATCATGGTTTTGCGAAGCGGCTTCAATGCCCCCTATCTCACCCCGCCAGGACATAACCGTAGCTTCGGGACTCAGCCCGCCTTCCAGTATTTCATCCCAACCGATGATTCTTTTTCCGTACTGCTTCAATACCTTTTCCATACGCCGTACAACGTAACTTTGCAGATACTCTTCCGCCGTATGCCGTTTATCGGCTTTCAAGCCTTCAGCCTTGATACGTGCCTGACAAGCCGGGCAACTCTTCCAACTGGTTTTGGGGCATTCGTCACCACCGATATGGAAATAAGTACCCGGAAACAACGGAATCATCTCCGCGATAACCTCTTCAAGGAAAGTGAACATCCCCTCCTTGCCGGGACACATCACCACATCTTCCACTCCCCAGATAATACGGGGTTTTACGGTTTCACCCCTGCACGACAACTCCGGATAAGCAGCAATGGCAGCCAATTCATGTCCCGGAAGTTCCAGTTCAGGAATGATTGTAATGAAACGTTCCGAAGCATAGGCCACTATTTCTTTTATCTGTTCCTGAGTATAGTAGCCGCTGTGCTCCACTCCTTCACCTTCCATGCGTACAGAACCTACTTCCGTCAGTTTTGGGTACTTCTTTATTTCAATACGCCATCCCTGATCGTCAGTCAGGTGCCAGTGCATTGTGTTGATTTTAAACAGGGACAATACATCCAAATGCTTCTTTACATTTTCTACCGGGATGAAATGACGGCAGGGATCGAGCATAAAACCACGATATGCAAAGCGAGGGGCATCATCCACCGATACACAAGGTGCTTCCCACGCCACACCTTCGACTTCGGACGGCGATTCTACCTCGGCAGGCAAAAGCTGCATAAATGTCTGCATACCATAAAAAGCTCCCTTGGCAGTCTTTGCCAAAATATTCACTTTATCCGGAGTCATACGAAGCTGATAACCTTCTTCATTGAGATCCAATGTGGCATCAATGGAGAGGGAAATGCATCCGTTCTTCGCTTCCTCCATGACGGGTAAAGCGAATCCCGTGGAGCCCTTCAACTTTGAAGCAAAAAACTCCGCTACCACTCGTGCTTCGGAAGAAGATACGCAAAAGGAAGTACTCGGAGAGAGTTTAAACTTCCCGGCTTCTACGGTAAGCGAGGCAGGAGCAGGAATGATATTTATTCCTTCGTTATAGCATTTCTCCGGTAATGCTTTTTCTACGCACGAAGTGCATAAACACAGTGCGGCAATAACCGCTATGATAGTTACTATTCTCATTTCAATTATATAATAGACTCTCATTTATCAAGTCCGGATAATATTTCTTTAGCCACCTCAGTTGCATTCTCCTTCGTCTTCTCAACAATACAGTAAGGTTGATTTACCCATTTCTCTTCTAAAGCATAATAATCTATGGGGCGGGGTGAAGCCTCCTCCCAATGTTTCAATGTTTCCTCCACATAGACCTGCCAGCGCATAGCATAGAAATCTTTGAGTAAACCGCTCCATTCACGGTGGGCATAATCACGCAAACCACCCTCATCGGCTGCTTGGCGATTGCCCCAAGTGGTTATCTGCACTTTGGCATTCCATTCGTAGAGTTTCTTTTCTTCAGGTGTATTTCCTAAGCGAACGGCCCTGTTCACCCAAGTATCCAGCCTAAATTCCGGACGGGTAGAAAGCAGCCGGTCTTGCAACATCAACAGTTCCATAAAACGGCGGCTGCAATCCTTGAACAATGTTTTCTCCTTTGCCTGTTTGGCGGCTATCATCATCTTATATACCATTCTTCCTTTTTCTGCCACAGCCTGACGAACCACATCCACCAAATCGTACTCGTAATTAGTATTACCCCTGAATGAATCGGCCACCGAAGCAAACTGTTCCGCTGCCTGTATCACCTCCATCGGATGGTAATAATCGCTCATTTCCGACCAACTCGAAACCTGGTATACCTCGTCGGAAGGTCGGGCACAGAATACGGATTCGTGCGTGCCCTGCTGGGTAGATGCCACCGGGCAATTATAAATGGAATTGCCTAACCGAACCCATGCCTCATATAAGTTTTGATTGAAGCTACCGTAACGAGAAGTTACATAACCTTTCAGCCACTCATCCTTCGAGAACTTCTCACTATGCCAAGGCAGTTCGCAAAGCAACTCGTACATCACCGGATTATTCTCGATGCCTTCCATTGTAATACCTACCCCTTTCAATGTCTTGCCAAAACCGGTGGAACGAGCTTTGAAGTATTCGTCAATCACATGTTGCATCTTACCGTGAAGCCCTACATTACCTCCATAATTCAGCAACATACAATAGATCCAGTCATGACCGTTGAAACCTTCTTTCCGATACCATGTCGATTCAGGATCACCCCATTGCGGGCGGCTCTCGGAATAAAGGTCGAGCACAACCATGTCGCCTTTATTCAGATTCTTAATCATTGCCGCACGAGGATTGGCTCCCCAAGCTTGTGCTACCCAAGCTGCTTTCGGATTACAACGTTTCATAGCAGTCATAATAGCTTTGCCCGCTTCTTCCAAATTTACCCCTTCTATGCTTCCACCTTCGTGAAAGGGGTCCATACTGTAGTAATTCGCTTTTCCGAAGAGGCGGGTCATCTCTTGATAGTAGAGTTCGGCTATTTGTGCAAACTTTGGATCGGTTGGCTGTAGAAAAGCCGGACGTCGATATCCGCACCACATACCGGGATCGGTCACATTTAAACTTAACTTCTCTTTAGCGTTATTGGGAACCATTCCAGAGTAACCGGCAAAGACCGGTTCAATATCCAGCTCACGCATACGCTTTATGATCTTCTTTTGCAATGCGGCACGCTGCACATACCAGCTATCAGGATTAGGACCGCCCCAACCTTCGAGGTTATTCATCAGCCACCAGGCAAAAAATCCGGGGCCACTGATGAACTCGTTAATCTCCTCACGAGAATATCCCAGCTTCTCGAGAACGTTAAACCATACACATTCCGTGCCCGTTATTGCCAAAGGCATATTAATGCCATGAAGGGCCATCCAGTCAATTTCACGCTCCCATCGTTCCCAATCCCAAAAGGCCATGGAATAAGAATAGGTGCAGTAATTAAGATCATAGCGAAGGGACATATCCGTCTCGTGGCGTTCTTTTTGAGGAATTGCAGGGAGTACAGCCGGAAGGGCAATATTCATATTATTCCATGAGATATTAGCGTGTACATAATACTTCAGATACCAACGCACACCCGCCGCCAGATTAACATATGTATTTCCTCGTACCACAACCTTATTGCCTTTGCTCTCCAATTCAAAGAAATCTTTATCGGACTTTACCTTTTCGAGAACAAAATGCCGGGAGGCTCCTTCTTCCAAGCGTTCCAAAAGGTTATGAACGGGATTGGCTTGAAGAACTGTCGAGAACAGCAACAGACACCAAATGACTTTAAGATATTTCATAGTATTACTTATTTAAATACCGTAACAGGTATATAATTACAATCCTGAAAGAACTTCACCGCTTTTGTAAACCGATCGAAATCCTTGTTCGCATCCATACTCCATCCTACCTCAGCATAAGCAGCCAAACGGGGAAATACCTGCCGGTAGAGGTCGGCTACCTGAGGAACCCATTCACACCACAACTGACATCCCAAGCCTAAAACCTGGGATTTATACTTAGCATCCACATCCTTAGGAAAAGGAGAGAAATCATAAGCTAAATGCAAAGGTATTAAATCATAACTATAATCCAAATAAGTAGAGGAATGAGTTGAGTTCACTATTTTATATCCATTTAGTAACGCATCTTTCATCAATGAGCTATCTCCCTTCCAGAAATGTACAATAGCATCCTTCGATAAGGAACCCGACTGCGAATGATCTTCATCCGACCACTCGTGGATGTTTTTTCCCATAATATCATTCCAACCCATCATCCGGCGTTGGTGTTTTTCAAAGAAGTGCGACATCTCATTGGTAAAATAGAGTTGCAAGTCATTATAATTCTTCAGTTTCTTAGCTTTCATAAACTGATTGATCTCCTTACTGGCTTTCCACTCCTCAAAATGAATCTCATCTCCTCCGATGTGAATAACCTTACTGGGAAACAGTTCGAAAACTTCGGTTAAAACATTGTGTATAAATTCGATTGTCTTAGGATCGGCTACATTGAAAACCGAAGAACTCACGCCAAACTTGACGGGTACAGCTATCGGATGATCGAGTACACCTACTTCGGGATAAGCTGCAACCACGGCTGTAGCATGTCCGGGCATCTCTATTTCGGGTACAATAGTAATGTGGCGTTTGGCAGCATACTCAATGATTTCCTTGGCATCCTCCTGTGTATAATAGCCGCCATGTGGCTTACCATCGAAGACATTGGTATGCCAGCCGCCTATTTCGGTACTATCTCTATATCCGGCTACTTCGGTGAGTTTAGGGTATTTCTTAATTTCAAGGCGCCATCCCTGGTCATCCGTCAAATGCCAGTGAAAAACGTTCATCTTTAGCAAAGCCATACGGTCCAACACATCCTTGACTACACGCTTGCCTTTCAGGTGACGGGATTCGTCGAGCATCATCGCTCTCCATTCGTAATTGGGTTTATCGGTAATCTTCACACAAGGCACTTGCATGGAGTTACGATCTACCATTTGCCGCAGGGTTTGGATACCGTAGAATACACCCGTTGCATTAGTCCCTGTGATGACAATCTGGTCTTCGTCAACTACCAAGGTATACCCCTCTTTACCTAAAGCAGCTTCAAGCGAAGGATTTTCGTTCAGTACTATCCTGTTCTTTCCAACTCTGTTCTGCAATACCAGCAGAAAATCTTGCTCCATAAAGTCGCGAAGGAAAGCATTATTATCTACAGACGAATGATTCTGAATACCTGTCAATGGTGACAGCAGGAACGAACCTTCACCGTTCTTCTCTACCTTTTCGGGATAAGGTATCAGCAGTAAGTCGGACTGGGCATGAACCCATGACAAGGATAAAAAGAGAAATAAAATGGAAGTTATTGTTTTCATGATTACATAAGATTTGAATGGATATTTATTACTTTACGGGACTCAGAATGATAGCGTCGGCAAATGCAACCCCTGCGTCCGTCTTTGCATTCACTGTGAATGAAACATCGCCGCTCTCAAAGTCATAGACTCCTAATCTATTCCATTGACCTGAATTCTCTTTAGGCATCACCTTTACGGGGATCTCTTTACCACCGGCATGAATAGTCATATCCATTACCTCGGGCATTGTCTCAGCAGGAATGCTGGAAGAACAGTAAAACAATACTTCATACTTACCCGGAGAATTTACAGTACCTTTCAAGGTAATGGAACCTTGTTGTTGCAATGCATGTGTATAGCTATTTTTATAGTAATATCCATCGGTTCTCTGCCATTTACCTTGTAGTTCTATATGGGTTGTATCACTATCGTCTATCAGGATCTCCGGTGTGCTTCCATCCAGATAAGGGTCATTCTGCAAGACATTCAGTAACTTCTGAACATTTACATCCTGCACGTCCGTCTTATTATCAAGAGCCATTACGGAAGCTACTCCCGCCGACTGTCCCAAAACCATAAACACAGGTTCCATTCGGATTGAACCGTAAGCAATATGCGAAGCCGAAACACAAACAGGTACTAACAGGTTGGTACATTCCGCACGCTTAGGTGTCATGCTACGGTAGGATATGGGATAAGGAGGAAAGCCGCCCGATTCAACATCTCCTTCATTCTTAACCATACCATTGACTACAATGCGCTGGCAGTTGTGCGAATCCATGATATAGGCGGCAAGTCCGACGCCGTCTTTCACGACTTCCGTACCCTCACAATTCTTTTGAGTCATTACGTACTCTCCAATCATACGGCGGGCTTCGCGTACATATAGCTGGGTAGGGAAATTATCATTATCAGTAAACTCATCTTTCGCCCAGCCAAATTCGGATACTTGCATACGAAGTTCTTCAGGCACTCTCTCATCATTGGACAAGAAGTATAACAAACCTTTGGCATAATCGACATGCTCCTGCCATATCCGGGCGCGGGTTTGGTAATCACCATCAGGATATTCGTAATTCATACCGATAAGATCGGTAGACAAGGGGCCCCGGTTATTTACATCATATTTATCTTCGGGCATTTCACCCCAATTGATAAGCAAAAACTTATTGATATCAGGCTCCATCTTCCGGATGGCACGTGCCAATAGTTCATAACAGGATGCATCGTAGTTCTGAGGCTTCTCAAAGGGACGACGGTTATTCTTGTCATTTGTCAGGCAGAGGCGGAAGTTATAGGCCTGAATAAGTTTATCTCCACTGCCTGTTTCTTTTAATGCGTTCTCATTGATTCCCCAACAGTAACCGCTGGTAGAGTCACCCTCTATCTTATAAGGATCTACTCCATCAGGGAACTGATGCCAATAAGACATTTGTACTCCGTTCAGGGTTTCGCCGTACTGTTTGCAATCCTCACGACCCGTAGAGTATGATACGCCACTGCGTGCCATCAAATCACCTTCATAGCTGCAATCAATGTATTGTTTGGCCTTCACGGTTACCAGTGCTGATTTCTCCGGTGTTTCGGAATTTTCTAATACTATAGAGATTATTTTTGTGTCTGCTTTTTGAGTAGATACAATGCGGTGTTGATATAGTACATCTACCTCTGCGTCCGAAATAAAACGTAGCATCGACTTAGTTGCTACACTTGGCGGAAACATCCATTGTTCAAACTTATTATAGTGCTCCCCAACACGGCGATAGAAAAGACGCGCCAAACCTGTAACTGCATATTTGTTACCGATATCTGTAGAGCCTAACCCACCTGTAGTCATTCCTCCCAGATACTTACCGGGTTCAATCAGCAGTACGGTTTTGCCCATCTTCTTTGCAGAATAAGCAGCTACTACACCCGCCGAAGTTCCGCCATACACGCACACATCTACCTCTTTGGTTGTTTCATTGCCAGCAGTTTTACAAGAAACGAAAAGCAGGAGGGAAAGAATAAGATATAAAATGTTCTTCATTGATAATCGTTATAATAAGTAAACAATAAGAGAGGGAAACTGATCAGGCATTGCCCAGTCCTTTCCCCTCTCTTACCAAATAGACTTCTATTAATAATTAGGGTTCTGTTTCAAATTAGGATTTGCCTGTATCTCAATGTCCGGGATAGGCCACAAGTAGTCACGATTGGCATTAAACTGACGGGATTCTACCAGTCGGAGTTTAAAGTCGGTAGATTCGCTGCCCTGAGCTATGTTCTTGGGATCGTAAGTAGAATTTCCATACTCATCGATTACGGGAGCTTTGGCAGGATAAGATTTCTTCATCCGACCTAGGACGGGCTGGCTCATGACCTTCTCCGCTATACGCCAGCGACGGATATCAAACAATCTTAACCCTTCGCCTGCAAACTCGCATTTGCGCTCTTTATAAACCCTGTGCAAAAGTTTGGTTGCATCGGTTTCCGTAATCTTAGGCATCATTACAGAAGGACGCTGACGTACTTTATTAATGGCATCGTAAACACTCTGATCTATTTTTCCTGCCCTAATCATAGCTTCGGCATAAGTAAGCAACACCTCAGGATATCTCAACATGATTGTGTTTGTACTACATTTCGTCATAGCTGCCTGATCGGACAAGTTACAATACTTCCGCCAGCAAAGTCCTGTAAATGTAGCGTATGGATGAGTTGCTTCGAGGTTCTCTACCCGTTCAACGCGCTTATCGCCGTCATATCGCCAGCACTTCAGGCTGTCGCCATGTGTCTCGAACTGATAACCCAAAAAGATAGAACCGGGAACAGCAATAGTATATCCCAAACGAGGGTCACGATTATTATAAGGGTGCGCCGGATCAAAGAGCGGAGACTTGTCAATGGGCAAGCCATCAATACATTCCCAAGAATCGGCCAACTGATAAGACGGCTTTTTGTTGGTAAACGCTTTTCCATTTCTGGAACCATACAAGCGATAGAGGGCATGTTCTTTTACATCTACCAGATATTGAACAGAGAACAATATTTCTTTGGAAGATTCGCCCGCATCAGTAAACAGTTTGCTGTATTCATCTTCCAGCTTCACTTGTTGTCCTTCCAATTTCATCACTTCCTTAGCAGCTTCTGCAGCAACTTCCCAACGTTCATTATACAAGGCAACCCTGGCTTTGAGCCCCATAGCCGAGACAAAAGAGGCATGACCTGAGGTCGGGTTATTCTCTAAAGGGAGCCATTTGGCGGCTTCTGTCAAATCTTCCAAGATGAAATCCACCACCTGCGCTTTGGGGGTTCTTGTTACTAAGGAGTTCTCCAGCGACAACGATTCTTTTATCAAAGGAACATCGCCGAATAACTCTGCCAGATAAGAGTAATACACAGCTCTTAGGAAGCGGGCTTCACCCTCTACTGTTTTCACATTTTTTTCATCCACGCCCTGCACCCTGTCAAGGTTATTGATAAGATAGTTGCACCGGGCAATGCCTGAATAGAAATTCGCCCAATAATTCTGTACCAAATAGTTGCTTGCATCAGCAGAACCTTGAGCCAAAGGCTGGATGCCGTTTGTATTACGGTCATAATTCTCATCGGTCACACAATCTAATGCCAGAAAGAATGTCATGCTTTCATGATCGAGCCACAACGGGGTATAACATCCGGCAAGTGCCATATTCATTTCTTGCTTATTGGCAGGAAAATTCTGGTCGGACGGTGAATTCAAAGGAGCTTTATCAAGGAGGCTGTCGCAAGAACAGATTAAAAGCATCCACATCAATAAAAAGATACTATTTTTTTTCATTGTCTTTCATTTTTCTTGTTCAACAAATCAGAACTTAATGTCAATACCGAAGCACAACGACTTCAACTGGGGGTAATAATTACCATTACCTACCGGAGCTTCAACATCGAAACCTTCCCAGAAGTCACTAAACGTAAGCAGGTTGTCGCCACTAAAGTAGATTCTGACATTGTTCAATGCACTCTTTTGCAACCACTTCTTGGGTAGAGTATAACCAACCTGCAAGTTCTTCAGTCTGCAATAGGCTGCATTCTTCATCCAAAAGGAAGAGTATTGGATGTTATTAGTCTGGTTGAAGGCAAGCCTCGGGAACTTGGCATTTCTATTGTCTTCGGTCCAATAGTCTTTATGTTGTTCCTGAACCGTTCCACCTTCGTAGAAGGGTTGGATGCCATGTCCTTCAATATAACCGTTCGCTTTTCCCACTCCTTGGAATAAGAGGTTAAGGTCTACTCCTTTATACTCGCCATAAAGTGAAAGACCGAAGGTATACCGGGGAATGGTGCCACCAAGGACCTGACGGTCGTCTGCTGTAATCTTACCATCTTTATTTGCATCAAAATACTTGATATCACCGGGACCAAAGTTACCGTACTGTGTAGCATACTTATATTTGCCATCAGCATCATAATCTTCGGGCTGTATGTAGCCAATAGCTTTTAGCCCATAGATAGAATTCATTTCCTCGCCCTCACGGTTCACAAGCAGCCCCGTCTGGTTAATACCTCTCATATCGAGAATCTTATTACGTACATCGGACAGATTGAATGCGGCACGATAATTAAAATTACCAACCTTATCGTTGTAACTTAGACTCAAATCCCATCCACGGTTTTCAACTTCACCGGCATTTTGTTGAGGAGCGTTCAAGCCGATTGTCAAGGGGACATTTAACTTAAGAAGGATGTCTTTGGTACGTTTATAGTAATAGTCAAATGAAATATTCAGCTTGTTCCATAAAGTTGCATCGATACCGATGTCGGTAACGGTAGTCGTTTCCCAAGTAATTCTTTGGTTTGACATATTAGTGATTGCAGCGCCTGCCACACCTTTATTGTCAAATATATATTTTACTCCATCGAGGCTTACTGTAGATGCAAACGGATAATAATCACCAATATTCTGGTTTCCTAATTGTCCCCACGAAGCACGGACTTTCAAGTTATTCACCACACTTCTGACTGAGTTCCAAAAAGCTTCTTCTGATATTCTCCAACCTACCGAGAAGGAAGGGAAAAGACCGTTCCTATTTCCGGAAGCAAATCTGGAGGAAGCATCCAAACGCATATTGGCTTCAAAAAGGTATCTGTCCATTAAAGAATAATTCAAACGGCCAAAAACAGATTGCAAAGCAAATTCCTTGGCAGTACCTGCCGATTGCTGTCCTTCGATGCCACCGGCATCGAGTACGGGAAAGTCCGCAAACGGGAAGTCCAGTCTTGAACCGGAATGCATATCATATCTATAGGTATCTTGTTGATAACCCAATAAAGCCGTAAGGCCATGCTCACCAAAACGTTTGTCGAAGGTAGCAGAAGCGGTTAACAATTGACGCAGGTTCTTTGTAGTGCGCTCCGTCAGTGAACTCTGCTCCGGTGCTTTATAAGCTAATGAGCCGTCTGCATTGAAGGTTTCGATGCTTCTGGAGTAAATGGTTTCGTGAGCTTCGTAGTAATTCGGAGAGTAAGATGCCTGTACAGTGAGATACTCCACCGGTTTATAAATCAAAGAGAAGTTAAACAACGCATTGGGCTTTGTCACATCCGTGTTACCTCCATCTTTAGCCATGGCAATAGGATTATTTCCATTCCAACCTTTTCCCCACTTGCCACTGCTCAGAATGCCGGCTTCATTGGCAGGAATACGGCTGATCCAATTGAAAATATCATAATTGGAAGGTTCTTTCCGCTTGCCATAGGTTATGTGTGCATCTACTTTAGCAGTCAGGTTCTTCAGTACTTCCATATCAGAGTTTACTCTGAAAGTATATCTTTGGTATTTAGAGTTTTCAATGATACCATCCTGACTCAGATAACCAAAGTTGGCAATCGTTCTGATTCGTTTGGAACCACCGCTTATGGTCACAAAATGGTTCTGGGTGAATCCGCTATTAGTAAGGCATGCATCATACCAATCCGTATCAGGATAACGATCAGGATCCGAGTACATTTTCTGCTCATACTCTTTAATCTTTTCTTCACCAAAAACAGGAGAGTTACCCACATTGACGTTAGCTAAGTCCATCATGCGCATGTGGTCGATAGCACCTACTTTCTTTGGCAATTGAATGGCACTTTGCCAACCTACGTGTCCGTTATAAGAAACGTTGAACTTATCAGACTCGGCTCTACGAGTGGTAATCAAGATAACACCGTTTGCAGCTCTTGAACCATAAATGGCAGCCGATGCCGCATCTTTAAGTACAGACATAGATTCAATCAGAGAAGGATCTACATCGTCAATGCCCATTTCAACCCCATCAACCAGTACGAGTACGTCGTTATTGCCTAAAGTAGTCTGCCCACGCACGCTGATCGTACCGCCATCTCTACCTGGCTGACCGCTACGTTGTGTAATGGCAATACCGGGGACCAAACCTTGAAGTGCCAATGACGTCTGCCCTACAAGTCGTTTGTTGAGGTCTTTCACTGATACCGACTCAACGGCTCCCGTCAGGTTTACTTTCTTCTGCGTACCAAATCCTACGACTACCACTTCGTCGAGGGCCTGTGTATCTTCTTTCAAAATGATATTGAAATACGCTTTATTACCAACCGTTACCTCTTGCGTAAAGAATCCGATAAAAGATACTTTAAGCACAGCCGTCGGAGCAGCTTCGACTGAAAACTTACCATCCAAATCGGTGATAACTCCTACGTTAGTACCTTTGACAAGTACATTTGCTCCAATAATGGGGTCACCGTTCCCATCGGTCACTACTCCAGAAATCTTCTTTCCTGATTGCTGGGAGCTGTTATTTTTCTTCAGAATATTGATATTTCTGCCGCTGATGGAGTAGGAAATACCCGTATCTTTCAATGCGATATCAAGTATCTCATCTATCCGTTTATTTTCCACTTTCACAGATACTTTTATATTCTTAATATCAGCATCAGCATAAAAGAACAAATATTCGCTTTTCTGCTCAATGTAAGAAAACAGATCGGGCAAAGAGGTTTTTGTTTGGTTAATAGACAGCTTGGTGTCCTGTAGATAACTGTCCATAGCAAATACACTATTGACAGCAGAAAACAGAAAAGATAAAGCAAAAACAATTGCAATCCTTTTCACACCTCCCCATGAGGAGGCACTGTAACACAATTTGTTTCTCATGTTAGTTCTATTGTTTTTTAGTAATAAGGCGCCCTGTGCGTGTTAAGAAACATGCACTACAAGCATTTTTAGATTAGGATAACGTAGATTATCGGTTAACGAGAAAAGACTTAAGGTCTAAAGAAGTGTGTCTTAGGGCTCTTTCATAAGTAATGTTTTTTGATTAGACATTCAGTTTATATAGTATATACCATTTTCATTCTTCCATTTTATCATGATCGTGCGGTTAATCACCTCAAGCACTTTCTCAAAGCCTTCTTCCTGTTCGAAGCTGCCGGAAACCTTCAACTCAGGATCCAGCAAGCGCTTATTGTTTATCACAATCTTCACGCCATAGTCTTTTGCCAGATAATCCATCAAGGTTTTAAAGGAAAGGGAGCGATATTTAAGCAACCCATCCTTCCAAGCAACTTCTTGTTCGGGGTTGACTTCTGTTATTTGCAAGTCTTTGCTATATTTGTTGAAGAGTAGTTTCTGATTGGGTTTCATCAATACACTCTGTTCTTTGCTAGTGAAGCGTACCGAGCCTTCCAACAAGATGGCACGTACAAGATTGGATCCTTTACGGCTTCTTGCAGAAAACTTTGTACCCAATACTCTGATAGCACCTCCATCCATATCGACTATAAAAGGAGAATCGGCATTCTTAGTGACCTCAAAGTAGGCCTCACCGGATAACTTCACTCGTCTTTCTCCTTGTCCATACTGGTTGGTATAGGTTATTTCACTGTTCTTATTCAGTATAACCTTAGTACTGTCCGCCATATAGAAAGTAGAAGTGCTCCCTTCGGTCATACAAGTAAACTCCTTGAAGCCTTCTTCCGGAGAGGACTTCTGCATAAAGAAACCTAAAGCAAAAACGATCAGCAAAGAAGCAGCTACTCCACTATAATACATCATCATTCTGGTTCGATGTGCTTTTGCTTTAGCACACGTTATCTTTGTCTGAAGTTTCTTAAAAGAAGACTCAGGGGTTACTTCGTGTTGATGCACAGTACTCGAATTCCAATAACTCTTTATCTTTTGGAATTCTTTCTGATGTTCTTCCGAAGCATTCAGCCACTTTACAAACTCCATAGTATCTTCGTATGAGCTTGTTCCGGTGAGTACACGCATTATTATAGTATCAATTTCCATAAATCTCAGTTAGCTGTTCACTAAGTATGTCGCAAAAATAAGGAATACCCCTTAGTCATCTCACATATTTTTTTTAATTTCGCGCCCCCACTAAGGGTTTTGCTTCTTCTGTGCGACTTATTATTATAATACAAGAAAAATACTTTGTGAGAAACGCTGTAGAAATAGCTCATTACATCCAAGAGATTGCACTGAATGACTCTCAGACTGCATTGGAGAAGCTATATGCCTGCTACTTCTATGATCTTTTGAGGTATAGTATGATATATGTCTCCAGCGAACACGATGCAGAAGAAATTGTATCGGATACTTTCCTGACTATATGGGAAAACAGAAAAAACCTTCTCAAATTAAGTAGTTTCAATGCATATATCTATACGATAGTACGTAACAAATCAATCAGTTCTTTCCGTACTTCACATGCTCAAGATGTGAATTTAGAAAATACACCAATAGATATATTTGCTTATACCGACGTCACACCGGAGGATGAACTGATTTCCAAAGAGAAGGTGGCAGAGATTAATGCAGCTATTAACAGTCTGCCCAATAAGTGTAAGATGGCTTTCAAGCTTGTCAAAGAGAATAATTTGAAGTATAAAGAAGTAGCGGAGATACTGAACATTTCGATTAAAACTTTAGAAGCGCACCTGACAACAGCAGTGAAGAAAATACGGGAGAGCTTGAAGGAAAACTGAAAAGGAAATATTGATGAAGCGTTTGGAAAAATCTTTCTCCAAACGCTTCAAAATAATCTTGACTTATTTACTGCTCAAGGCATCCAGTGCCGATGCCAGTCCCACCAGCGCTGCATTCCAGTTAATCGCTATTTCGTTGGAAGCATACGAGGGTTCCGTATCTGAATAGGATTCATCAGGATAATTGGAAGCATAAGCCACTTTATCCTGTTGTCCGGGATTAGGACCACCTACCAGGAAACCGGGGATAGGCTCCTCGATACCATCCGAGGCTGCCAGACGGTGATGTGGGTGCATGGGGCTCTTGGTACCGAAGCCGGTTACATAGCAATAACCGGTAGCATTCCGTCCGAGCATGTAGTCGGAGTTACGGTAGGCATTCGTCAGATATTCCTGATTGCCGGTCTGGAGATAGGCATAGATTAATGAAATTCCCTGATTGGCACATCCCTCGGCGATGCAGCCCCAGGAGAAATCTTTTGCTTTGTTGCCGTATGGAGAATGGAAAGAAGAAGTATCTGCGCCTGCAATGGCAGCCTCGCTATAAGCCACTAATTTCTCTTTCAGGGATTCGGCAAAGGCACGGTCGGCATCGTTCAACTCTTTTCCCGGTTGCAACCAGGCAAACACTCCTAATGCTGAAACACTGGGCCAGCCGGGAGTTTGGAACTTCTCGGGAGCCTTCTTGGCAGCATCTTCCCGATAAGCAGCTTTTCCGGTAGAGAGATAGAGTTCGGTAGCTGCCCAGAAAAACTCATCATCGGCATGATTATCTCCATAAGCTCCGGTGGTTACGGCAGGCTCGTATTCTTTGTTCAATTTATCTTGGTCATAGTAAGCCTCAGGATTCTTTTTAGCCCAAAGGTATGCCTTCTCGGCAGCGGCAATGGCACGTTTGGAGAAGCCGGGGTAATCTTTCTCGTAGGGAGCAAAAAGACGAGATGCTTGTGCCATAGCAGCGGCAAAATCAAGGGTTGCCGTAACGGATTTCTTTACCACATAGCGTTGCTTCTTGCAGTCGTCGGGCTTGATGAAACCTTCGAAAGAAGGAGTGGTGAGCTTATGATAAACGCCGCCATCCGAAGGATCTTGCATGGTTAACATCCAATCGAGGTTATAATACATCTCGTCCAATAAATCGGGCGTTGCATTACCGCTTTCGGGGATGTTGACGGACTGACGGGCAAAATAATCGGGAAAGAGCTGATAAACACTTTGCATCAGTCCGATGGAAAATGCAGAGTTTACAATGTACTTGTTATAATCGCCGGCATCATACCAGCCTTTGGGTGATGAGATGATGGTCCCGGCAGGGCGTTGGGGTGAAACAGCATTGGGATGTATCATTACATTAGTATCCGGATGTCCGGCAGGACGGTTCCACTTGCCGGCATACTGTTCTTCGATAGGCATTCCTGTACGCTGGTAATAGAATGCTTTCAAGGCGGCATCTGCCAGAGGTGCCAACACTTTATCTTTCACTTCAAAAGGCACCGCAGTGCCGTTTACTTCAAGGAGATATTTTCCGGGAGTCACTATTTCGCTAAAGTCCAAAGTGGTTCGCGTCTTACCCGACCACTCGGAAACAGCAGTACTCTTTGCCTGCCCTTTCAAGACTTCTTTACCCGAAGCAGCGTCTGCTATCGTGAATTGTTCCACTACGGCACTATCCACTACAGCCACTTTCTCTTGCGAGGGATAATAACCCAATTGATTCACTCTGATACTCTCCGCCGGCAACTTACCGGTCGACGCACCACATGCAGCCAACATGCCGCAAATGCCTACAAGCCATAAATGCTTTTGATTCATAGTATTACTTATTTGAATTGGACTTGCTAAAAATAAGTCTTTTCCAAATAACCCGTGATATACAAAAGAGGAAATATAGGGAGGAAATACATTCCGATACCTCATTTTATACAATTGAGCCCTACAAGCGCCTTCACCAACCTATTACCAGCATAAGAAACAGAAGTCACTTTTTCAGCAGAATCGTCTCTTGTAGAAAATAAATGCACAAAACCTTCTTGCACGTAGTATCAGCAGCAAACCAACTTATAGATTGAGCATTTTGACACTTTGTATTTCTATTCCGTCGAGAATGCACTATTTCCGTGCAGCTACCGGCTTTAACAGAAATACGCAAACGAAATATTGTAAGTATCAGAATACAAACAGGGTATCGAAATGCTTACATCTCTATTAAAGTGAAACAGCTCTCAGAAAGCACACTTATAGGAGTGAAAGCCAACACTTATAGGAGCGTTACTTGTAAGAAGTAATGCTTTTACCCGTAAGTAGTAACCATATCACCTATAAGTAGTAACCTTATTGCCCGTAAGTAGTAACCTTAATATTGCATAAAAGCAAGGAAAAGCGGAAGGGCATGCAGAATTAATGCATTTTAATAAGCTGTTTATCCATTATGTTCCCTAAATGGGCACTCTTTCCAAATGGCGCATGATACAAAAATCATCGGATGTATTTCTTTCTGACACAAAAACGAAGTAATCACAAACATTGTAACAAACAAGAAAGAAACTGACTTCAACATTTCGTTTTCTATAGAAGACGATTTGAGAGGAAAATCGTCTTCTACAGAAAACAAGAACGCAATAAATCCACTCAATCCGTTAAAAAAAACAATGTATATCTTTTAACCTATCCTAATAATCCGCCTTATTGTCACTTATTTAGAACCGAATTCATTATCTTTGCGCCCTTAATAAGAGTACTGCTAGTACCCGGCATGACAGACACTGGTGTCTGACGTGATAAACACTGGTGTTTGACGTGATGGACACTAGTGTCTGACGCGATAAACACTGGAGTTTGACAAGATAGACACTGGTGTCTATCAATCGGACAAAAAAGCATTGATAATAAGAGAATTAATTAATAACGTATTTCATCCGAATGAAACAGTACAAAACCGTAAACAACCTGGTAGGTTGGATTACCTTTATCATTGCAGCAACGGTTTATTGCATGACCATTGAACCCACTGCAAGCTTTTGGGACTGCCCGGAGTTTATTACCACCGGCTATAAGCTGGAAGTAGGACACCCGCCCGGCGCACCGTTCTTCATGTTAGTAGCCAACCTGTTCTCGCAGTTTGCTTCCGACGCCACGACCGTGGCCAAGATGGTGAACTATATGAGCGCCCTGATGAGTGGTGCCTGTATCTTGTTCCTCTTTTGGACAATTACCCACCTGGTGCGCAAACTCGTTATTACAGATGAAAACAATATCACGCGCGGACAGCTGATTACTGTGATGGGTAGCGGTCTGGTAGGTGCGCTGGCTTATACATTCAGCGATACATTCTGGTTCAGTGCCGTCGAAGGCGAGGTTTATGCCTTCTCTTCCCTGTTCACCGCCGTTGTATTCTGGTTGATACTGAAGTGGGAAGATGTGGCCGATGATCCTCACTCGGACCGTTGGTTGATTCTCATTGCTTACCTGACGGGGCTTAGTATCGGTGTACACTTGCTGAACTTGCTCTGCCTGCCCGCCATCGTACTGGTATATTACTACAAGAGAGTGCCCAATGCTAATGCAAAAGGCTCACTGCTGGCGTTGCTGGCTTCCTTGATACTGGTTGCGGTAGTGCTTTACGGCATCGTGCCGGGTATTGTGAAAGTAGGCGGCTGGTTCGAATTGCTCTTTGTCAACACCTTGGGAATGTCTTTCAATAGCGGTGTCATCGTTTACATCATCCTGTTGGCAGGCTGCCTGATCTGGGGTATCTACGAAAGTTATACCGAAAAGAACAAGGCACGCATGGCATTGTCGTTCGTACTGACTATCGCTATGCTGGGTATTCCTTTCTATGGTCATGGCAACAGTTCTGTTGTAATCGGCGTAATCGTTATTGCAGCGTTGTGGTTGTACCTCAGCCCGGGCTTGCAGGCCAAGATAAAAGAGAAATACCGCGTATCGGCACGTACACTCAACACGTCGTTGCTCTGTACCATGCTGATTGTGATAGGATATTCTTCATACGCACTTATTGTAATCCGTTCTACCGCCAATACGCCGATGGATCAGAACTCGCCCGAAGACATCTTCACACTGGGCGAATACCTGGGACGCGAGCAGTACGGTACACGCCCGTTGTTTTACGGACCCGCTTTCTCCTCACAAGTGGCTCTCGACGTGAAAGACGGTTATTGCGAACCCCGCATTTCCTACAATGGCACCAAGTTCATTCGCAAGGAGAAAGCCGATGCCAACGAAAAGGACAGCTACGTTGAGATACCCGGACGCATTGAGTACGAATATGCTCAGAATATGCTCTTCCCCCGTATGTACAGCAGCGCGCATACCAACGAATACCATAGCTGGCAAGATATAAAAGGCACTGATGTACCTTACGACAAATGCGGCAACATGATTATGGTGAACATGCCTACGCAGTGGGAAAACATCAAGTTCTTCTTCTCTTACCAGCTCAACTGGATGTACTGGCGCTACTTTATGTGGAACTTCGCCGGTCGGCAGAACGATCTGCAAGGAAGCGGCGAGATAGAGCATGGCAACTGGATCACAGGTATCAGCTTCATTGATAACTGGCTTTTGGGCGATCAGACCTTGTTGCCCCAGGAATTGCAAAATAATAAGGGACACAACGTATTCTACTGTTTGCCGTTACTCCTCGGTATCATCGGTCTGCTATGGCAGGCTTACCGTGGGCAGAAGGGCATCCAGCAATTTTGGGTAGTGTTCTTCCTCTTCTTTATGACCGGTATCGCCATCGTGCTCTACCTGAACCAGACGCCGACCCAGCCACGCGAACGTGACTATGCCTACGCGGGTTCGTTCTATGCCTTCGCTATTTGGATTGGTATGGGCGTAGCGGGTATCGTCCGTCTATTGCAGGACTATGCCAAGATGAAAGAATTGCCTGCTTCGGTGATTGTTTCCGTTGTCTGCCTGCTGGTTCCTATCCAGATGGCAAGCCAAACTTGGGACGACCACGACCGTAGCGACCGCTACCTGGCACGTGATTTCGGTCAGAACTACCTGATGTCCCTGCAAGAAAGCGGCAACCCGATTATCTATACGAACGGTGATAACGATACCTTCCCCTTATGGTACAACCAAGAGACCGAAGGTTTCCGCACCGACGCCCGTACTTGTAACCTCAGCTACTTGCAGACCGACTGGTACATCGATCAGATGAAACGTCCCGCCTACGACTCTCCTTCGTTGCCCATCACCTGGGACCGTATGGAATACGTAGAAGGAACCAACGAATACGTCCCCATACAGCCCGACTACAAGAAGAGCATCGACGCCCTCTATGCCGAAGCCGAAAAGCAAGCATTGAACGGCAACCCCGAAGCTTTAGTCAACGTGAAGAAAGAATTCGGTGACAATCCGTACGAACTCAAGAACATCCTGAAATATTGGGTACGCAACAAGAACCAAGACCTGAAGGTAATTCCTACGGACAGCATCGTTATCAAGGTAGACAAGGAAGCCGTACGCCGCAGCGGTATGCTGATACCGGGCGACAGCATCCCCGAATATATGCACATCAAGTTGACAGATCCCAGCGGCAAACCCAAGCGCGCCCTCTACAAGAGCGAGCTTATGATGCTCGAAATGCTTGCCGAAAGCAACTGGGAACGTCCCATCTACATCGCTGTCACCGTAGGCGCCGAAAACCAGCTGGGCATGAGCAACCACTTCATCCAAGAAGGTCTTGCCTACCGCTTTACGCCATTCAACACCGACGAGACAGGTGTGAAGATAGACTCTGAAAAGATGTACGACAACCTGATGAACAAGTTCAAGTTCGGTGGCATCGACAAAAAGGGCATCTATATCGATGAGAACGCTATGCGCATGTGTCACTCGCACCGCCGCATCTTCTCGCAACTCATCCAACAACTGATGCGCGAAGGCAAAAAAGACAAAGCCAAAGCCGCTTTGGATTACGCCGAAAAGATGATACCTGCTTACAACGTAGCTTACGACTGGCAGAATGGTTCCGCACAAATGGCGGAAGCTTACTACCAACTGGGCGAAACCGCCAAAGCAGATGCCATCATGAAAGCTCTCGCCACCAAAGCAGTGGAATACCTCACTTGGTATATGAGTCTTGATGAAAACCGCTTCGCCATCTCCACCCGTGAATTTGAATATCACTGGGCGGTACTCGATGCAGAAGTGAAAATCATGAAGAAGTACAATTCCAAACTTGCGGAAATCTACGAACCGAAAGTGGAAGAGCTGTACACGATGTATGTAGAGCGAATGAAACAATAAAGTCCTTAGTTATAAGTTATTAGTTATAAGTTATTTGCTTATATTCAGCGAACTCCTACAACTAATAACTTATAACTAATAACTCATAACTAGATCAGTAGTGTTTATAGAACAGCCTCCCGAGATATTTCGTAAATTATATCCCAGCGCACTTTGGAGGATGGACCCGAATGAAAAAGCCGTATATCTGACTTTCGATGATGGCCCTATTCCCGAAGTAACACCATGGGTTCTCGATTTACTCGACAAACACGGTATTAAAGCCACCTTCTTTATGGTAGGTGACAACATACGCAAACATCCCGAAGAGTTCCGGATGGTTGTTGAACGAGGTCACCGCATCGGTAACCACACTTTCAACCATATCCGCGGATTTGAATACAGTGCCAGGAAGTACTTATCCAATACCGAGCAAGCTAATGAAGTGATGAAGACCGATTTATTCCGTCCGCCTCACGGACACATGGGTTGGGCGCAATATATGACGCTGAAACGCAAGTATAAGATAGTGATGTGGGACTTGGTGACCCGCGACTATAGTAAGAAGCTTCGCGGGCCGCAGGTACTTGCCAATGTGATGAGATATGCACGCAACGGTTCGATCATTACCTTTCACGACTCACTGAAGTCGTGGTGCAACGGGAACTTGCAATATTCGCTGCCAAGGGCGATAGAGTTTCTGAAAGAGGAGGGATACGAATTTAAATTACTATAACCCCCGTCCCCCCGCAGGGGGAGGGAGATAGTAAAGACGCATAAGGATTACTTAATAGTAACCGTCAACGGATTGCGTACTTTCTGAGCGAAATCCGCCATATACTTGTTCCAAGCTTCAGGAGTCTTGATATCTGCCTTGTCCCAGGCAAATCCCCAGTAATATTCATAGGTAGCATCAGGCTCATAGTCGCTGATAGCCAGCACGTGACCATCAGCATTGTTGCGCTGTTTCTTCTCTTGTTCGGAGAAGAAGACTGTTTTAGCCTCTTTTACGTTGGCAGGAAAAGCGGCGCCTACAAATATCTTACCTTGATTGGGTCCCGTAGTAGGATCTACATAAGTGATATAACCATTAGCCGCGTCTGTAACCACCGCAGCAATGCTATCAGCTTCGTGCAACACAATACCCGTAACGATAGGCAATGTTTCTTTCAGATTACTGTAAGTAATATCTGTCTTGTTGAGATGGGAACCGGCATCCAAAGTAATGACACGTGTTTCCACCACCGTAGTGTCACCCTTCACATTCAGCGGAGCAAACTCTAATTTCACGGTGAAACGCAACGGACCGTTATCAAGTATCTCTTGAGTCTTGTAACACCAAGGATAGATTATCGTATCATTGGCCATCAAGGCAGATATGCCGGCACCCAGTGTAGGACCAACCGCATAGCAGTCCATGCCAAAACCATGATCGATATGGTAGGAGATGGAACGACCCAATTCCGCCGCAGCTTTAGGATCGGTCTTCTGTAGTTCAGCCATCTTTTCGCGAGCTTCCTCATCCAGTTCCTTTGCATAGAAAGATTCGAGTACGGGTTGGGTCGTATTGTACTTCGTGAAGAGGTCATAGCCGAAACCACGTTCGCCTCTTGCTTGCAAAGCAGGGCCGTATGCACGGAAAGCTACGAGGTCATTCTCCCAAGCTACATCGTCCAGACGTTCGGGATAGTACTTTCCGCAAGCTTTTACTTCTACATCACGGGGCGTACCTGTTTGAATGGTATAAGTCGTCGCAGAATTAGCGGCTACCGTTGCAGGGAAGATAATCTTATCGTCGTAGGTTATCTGATAAGATACTTCTTGACCCTCTGCATCCAATACTACTATTTGCGCCGTATCTGCCAAGTTCAGGCGGTCTGATATTTCAGTCATAGATAGTTCCACCATCTCGCCCGAGCGCTCCATTGCCAACGGATTGGTTACCGTGACGGTCACAGTCTTGCTCTCGCCACATGCGAAGCAAAAGAAGGCCGTCATACATAATAAAAGAAGTTTTTTCATTCTACTAATTTGAAAGAGTGGCAGGGTGATAAGACGTTAAGGTGATAAAGCAATATTGCTCTACCACCTTACCACTTTCTCACCTTATTACTTTTTATTTCGGTTGTTTGCCAATGTAAGCCAGGATACCACCGTCCACATAAAGAACGTGTCCATTCACAGCGTTTGACGCTTCAGAAGCCAGGAACACGGCAGGACCTGTAAGTTCTTCCGGATCCAACCAACGACCGGCGGGAGTCTTGGCACAGATAAATGTATCGAACGGATGACGGCTGCCATCTGCTTGCGGTTCGCGCAACGGAGCAGTCTGCGGAGTAGCGATGTAACCCGGGCCGATACCATTACACTGGATGTTGTATTCGCCATATTCAGAACAGATGTTACGAGTCAGCATTTTCAATCCACCCTTAGCGGCAGCGTATGCAGATACTGTTTCACGACCCAGTTCGGACATCATAGAACAGATATTGATAATCTTACCGGCACGTTTCTTCATCATTGCAGGCAGAACAGCCTTAGCCATGATGAACGGAGCGTTCAAGTCAATGTCAATTACGCGACGGAAGTCAGCGGCATCCATTTCGTGCATCGGAACGCGACGGATAATACCGGCATTGTTCACAAGAATATCCACCGAACCTACTTCTTTTTCGATAGCTGCCACCATAGCCTGAACAGCGGGTTCATCGGTCACGTCGCATACATAACCGTGCGCTTTGATACCCTTTTCAGCGTATGCAGCCATACCTTTGTCTACCAACTCCTGGTTGATATCGTTGAAGCAAATGATTGCGCCTTGTTCTGCAAAAGCCGAAGCGATAGCAAAACCAATACCGTAAGAAGCACCTGTAACGAGAGCCACTTTACCTTCCAAAGAAAAATTCAAAAACTTGTTCATGATATTAATTGTTAAATGAATGAATATATTGTATTTACGTTTTTACTGTGATAAATATACGATTAAGCAAGCTTACCTACTCAAAGTTACTTCAAGTCGGTGATTAGCGAGAAATCCTGATCTCCGTAATCCAGGTTCTCACCTCCCATACCCCATATAAAGGTATAATTATGTGTAGCGGCTGCAGAGTGTATAGACCATTCGGGAGATAATACAGCCTGATCGCCTTTCATCCAGATGTGACGCGTTTCGCCCACCTCGCCCATAAAGTGACACACAGCATGTTCTTCGGGGAGTTCGAAGTAGAAATAGGCTTCCATGCGACGACTGTGTACATGTGCCGGCATTGTATTCCAAACACTTCCGGGTGCAAGTTCGGTCATTCCCATTTGTAACTGGCAGGTGGGTAACACCTGATTTACCAGCATCTTATTTATATAACGGTGGTTAGAGCCTTCCAATGAACCCATTTCAGCAACGACAGCATCTTTCTTGGTTACCTTCCTGTCGGGATAATTGCAGTGGGCAGTTAGGGAATTGAAATAGAATTTTGCAGGGTGTGCGGCGTCTTTACTCTCGAAAGTTACTTCGCGGTTGCCTGAACCCAGGTAAAGGGCTTCTTTGTAATTCAGTTCGAAGACTGCGTTGCCGGCTTTCACAAGACCCGGTCCACCTACATTGAAGATGCCTATTTCACGACGGGTCAGGAAGAAAGGAGCTTTCAACGGGTCGATAGCTTCCAAATTCAAAACCTCATCTACAGGCATAGCGCCCCCTACTACCATACGGTCGTACATAGAATAGATCATATTGACTTCATTCGAAGAGAATACCTTCTCTATAAGGAAATCGCGACGGATTCTTTTTGTATCGTAGCTTTTCGCATCTTCGGGATGCGCAGCATAGCGAATCTCATAGTTCGTTTTCATAATTCTACTACGTTTTTATAGGTTACAAATTAGAGTCTATAAACACATCGTTTGCGTACACGGTGCAAATGTAGCAAAAGAAAACGGAGTAACATTGCAATTTTGTGCCAATTATGTATCAATATCGTACAAAGGAAGAAAAAAGAGAATTATAATTATACATGAGTGGTTTTGAGGTAAATGAGAATGGCACACAGATGACACTGATTGAACATTTCTTATATCAAACTCAGGTTCTTTTATGACGGAGAGGGTCAATGAATTAAGTTTGAGTATAATCAGATAGAGGCTACCCAGTTTTCTATCTGAATATTTTCAACTCGATTAAGGTGTTTCACATTTTCTGTTACCATTATGCAATCTGTAGCAACTGCGGTAGAACCAATCAGAAGATCTAAATCATCAATCAGTGTTCCTTTCTTTCTTAGTTTTGCTTTTTGAGAAGCATATTCGGATAAAGCTAATCCTACCGGAATGACTTCAATATCAGCACAGAATGACAATACCTCTTTCTTATTATCTTCTACATTATTACTGCACTCAGCACCGTACAACAACTCTGCAACGGTAATTTCGGAAATGCAGCAATTACGCCAACCTACTCTTTTAAGTTGTTGTTGCATATCTTTCTTGCCTCTAAGAATATAAACACAAATATTACTATCAAGCAAATATTTCGAAGATATCTCCATGTCAATCAAATATTAATGGAGCTTTCGTTCCGGTTCTTCCGTCATATATATCTTTGATAATATCTTCGGCACTTCGCTCATCTTTCCAACTGCCCAAATGTTTCTCTATCATTTCTTCGGTATTATCTTTGCGGGCTTCCTTGTTTGCCACAACAGAAGCCGTGAGCCGGGTAGCCAACCGTAATTTGATATCATCATTCAGCGATTTTAGCATCTCCCAGTAAGTATCGGTCAGTTTTAATGTTTTATCCATAATCAACTGGTATTTATAAATCGTAGCAAAGATACTCTTTTACTTCCAAAATATAATCAATTCGATTGCCCTAAATACAATCAACGCATCTTATTATTAGTATACTTTGTAATCAAAGTATTACGCAACTCAACATACGTCTGCATTATCTTGTCTGCACATTCCTGCGTATAACTGTTCAGCAATTCCACTGCTTTCTTCGGATTCTTCTTTTGCAGGGCAATGAACTCTTTTTCTATCTGCCGGTTACGAGCAAAGAAACCATCTTCCATCGGAGTACGGACGGCATTCAGGTCTTCTTTACCATCTTGCCAGTTCAGGTACAAAAGGTTATCCACAAAGTCGATAGCCCAGCGAACGGAATTATCCGCATACTGGCGGGGATCGTAGGTAGAATAAACTTCCGGCACCTTAGTTACGCCCGTAAAGATAGGAAGGTAAGGAGAAGTATAAGCATTGTCTTGGAAAACCCAATAGATACCTCCGATCTCACGAGGCATATCCGAACGAAGCTGGGCAACCATTCCGTACTCCCCATCCACTCGCGCTACAGCACGGCGGCGGGTGGTCTTCATCAGTTTCTGAGTCTCTTTAGAAGGGAAAGGAGTGGCAAGTTTGCTTTTTACCAGTTTGCCTTCTTTGTCAGGATAATACCAAACGGCATCGTTCTCCTTGTCGTAGATAGTGCCGGTAAAGGTGGAGCGTTGGAAAGCCATCAAGTCTTTGACAGATACTTTCTGATCGGGCTTCAAAGAGAATGGGTACATGCCGAGGGGCTCTACATATTGCATATACTGGTTCAAGTTCTCGTACGGATCATTGGTTCTGCGTTCCGGTATCAGCTTCATGGAAGGAGCAAAGGTATTGGCAAACAACCAGAAACGGTTTGTAGCAAATTCGCGGGGTGTGGGACAATAAGCTTCTTGCCACACAAAAGGCTTGCCGCTTTGCGGAGAGTACCAGCCGTTTTCTATGGCAACCGTCTGATAATTGGAGGAAGCTTTGTATTCAGCGGGTTTGGAGAGATCTATTTCTTTGATGATGCTCCAGTTGGGAATCATGGCAATGTGATCGTCAGGCACTCGTTGCGCAGCCCATATAACACCGGACTTACCGCTTTCGGGCGTCCAGCCTTTGCCTACGCTGAATAGTTCCAGTACCCATACATTTTCGGGGTCGGCTATCGTCAGACACTCCGATTCGGGACCGCAAGAGGGCAGGAAGCCATAAGTTTCCATCAAGGAAGTAATAAGGGCGAGTGCCTCTTCGGCAGTCTTACAGCGTTGAAGGGCAAAGATCATAGCTTGTTCCACGGTCATAATCTGCTTTCCTTGTCCTTTATCAACCTGCAATTCGGGGCGTTGACTCATGGTACTTTCGCCGATGCAAAGCTGGTACTCGTTAATATGCGAATAAGCCGATTGGAAATACGTATAGGTTTGTTCCACTTGTGGGATGTAACCAAGTATCTCCCCATTATCCTCTAACGGAAGATCCACACGCTGGATACCGTAATAAACAGGAGCAAGAGCACCCTTGGCAAACTTCTGCCCGGGCACCACACGAATACGGCAATCGGCTCCGGCATCGGTATGAGAGTTGAGCACGCTACCGTCAACGGTTGCACCTTTTCCGGCAACTATGGCGGTACATGCAAACCCTGCGCGAACAATTAGTAGGAAGAACACTAAGAAGAAAATCTTTTTCAATGTTAACATAGTATAGTCGTTTATGAATGAACAATTATATGAAAAAAGCTCCGACAATCAAAGATTATCAGAGCTTCATTTTAGTTGTCCCACCAAGATTCGAACTTAGACAAACAGAACCAAAAACTGTTGTGCTACCATTACACCATGGGACAAACTCAAGTGCTTTCTGTTAAAAAGCGGTGCAAAGATAGAAGTTTGTCCCGAAACATCCAAATATTTCGGGACTATTTTTTCTATCAATCTATTATTTTGCGATAATCAGGTAGTAGTTCTTCTTACCGCGCTGTACCAATAAGTACTTCCCATCAAGCAAATCGGCAGTGGTAACCACTTGATCGTAAGCTTCTAATTTCTCTTTATTCAAAGAAACGCCGCCACCTTGAACCAGTTTGCGCATTTCACCCTTGGAAGCAAAAACAGCAGCATTGTCAACAAACAGATCAACGGCTTTCACACCTTCCTTCAACGCATCGAGTGAAACCTCGAACTGAGGAACGCCTTCGAATACCGCCAGCAATGTATCTTCGTCCAACTTCTTCAACGCATCGGAAGTGGAATTGCCAAACAAGATATTCGATGCATCTACTGCCGCATTGTAATCTTCTTCGGAGTGAACCATAATGGTTACTTCCTTGGCTAAACGCTTCTGAAGTACACGCAAGTGCGGAGCAGCTTCGTGTTCGGCAATCAAGGCTTCGATTTCTTCTTTACCCAAAGAAGTGAATATCTTGATATAGCGTGATGCATCTGCATCGCTCACATTCAGCCAGAACTGGTAGAATTTATAAGGCGAAGTATAGCGGGGATCGAGCCAGATATTACCGGATTCGGTCTTGCCGAACTTACCACCGTCAGCCTTCGTAATCAGCGGGCTGGTAAGGGCGAACACTTCGCCACCATTCGTACGGCGAACCAACTCGGAACCGGTAGTGATATTGCCCCACTGATCCGAGCCACCCATTTGCAACTTACAGCCACGGGTTTCGTACAAGTGCAGGAAGTCGTAGCCTTGCAACAACTGGTAAGTAAACTCAGTAAAAGAAAGACCGTCACGTGCTTCACCGTTCAGACGCTTCTTTACAGAATCTTTTGCCATCATATAGTTTACGGTGATATGCTTTCCTACCTCACGGGCGAAATCGAGGAAGGTGAAGTTCTTCATCCAGTCGTAGTTGTTCACGAGTTCGGCACGGTTGGGAGCATCGGATTCAAAATCCAGGAACTTGGCAAGTTGTGCCTTCATACCGGCCATGTTGCGCTGAAGGATCTCCTCAGTAAGCAAATTACGCTCGGCCGATTTTCCCGAAGGGTCACCAATCATACCCGTAGCACCGCCAATCAGAGCCAACGGCTTATGTCCGCAACGCTGGAAATGACGCAAGATCATTACACTGCACAAGTGTCCGATATGCAAAGAATCTGCTGTAGGGTCAAAACCGATATAGGCAGTTACTTGTTCTTTTTCCAAAAGTTCTTCTGTGCCGGGCATTATGTCTTGAAGCATGCCACGCCATCTTAATTCTTCTACAAAATTCATCGAATGATTATCTATTTAATTGTTATCTATCAGGTTGTCTTCGCAAAAGTACGACTCTTTATTTGAAGTTACAACTCTTATCGCCTAAAAAAGACTTTACGGATATTTTGCTGCACCGTTTCCAGAAGTTCGTCTGAAGAAACGCCACGCAGGCGAGCCGCCCGTTCATAGATTTCGGTAATAGGCACCACGCTTTCATCAGTCTCTAGAAACAACCGCTCAACGGGAGTGATACGCAACGCCTCTTCCTGATAGTGTTCTCCAAATGAAAGATAAAAACCATGTCGAAGATACTCCTGAGCCATTGCCGCTTTTCCACGAAAACCATGAATAATCCATGGATTCGCAGGGCGCAACATTTGTTTCAACTTCAACAAATCATCCGCCGCTTTAACCAAATGAATCACTAAAGGCTTATCCACCTCCATAGCCAACCGGGCTTGGTGTTCAAAGAAATCCACCTGCACCGGCATCGGAGCATTCGCTAACTTATCCAGTCCCGCTTCTCCGATAGCCAATACTTGCGGATGACTCGCCAACTTCGCAAGAATCTCCATACGGTCGTCCTGCTTTTCCTGATAACCGGAAGAAATAAGATGCCAAGGATGAATCCCCACAGAGTACCAACAACCTTCCTGCGGGGCAAACGCCTCAGGATAACAGTTTTCAATCACTCTTCCGGGCACTACGGGCAACCGGTGTGTATGTATGTCAACGGGAATATTCATAAAGCGAAGAGATTCAGGGAACGGGATCGTATCCGGAACCTCCCCAGGGATGGCAACGCAAAATGCGTCTTACCGCCAAATAGAAACCCTTGAAAGGTCCATGTTTCTTAATAGCCTCCACAGCATACTGCGAACAAGTAGGGGTAAACCGGCACGACGGGGAAGTCATGGGCGAAATACACTTCTGATAAAAATAAATAGGAAGTAGCAACAGATATGAAAGGAGCCTTTTCATACCTTTTCAGCAATACGCGCCAAAGCAAGCTTTATCCTCTCCTCGATCATAGAAGATTCAGCCAATTGATCTGAAAGATAGATAAATGCAATAGCCAGCTTACAGTGCTTTTCATCGAGTACTTTCAGCAATTCGTGCTTATTGACACGATATGCCTCCCGTATCTGGCGTTTTACCCGGTTACGCTTCACGGCACGTTTAAAGCGCCGCTTCGATACGCTGACCAAAATAGAAGCAGGCGCCTCCAATTCCTCCACCGGCAAATATACCACGCGTAAAGGGAAGACCGAAAACGAACGTGCTCCGCCCGCAAACATCTTCTCTATTATTTTTTTCTTATCGAGCCTCTCGGGCTTACGCAAGGTATTCTCCATAAGTTATGAGTTATGAGTTACAAGTTATGTGCTATAAAAAAGCGAGCTACAAGTGCCTGGCGGCATAAAAGCGCAACCACTTGTAGCTCGTAATCACAAATTTACTGTTACAGCTACAAGTCACAAGCAAATCACTCATAACTTATAACCCATAACTAAATTCACTTTCCTTTATTATTTTCCTTAATGAACATGTCCAGTGCCGCAGTCATAGAAGGAGCCTGCACACTAGGTGCTTCCAAATCCAAACGAAGTCCGGCATCGCGTACTGCCTGCGCAGTTGTAGAACCGAACGTTCCAATCTTAATTTCCTTCTGCTCAAAATCCGGGAAATTCTTCTTTAATGAAGAAACTCCGGCAGGGCTGAAGAACACCAGCATGTCATAGTCAAATTTCTCATCCGCAGGGAAATCATTGCTGACCGTGCGGTACATAATAACCTCATTATGCTGGATCTTATTCTTATCCAGCAAATTTCCGATTTCATCCGTATGCACATCCGACATCGGCACCAAATACTTTTCAGTCTTGTGCTTAATGATAGAAGGCATAAGATCATCAAACTTTCCGGTATTTCCAAAGAAAATCTTACGCTTACGGTATTGCACATATTTCTGAATATAGAGTGCAATGGTCTCTGACACACAGAAATACTTCATGGTCTCAGGTATTGCCACACGCAATTCCGTACAAAGATGAAAAAAGTGGTCAATTGCATGACGCGAAGTGAAAACGACAGCAGTGTGATCTAATACAGATACCTTTTGTTGTCTGAACTCTTTCGCTGAAACGCTCTCCACCTTGATAAACGGATGAAAATCAATTTTCACACCATACTTATCGGCAATGTCGTAGTAAGGAGATTTCTCTGACGCCGGTTTCGGCTGCGACACAAGTACTTTCTTTATTTTCAACGTCCTAAAAATTTATTATCAAATAATCGTTTAGCTGCATCATCCCTTGATATAACACAAAACAAGGTACGATTTCAAGGGCACAAAAGTACAAAATTAAAAGGAGACTTCCATATAAATTGTTACAAAAAAGCTTTAACCACTTATAGAATATCAATAATCCAGTCAAAAAGAGTAAAAATAATCCAATTATTACCGTAAATTGCAGACTTAAATCAAAATAGACTATGAATAAGACAAATGGGAAAAGGGCAAATCCAAGGTAATAAAGTAGCGTTGAATATGATTCAATCCAAAGAGAAGTGGTACTTTCGTCAAAAAAAATCCAACCCAGGAAGGTATAAATCAACCATTTGAGGAATAGAAAGAGTAAACAGACTCCCACATAGACTCCCATTAAAACAGCCGGTGGCACATGCTGCACTAAAGCGGGTTGCTCATCATTGAAATAATTGAAAAAGCAAACTCCGGCTAGTACGCAGGTTTGCAAAATCAACAGCAACAGATAGCGCATATCCGTTGCCGTAGAAGTAGCAAAGATGCTGGTACGTTCGCGGTGCAACAGAAAATCCTTAACCAATTGCAACAGGAACTTGCGACTACGAGAAAGAACATAAGACGACAAAAAGAAGCAGCATAGAAGGACAACAGTGATACAATCATCCATTCGCGGAGAATAAGGAATGGGAATTCCCTCCGCTCCTGCTGCTACTGCCCAAGCCATCAGCATTGTTATCATATAGCGGCAAATTTACGGATAGAGGCATCCCACAAAGGAATAGTATGTATCAAGTCTACAGCTTCCTGCGGAGTATGGGCTACATGCCAGATCGCGCCATGCTGCACACGCATAAAGTTCTCATCTACCGCTTTCTGAAGCATGGCCAGCAGAGGATCGAAAAAACCTTTGGTATTCAGTATAACAATCGGATTGAGGTACAGACCTAGTTGCTTCCAGGTAATTGCCTCCAAAAGTTCTTCCAAAGTGCCGCATCCTCCGGGCAAGGCAATAATGGCGTCACTGAGATCGGCCATTAACTTTTTGCGTTCGTGCATGCTCTCCACTTCAACGAGTTTGGTCAGTCCTGTATGATGCCAACCTTGCTCTACCATAAAATGAGGAATCACCCCAGTCACTTCTCCTCCGGCATCAAGTGTAGCATCAGCCACAGCAGACATTAGTCCCATATTTCCCGCTCCGTTAATCAAGCGGATATGTTGTTGGCCTAAAAGAGTACCCAGCTCACGGGCGGCATCGAAATATACAGAGTCAATTTTTGTACTTGAAGCACTGTAAACACATACGGAAGTTATCTTATTCATGCAACTTGTATATCTAATATTAATTGTGGCTGCAAAGGTATGGTTTTTCAGTGAAATCTTGAAGAAAGGTAAAGAGGAGTTTTTCTTTTCGTTACGCGAGCACTTATCTCACGCAAGGATGCGTAAACCAAAAGCGACTGCCAACGCCCACTTGAGATTCAACGCCGATAGCTCCCCCTAACTGTTCAACAATGCTTCGGCATATAGAAAGTCCCAATCCTGTACCTTTCGCAAACGTATTGAGTTTTACAAAACGATCGATTAGCCAGAAAGGCTGATTTCAAACGATCCAAGTGTTCAGCCTTTTCCTTAGCTACTATTAATTCTTCTTCTATCTTCTTTTGATGATCGATATCTACACTCGTTATCACATGTGCCATCTGCCCGTCTATCCAAGCAAAAGCAGCACTGAATACTCGAAACCAACATTTATCAAACGGTCGTTGATAATCCCAGGAATAGACCTTGGTAGGTTGTCCCTTTTCATCAATCAAATGCTTTTTAGGACAAAATTCGCATTACCCTTTCTTCCCAGGGAAAAGAGCATCCCAACATTTTTTTCCATCAAAGTGCTTTATGCCACCATAGGGAGCAGCCATCGACTGGTTGGCGTAGAGCATATCATGAGAATCGAAGGAGTTAACATAAATATCAATCCCCATATTATTCATGATACTGGTCAGTGTGTTGTGCGCCCGCACTTCTCTTTCTTTGTATTCTCTGATGGATACTTCTTTAGAAAGCGAGCCCAACAGCAGATGAATCGTCTGCAACTCTTCATCCGAGAGGGGGCTGACCTCTTCTCGGTCTGCAAAGCCGATAAATCCGATTATCTTTCCCTCAGTATCTGTGAAGGGGCGTATCAGCAGAGAGTCAACTTCATAAAAGTTCAGAATATCAAGGTCATCCCAAGCTGTCTCTTCACTTCTAACTGCATAAAATGGCTTATGTCGCGACTTCATATTGTCCGCATGCCGCTTAATCATCTCGTTCATTTCAAAACGAGATTTTAAGATATTCTCCTCATCCCCGATAGTCTCCTTTAAAAGGAAAAAGCGAAACCCATCGGTTTGATAAATAAATCCCCTCTTAAATCTATAGAAAGCACAAAAATCAATCAAAGATTTCATAATCTTTGCCTCATCAGATTCATCACCATTCAAAGATTCTAAAAAATGGAGTAAAAACACATTTGTATCTTTTTTGTCGTTCATCATATAGCATTCCACCGTTTAAAGGCTCTATTTTGCATTTAGTATAGTACAAAGTTGATGCTAATATATGAAAAGATACTAAATATATCTATGCTTTAACGAGTTATTTTACATATTTTCAAAGCAAATAGTGTTGTACGCTAATTGTTTTTCATAGCATCAGAATTTAAAAGTATAGTTCAAAGACGGAACAATACCATAGAGATACAATTTATAGACCCGACCGTTATCCACACCGCTATAACCTTGACGTCCGGCATAAATAGAAAAAACATTCTTCCGGCTATAGGCATTAATAATCGAGAAACTCAGACTCCGGTCTTGCCTGATGTGCCAAGTGGCCGAAAAATCAAGTTGATGAAATGCAGGGGCACGATACCCATTCCGTGTAGAATAGATATAAACCAATACATGCTCTGAGTAGTACTTTCCTATTGGAAGCGTCAGGTTCATCCCCGAAGCATAAGAAAATGTAGAAGACAGTGACCAATAAGGACTCACCTCCCAATTCAGGAAAAGTTTTAAGTTATGTGGTCGGTCATACACTGGTCTATACTTAATGTTACCAATATGATTGCGTGCCCGCGAAAGTGTATAGCTAAGCCATCCGGTCACAGGTCCTTTATTCTTGGAGAAGTAGAACTCCAGTCCGCATCCCTTGGCAAAACCTGTCTCTACCTCACTTTCTATCCGGTCATTCTGAAAAATATCGGCATTATCACGATAATCTACCACATGGTTCGTCCTACGCAAATAGGCTTCCAGCGACAAGGTATATTCTCTGCCAGGGAAATTATACTCATATCCCAATGCCAATTGTCGCATTACAGAAGGCTTTAAAAGTGCATTGGCAGGCATCCATACATCCGAAGGTATACCTACCGAGGAAGTGGTAAGCATGTGTATGCTTTGCGCTGCCTGTGTATAGGATGCAGAAAAACGATGAGACGGGTTTGGTGCAAAAGTCAGTTCAGCACGAGGTTCTGGCATTACAAATGTTTTGGCAGCATAGTAAGAAGAAGATGGGGCATGGAGTACCGACAATCTGATACCGGCATTTAACTGAAAACGGGGCAAGAATTTATAATTTGCTTCGGCATAAAGTGCTGCATCCCACAGGTTTTTTCGTGGCATTTGCGAAGGAGTAATATTAGAATCTTTACCGGACTTTTCAACAATACCGGGTATTGTAGTGAAATAATGTAAGTTTATGCCCGCCTTAAAGTTCAGTAGGTTATTCTGATACCTTTCCCAATCAGACTTAAGCTGATAAGACTGCATATTCGACTTCCAAGCGTATCTTAATCCATCGGATAATGATTTATATTTATAATAATAGTTGCTGAATATGGCACTTGTATTCACATTGGTTTTATCATTCAATATATGATTCCAACGCATGGTAGCAGTAGCATTGCCCCAATCCATTCCATACCCCTTCACCAATTTGTTGAATACCGTGTGGTCACCTCCGCTATAGAGTGAGAAATAGAGTCGGTTATGATCATTCAGTGTTCTATTCACCTTAGCATTTACATCGTAAAACCACATCTGTGGCTTTGATGTCAGATCGCTTCCTAATAATCCGACTACAACTCCGGGATATCCAAATCTACCTGAAACTAAATAAGAGCCTTCTTTCTTCTTCAGTGGACCTTCAAACATTACTTTTGAGGCTATCAGTCCCAAACTAGCACTTCGCTCACTCTCTTTACTGTTGCCTTCACGCATCCGCACGTCTATAACAGACGAAGACCGTCCTCCATACTTCAGCGGGAAAAACGATTTATAGAGATTAACCTCACGTATTGCATCATTATTAAATACCGAGAAGAAAGAGAGTACATGGCTGGGATTATAGACTACAGCTTCATCCAATAATACCAGATTTCCCCATTGATTGCTTCCACGTACCGAAATATTGTTTGATCCCTCATTACCACTTTGTACACCCGGCAAAAATTGCAGTGACTTTATTAAATCGGGCTCCCCACCTACCGATGGCAACGCTTGTATGCTTTTCGCATCTAAAGCGAATTGACCGCTATGCTTCCTGGCACCCACAATCTCTACACCTTTCAACAAATACTCATCAGGCTTCAATGCAATATCCACCACCTTATTGGCCGATAGGGCTATTGTATCTCTCCAAGTTATATAGCCTAACATGGAACACTGAAGTATACATTCGCCCTTGGGCAGCGAAATAGAATAAAGCCCATACGAATTTGCCGCCATGCCCGCTCCGGATTTCCTTTCCAAAACATTGGCATCCGAGAGGATTTCTCCAGTTTTAGCATCGGTTATACGTCCACGCACAACAACCTTTTGGGCAACAATGGTTTGCCATGAACAGAATAAAAAACAGATATATAGTAGTAACAGTTTCATAGGGTTCTAATTTCTATAATTCAAAAAGAAGTTTTATTCCTCTTCCGTAGCTATTCCTTTCTCAGAGAGTGCGCTGACACGAAAACATCCATATACACCTCCGCTTATGTTACTAGTTACAGAAGATGGAGCAGGCGTATAGGCACCGCCATCTGCCCTAAACTGCCGTATCATCTGATCGAAGATATTGTAGCAGCTCTTAGAGATCGTTTGTGCCCACACGTACAATGAGTCGGAGGCAGGATAATTCCATCCTGGGGGATATCCCAAAGGATTCTCCCCATCGTCAATCAAGAAATCCTTCACATTTTCTTCAAGGTACTCATCACTTAATATTGAGTATTGCCAAAATGTGCCAACAAAACCTAGCAAAGACTGTGGACGTGAAAAAGTAAAATAGCTACTGCTATTTGGATCCAATCGAAACAAATAATAATTGTCTACTCCGGGTGGATTAGTAAAACTGATACATGGTGCCCATCTACCTCCCTTTTCATTGAAATCGAAACGCTTTACTTTCAAATCAGTGATTACTAATGCAGGATCCATCTTTTGAATATCAGATTCATAATGCTTGCCATTATAATAGATCTCCAATTTATAAGAATGCCCCTCTATACCATAAATTTTGGTAGTAACATACATGCCCCGACAAGAATCCTCAATGAATCCGGCGGCCACATTCTCACGAGTATTCTTCTTCTGGTGATAATCATAGAAGTCATAAAAGTAGCCTCCATAATCGCCGTATGGATATACCACCTGCATCGTATCTCTGATACCTTCAGTTACATCTGTCACTATCATTAAAGCATCTTCTATACCTTCATAAACACCATCTCCGGCCGACATTACAGCGGGTTTTCTCAAAAGGAAAAAGTAAGGTGGATTTTCGTTGGTTATTGCTCCATTGAATACAATCCCATCAAGCACGGAATCAGGGATAGAGATATCAAACTCTTCTTCACAGGCTGATAATAGTAGTGATAAACCCGCCAATATAGTAATACTAAAATATTTCATCATAATTAGTAGAGTTTATCAGTTTTGTAATTCCTGGTCCAGTAGTACTTTTAGTTCATCATAAGAATTTGTAATATATACCAACCGGTTATTAATAATAATAGTGGGAGTTGCAAAAAGTCCTCGCTCCATTAGTTTATTAATGCTATGGTTTACCTTATCATAGTTTTCGGCAGACATTAGTTCTTGCTTATATCCTTCTAAGTCTAATCCGAAGTTATTGGCAATATTAAAAATAAAAGTTGAGTCAACCAAAGTTTCATGCTCAAAAATGGCATCATGAAACTCCCAGAACTTATTATATTTAGCAGCAGCCTCGCATGATAAAGACGCAAAAGTAGGTTCATCAGCAAAATTAATAAAACCAAATTTTACTCTATCCTTATATTCGTTATAAATCTGCTTTAATGTCTTCTCAAAATCAAGACAACGCTTACAATCAAAATCAGACGCTACAATAAACGTCGTTGCTGCTTTAAGATTTCCTCTATAACGTACATTCAAATCATCTACAGTACAATGGGGTTGCTTAGGAGGATAAAGGAATCTTTTGATCTGTGCTTTATTGTATAACGAGTCTGCCAAATGTTGAATTATAGCTGCCCTTATATCATTCTTTAATGAGATATTTCCTTCAATACTTTCAGAAGACACATTGTTTAAACTCTCCCTAGAATGCAAAACACGATCTTTAACCGATCCGTATACCATAAGTAGACTATCCTTCTTAGTAATCATCACTTTCTTTACATAGTCATCCAAATAGGAATCAAAAGTTCTATTTGCCGCAACAGATTCGAACTCAATAAGTTTATGCTTAATCAAATCGTCCAACGCTTTCAATTTTATCTCATAAGCAGTATTCAACAAATCAAAAGTCTCTTGTGTAGTTAAATAAGATAATTCGGAAAGATAAATTTCATGTCCATTCACTGTCGCAACAATGCTCTTGTCCCGATTGGAACAAGAGCATAATGTCAAGAAACATAAAAATATAATATACTTCATTCTTTTATGGCTAAGGTATAGGTAGTTTAGAAATAAGATAAGGATTGTTTTTCGTGAAACCTGCATCAGTATTTAGTATAACATAATATCTTGTATTATCAGTCGCAGTTATCCCATAAAAAGTCTGATCACCTGATAAATCGCCTTTAAATGCATACCCTGTATATTTCTTAAGCCAATTCTTATTACTGGAATCTTCATCATCAACATAAATCGTACCCTTTCTAATTAGAGGTCCTCCAGCCAATAATCCAAAATTTATATGATTTTTAGGTCCTATACCATAAGGAGGTGCCCATTGAGGAAGAGGATAGGGAGGAAAAGCCCATGCTAACGCTGCATTGTTATTTACTACAGTATATCCTCCCAAATCTAGAATAGACTGATAATTCAAATCAGTACTATTAACTACTTTATTATCAGTATCACCATCATCACAATCATGATATCGAACAAGTACATCCATTGTTCCACCAAATTGAGAATAATTTATGTGATCAACAAGAAATACCCCTCCGGGATAATACCGATTTGCTTCTGTTAAACAGAATTTAAAATTAACATTACCATTACCATCTACAGAAGTATCGCCCACCGGACCTGTAACCTTAGAATTTTGCCTAGTATCTTCTGCATCAAGATGAAGTGTCAATTCTTTATAAGTGCCACATGAACCAACTTTGAATATTCCCACAACATCAGTCGTTGCAGCATAAGCTGTTCTCATCACTCTTTCTTTAGCTACTGATTGCCTGTTTATCAATTCTTGCTCATATTCATCCATCACAGCTTGAATAGTCTGCTCATCGGCTATTGTTTCAATTTTAGCTGTATCAGTTTCTTCACTAATTGCTCTAGTGGTCATTTCATAATCAGCAGATACCTTAGCAAGTTCCAAATCATTTTCCAGTAAATCATAACTATTGCTACACGAATAGCAAGCTAATGTACCTAAAAAGGCAAATAATAAATGTTTTCTCATGTTTATCATATGGTTACGCTACACCACAAGCTTCAAATTAAAGATTGAAATATCCATAAAACACTGTATCTCCAATAGTAATTTCTAAGCGATACAAATTATTTTCATTCAACAAGCCCAACAAATTCAATTCTATATCTTTTATAGCAGAGTATTTTTCAAAGTAGATACAATTAGCTCCCAAAACATCAATGATTGATACATTAAGATCTTTACTTTGATCGTCATTAATGATTAATATAGATTCATTATTCGAATTTATAAAAGCTGATACTCCTAAGATATCTAAGGAACGTTGCCCTTTATGCGGCACAGTAGTATTGTGTTTATCTAACTCTATCCTCTTGCCAGCATCAGCCACCGCATTTACAGTTATTGAAATAAAAAACAATAACCATATTAATACTTTTTTCATAAGTTCTCAATTATTTAAATTATTAGACACAACAAAGAAGCCAATCTTTCTGTATTTAACCAAAGAAATAATGGTAACAATGGTAACAATCAAGGCTACAACAGTAACAACATTAAGTTATATATACGACAACAAGAAATATAATATATTGAAAATCAAGAGTAAAATACTCTATTAAAGAATCCAGCATCCATTTTGTTTTTGATTCTACTTTTTCTTGTTTTTATAGCATCAGCCGAAACATTCATTACATCAATAATGACATCTCTTGAACATTGAAACAAGGATAGTATGCAATAAAATAGATCATCATTAGTTAAAGCTGGACAGTGATATTTCAAATCTTCCATGACATAAACAAATGTTTTTCTAATATCATTAGTTATAATTTGTCTATAACTATTAGCCAAATTAATACGTACTTTAGGTGTAGCCTTTTCAAGCTCATTAAGTTTTTTATACCCTTGTGTTGCTCGAAATAAGGTAATACAAATTTGAAGTCGTTCTTCTTCCAACCCGTTTAGCCCTTCAGTTTTGGTACTAGGAGTACTTGCATCCTTAGATATTTCATTTAAGACCAGTGTTTTGGCACGACTATCCATCAATCGCTGTTGTAGAACCATATATTTCTTTTTACGGTTTGCATCTTTCCACAAGTATAATATTATTAAAGTCGAGGCAAGAAATAAAAAGAGGATTATCAAACAAACAGTTATTTGTTGATTTCGAACAGAAAGCTTCTGTTTATGCAATTCTACCAAATGATTATCCAATAGTTTGTCAAGCTCTGCACGATTGTTCATTGTTTGTATAGAATCATAGTAGATAAAAAAGGAGTCAGCATAGTGTGTAGCCTTTTCCCAATCTCTCCTCTTCTTATATTCTCGATTCAAACAATTATATGAAGATGATTTAACATAAATATTAGAAGATGTTGCTCCAATATTCCAATAGTAAATAGCCGAATCTCCATTATTTAAACAATCCAAAATATCACCTTTAGTTGAACAGGCTAAAAGATAATCTTCTTTTGACGACGAATAAGCTAATGCTTTTGAAACATAATCAATTGCCTCAATATTATTATTTTGTTCTTTACAAACTGTCGCCATATCACTATATATGATAGATAATAAATCTGAGTTATGTAAAGTTTGGGCAATTTTCAGTGATTGTTGATAATAAACTAATGCACTATCTAAGTG
>JAEXAJ010000159.1 GCA_023458215.1 Bacteroidota bacterium
GACTGGGAAACGAATCCCACAGCTTACGAAATTATTGAAAAGCAAGTGACTGCCGATGATACTCTTACCGTAGCAATGGCAAGAGGCGGCGGACAAGCTATTAGTTTTATACCAATCTGATAAACAATGTAATATAAGTAGAAATATGAAGAAAAACATGAAAACAAATTCCATACTGATGGGTGGACTTTTGTTGTTGGGTACAATTTGTAGTTGTACTCCGGCAGCAGTAGAGGATTATGCCTCCTACGTTAATCCGTTCATCGGTACAGGAGGACATGGACATACCTATCCCGGAGCGGTAGTTCCTAACGGGATGATCCAGCCCAGTCCGGACACACGAATTTACGAGTGGGACGCATGTTCCGGTTATTACTATGCCGATTCCACTATGAATGGCTTCTCGCATACCCACCTCAGTGGTACGGGATGCGGAGACTATGGCGATGTATTGCTGATGCCTACCGTAGGCAAGCAAGAATATCAACCTACCGGCAGCAAGAGCCAGCAGATGGCATATTGTTCTGCCTTTTCTCATAAGAACGAAGTAGCTGAACCCGGTTACTATTCCGTGTTCCTCGACCGTTACGGAGTGAAAGCTGAGTTGACTGCTACCAAGCGCGCTGCTCTTCACCGTTATACATTTCCTGAGGCCGAAGATGCCGGATTCATCCTTGACTTGGACTACAGCCTGCAACGCCAGAAGAATGAAGAAATGGAGATCGAAGTTATCAGCGATACTGAAATCCGTGGACATAAGAAAACCGTATATTGGGCTTTCGACCAATACATCAACTTCTACGCCAAGTTCTCCAAACCGTTTACTTATACGCTGGTGACCGATTCGGTCGCTTTGGACGAAGGCGGTCCGCTTCTGCCCACTGCTAAAGTGTTGTTGCAGTTCGCCACTGCCAAGGGGGAGCAGGTATTGGTAAAAGTCGGCGTATCTGCTGTCGATATGGATGGTGCCCGCAAGAATGTGGAAGCTGAAATACCGGCGTGGGACTTCGACGGAGTACGCAAGGCTGCCCGTGCAGAATGGAATAAGTACCTTTCCAAGATCGATATTAAAACGACGGACGCCGATCAACGCACCATGTTCTACACCGCCCTCTATCATACGGGTATGCAACCCAATCTCTTTACCGATGCTGACGGTCGTTATTGGGGTATGGACATGAAACCTCATCAGGGCAGTGTGGATCAACCCATGTATACCATATTCTCTTTGTGGGATACCTTCCGCGCTTATCATCCGTTGATGACTATCATCGATCCCGAACTGAACGAAGCCTTTATCCGCTCCCTGATTCAGAAGGAACAAGAAGGTGGCGTATTCCCTATGTGGGAGTTGGCAGGAAACTATACCGGAACTATGATTGGTTATCATGCCGCTTCCCTGATTGCCGATTCTTACGTAAAAGGTTATCGTAATTTTGACGTGAAAGAAGCCTATCGTGCCTGTCTGCGCACGGCGGAATACGATACTACCGGTATCATCACGCATCCCCTTGTGTTGCCCCATCTGATGCCACAAGCCAAATATTGGAAAAACAAAATAGGTTACGTGCCTTGCGATAAAGACAACGAATCGGTAGCCAAAGCCCTCGAATATGCTTACGATGACTGGTGTATATCCATACTTGCCGATGCTATGGGCGATGAGCCTAATAAAGAAAAATATTCTACTTTTGCCGAAGGCTATAAAGTATACTTCGATCCGAGTACCCGTTTCATGCGCGGACTGGATAGCGAGGGCAACTGGCGCACGCCGTTCAATCCCCGTGCTTCCACTCACCGCAACGACGACTATTGTGAAGGTACTGCCTGGCAGTGGACTTGGTTCGTCCCCCATGATGTAGACGGTCTTGTAGAATTGATGGGGGGCAAAGATGCCTTTATCGGCAAACTGGATTCTCTGTTCACCGCCGACTCTGCACTTGAAGGAAATATGGTGTCTGCCGATATCTCCGGTCTGATAGGGCAGTATGCCCACGGTAACGAGCCGAGCCATCACATAGCCCACCTCTACAACTATGTGGGACAACCTTACAGGACACAAGAGATTGTGGATGAAGTGTTACATACCCTCTACTTCAATAATCCTGACGGACTTTCAGGCAATGAAGACTGCGGACAGATGTCGGCATGGTTCATCTTGAATTCTATGGGCTTCTATCAGGTATGTCCCGGCAAGCCGGTCTATTCTATCGGGCGCCCCTTATTCGATGAGGCTACCATCCACTTGAACGCAGGAAAGACGTTCAAGATAGTAGCCCATAACAATAGCCGTGATAATAAGTACGTGCAGAGTATGGTTCTGAATGGTAAGGTGTTGCAAACTCCTTTCTTTACCCATCAGGATATAGTAGATGGTGGCACGTTGGAACTGACAATGGGAAACAAGCCGCTTAAATAATAGTGGGAGAGTAATGGAGCAAAGAATCTTTTATGTATCTTTGCCTAATGACCTTAAAAACGAAGTGCTATGAATCAGAAAAAGCATAATCCTATATCGTGGGTGCCCACTGTATATTTCGCCATGGGGCTGCCGTTCGTGGTACTGAACATGGTATCTGTATTGATGTTCAAAGGGCTGGGTATCGGTGACGCCCAAATTGCTTTGTGGACATCGCTTATTATGTTACCCTGGACACTGAAGTTCCTTTGGAGTCCGTTCCTTGAAATGTTCAAGACAAAGAAGTTTTTCGTGGTGCTGACGCAAATGGTTACCGGAGCAGGTTTTGCTCTGGTAGCTTTGGCGTTACAATTGCCGGTCTTTTTTGCGGTATGCATTGCGTTGCTGGCAATCATTGCATTTAGTGGCGCTACGCACGACGTGGCTACCGATGGCGTGTATATGTCGGAACTGAACAAGCAGGAACAAGCCAAGTACATCGGTTGGCAAGGCGCCTTCTACAACATAGCCAAGATAGTGGCCTCCGGTGGCCTGGTATGGCTGGCGGGTTGGTTGCTGAAAACTTTCGGCGGAGTGGGAGAGGTGACGGAAGCTGTTCGCCACGAAGCCACGGTACATGCCTGGATGGTGGTGATGTTGATATTGGCGGTGGTGATGGTCCTGCTGAGTTTGTATCATATACGTATGCTTCCATCGGGAGGCAAGCGTGCGTCGGACACGGCTACTGCCCGGGAAACTTTTCATCAACTGATAGAGGTTATCCGCGACTTCTTCCTCAAGAAACACATTTGGTATTATATCACTTTCATCATACTTTATCGTCTTGCCGAGGGTTTTGTAATGAAGATTGTTCCTCTTTTCCTGAAAGCGGAACGCTCGGTAGGCGGTTTGGGACTGAATGAGCAGCAGATAGGTTTGTATTACGGTACATACGGTGCGGCGGCTTTTGTATTAGGTTCCTTGTTGGCGGGGTATTACATCTCGCACCGGGGATTGCAGAAAACGCTGTTCTCTTTGTGTTGCATCTTCAATCTGCCTTTTGTGGCTTATACATTACTGGCCATCTATCAACCGGAAAGCGGACTGTTGATTGGTAGTGCCATTGTGCTGGAATATTTCGGCTATGGCTTTGGATTTGTAGGGCTGAGCTTGTTCATGATGCAGCAGGTAGCTCCCGGCAAGCATCAGATGGCACATTACGCATTTGCTTCGGGCATCATGAATCTGGGCGTGATGTTACCGGGGTCAATAAGTGGGTATGTCAGCGATTGGTTGGGATACGAGCATTTCTTTATCTTTATCCTGTTTGCCACCATTCCCGCATTCCTGATAACCTACTTTATACCTTTTACGTATGCTGACACCCCCCGAACCTCTAAGGGGTGAGGGGAATACTTCTTTTAAATAATTGTGTAACAAAACTATCCCTCTCTCCCTTCAGGGGGATTGGAGGGTGAAAATTTAAGCTTATGAACAACAAAATCATTATCCCTTGGGAGAATCGTCCCGAAGGTTGTACAGATGTAATGTGGCGCTATTCAAAAAATCCGGTTATCGGGCGCTACCATATTCCTTCATCAAACAGTATTTTCAATAGTGCGGTAGTACCGTTTGGAGATGGTTTTGCCGGAGTGTTCCGTTGCGATAACAAAGCGGTGCAGATGAATATCTTCGCAGGCTTTAGTAAGAATGGCATCGACTGGGAGATTGGTCACGAGCCTATCCGTTTCAAAGCCGGAAATACGGAGATGATAGAGTCCGAATACAAATACGACCCGCGTGTGACGTGGATCGAAGACCGTTATTGGATTACCTGGTGCAACGGTTACAACGGACCTACCATCGGCATTGCCTATACATTCGACTTCATGGAATTCTTCCAATGCGAGAATGCCTTCCTGCCTTTCAACCGTAACGGCGTACTCTTTCCACAAAAAATAAATGGTAAATATGCCATGTTGAGTCGTCCGAGTGATAACGGACATACCCCGTTCGGTGATATTTATATCAGCTATAGTCCCGACATGAAATATTGGGGCGAGCATCGTAGTGTAATGAAAGTCACTCCTTTCCCCGAAAGTGCTTGGCAATGTACCAAAATAGGCGCCGGTTCTGTTCCCTTCCTTACCGAAGAGGGCTGGTTGATGTTCTATCATGGCGTTATCACAACCTGCAACGGCTTCCGCTATTCCATGGGTGCTGCCATTTTAGACAAAGAAGATCCTTCCAAAGTACTGTATCGCACGCGTGAGTACCTGCTGGCACCTGCCGCTCCTTATGAGTTGCAGGGTGATGTACCCAATGTTGTCTTCCCCTGTGCATCTTTGCAGGAGGGTGATAAAGTTGCCGTGTATTATGGTGCTGCCGATACGGTAGTAGGAATGGCCTTCGGCTACATTTCAGAGATTATAGACTTCGTTAAGCGTACAAGTATCGTTTAATGATATATTAATCTTATTTGTTTGTCATTCAGTATATTATACTTGCCGGATGTTTACCTCTTGGTGTAAATGGAGTTCCCGTGTGAGGTAACGGATGTTCTCCTTATTAAAATCTTATTCTTATGAAGCGAACAATTATTTCCTGCTTACTCTCTTTCGGCCTTTTTGCCTTGTCGTGGGCAGAAGAGAAAAACTTTTCTCCGGTGGATTATGTCAATCCTTTCATTGGTACCACCAATTTTGGTACGACGAATCCCGGTGCTGTCTGCCCCAACGGCATGATGTCCGTGGTGCCCTTCAATGTGATGGGTTCCTCCGACAACAAGTATGATAAAGATGCCCGCTGGTGGTCTACTCCTTATGAGTATCATAACTGTTTCTTTACCGGATACTCCCATGTAAACCTTAGCGGAGTAGGATGTCCGGAACTGGGCTCTTTACTGCTGATGCCTACTACCGGAGAATTATCTGTGGATTACAAAGAATATGGCAGCCGATACAAAGACGAACAAGCTTCTCCCGGTTATTATAGCAATTTCCTAACTCGTTATGATGTGAAGACTGAAGTGACGGCTACACCTCGCACGGGTGTAGCTCGCTTCACCTTTCCTGCCGGCCAAAGCCACATCCTGCTGAATCTGGGTGAAGGGCTGACCAACGAATCGGGTGCTTCTCTCCGCCAAGTGAGCGATTGCGAATTTGAAGGCATGAAGTTGCTAGGTACTTTTTGCTATAATCCTCAAGCTGTATTTCCTATCTATTTCGTGATGCGTGTCAATAAGCGTCCTGCCGTTACGGGTTACTGGAAGAAGCAACGTCCCATGACTGGCGTCGAGGCACAGTGGGATCCGGATAATGGTCGCTATAAACTCTATACCAGTTACCGCAAGGATATTGCAGGAGACGATATAGGTGCTTATCTTACTTTCAACACCGACCGGGATGAGCAAATAGAGGTACAAATGGGTGTTTCTTTTGTAAGCATTGAAAACGCCCGTCTCAATTTGGATACGGAACAGCAAGGAAAAAATTTTAGCCGGATATTGGCAGAAAGCCGTCAACGCTGGAACGATGATTTATCGCGTATTCTGGTGGAGGGTGGAACGAAAGAGCAGAAGACCGTCTTTTACACCGCACTCTACCATCTGCTCATTCATCCCAATGTCTTGCAAGACGTGAACGGTCAGTACCCGGCTATGGAAAGCGACAAAATTCTGACTACGAAGGGAGATCGTTATACCGTCTTCTCCCTGTGGGACACCTACCGCAACGTACACCAGCTTCTCACCTTGGTCTATCCCGAACGTCAGTTGCAGATGGTACGCACAATGCTCGATATGTATCGGGAGCACGGCTGGTTACCCAAGTGGGAACTCTATGGACGTGAAACGCTGACCATGGAGGGTGATCCTTCTATTCCCGTGATTGTCGATACTTACCTGAAAGGATTGAATGATTTTGACATCGAACTTGCTTACGAAGCTATGCGTAAAGGTGCCACTCTGCCGGGAGCAGAGAACCTGTTGCGTCCGGATAATGATGACTATATGTCCTTAGGGTATGTCCCTTTGCGTGAGCAGTATGACAATTCCGTGTCTCATGCTTTGGAATATTATATTGCCGACAATGCTCTCAGTCGTATAGCCGAAGTATTGGGTAAAAAAGCAGAAGCGCAAGGCCGTAAAGAGGATGCCCGCCGTTATCAAGCCGACGCCCGCCTCTTCCACAATCGTTCTTTGGGTTACAAGCATTATTATAGCAAAGAGTTCGGTACGTTCCGCCCCATTTTGCCGAATGGTGAATTTTATTCTCCTTTCAACCCGATGGAGGGTGAGAACTTTGAACCTAGTCCCGGCTTCCACGAAGGCAATGCTTGGAACTATACTTTCTATGTTCCGCATGATGTCAAGGGATTGGCTCGCCTGATGGGCGGAAAGAAGCCTTTTGTCGACAAGCTTCAGCGTGTGTTTGATGACGGGCTCTATGATCCTGCCAATGAGCCGGATATAGCCTACGCCCACCTCTTTTCTTATTTCAAGGGAGAAGAATGGCGCACTCAGAAGGAGTTGCACCGCCTTTTACAAAAGTATTTCAAAGATGCCCCCGACGGCATTCCGGGCAATGATGATACGGGAACTATGTCAGCTTGGGCTATCTTCAACATGATAGGCTTCTATCCCGATTGCCCCGGCGATCCGTCTTATACGCTGTCTACACCCGTTTTCGACAAAGTGACCCTATCTCTTGATCCCAAACAGTGGGGACGTGATAAACTGGTAATAGAAACGGAACGTCCTACACCGGAATCACTCTATATCCGTGAGATGGAGTTGGGAGGAAAGCCATTATCCCGCTATCGTATCACTCATGATGAACTGGTGAAGGGTGGGAAACTACGTTTCATACTTCGCTAAAAGATGATGGGTAGTTGATAACTAAGTCATGAAATGCTATAAATTAGCCGGCTGACTTAGTTATCAACTATTTTTCTGTGTTACGGCCTTATAGGGTATCTCAAACCAGAACTCGGAACCTTTTCCCGGTTCGGAAACTACGCCTACTTTTCCTTCCATTTTCTCAGCTATCATACTACAAATAGAAAGTCCTAAACCGGCACCCTGTTTAAAATTGTCTAACTTAGTGAAACGTTCAAAGACTTGTTTTTGCTTATTAATAGGGATTCCTGAGCCGGTATCCCGTACAAAAAAACGTATTTTTCCATTTGAAGGTATATCGAAGCCGATATCTATATATCCCTTGTCCGTATGCTTAAGAGCGTTTGATACGTAGTTGTTGATGACTTGTTTTACACGATTGGGTACGGTATGAATGATACAAGTCTCTAAGCCCGGTAGAAAACGAACATTTACTTGTGGAGATGCTTTTAGAACTGCTGCAGTTTGTATTTCAAAAAGTGTACTGTTGATATTCATATCTCCTTCTACAAAATCGAGTAAGCCAGCTTCTATCCGTGAGATGTCGAGTATGTCATTGATAAGTTGTAAAAGGAGTTCGTTGTTCTCTTCTATAATGTGTATATATTCTTTTGCATCTTTATCTTTTATTAATTCGGATAGGATGGAGGAGAAACCAACAATTGCATTCAATGGCGTACGAATTTCATGGCTCATATTAGCTAGGAAAGCTGATTTTAGCCGATTAGCTTCTTCTGCTTTGTTTTTAGCTTCCAATAGTTCGGTTATATCTAAGGCGGAACTGACTATCCACCGCTCTTCTCCATGGTTATAGGAAACCAAGGTCTTATGAAACGAAAGAACGTATTCTTTTCCTTTGGGATTCGTAAAACGCTTGATGTATGATTGTGGCATTCCGTTTTCAAGAACTTGTTTATCTGTTTCTTGAATGAAATCGCTGGGTATGAGAGGTTCGAAATCCTTTTCATATTTTCCTATAATTTCAGATACTGGAATGTCCATCATGTCAGCAGCTTTCTTATTCCAGATAAGGTATTGGTTATTGTTATTCTTATCTTTTACAGTGGTGGCAATAGGAAGGTTTTCGAGTATGCTTTCCAAGAAGAAGTGGTATTTTTCATTTTGTAATCGTTTGGTCTCACTTTCCGTCACATTACGCACAAATGCTAATACAGATTCTCGACTCAAATATACCATTCGAACGGAGACATATAACTTTTGCTTGTCTTCCAATTTAATTTTCACGGTCAGACTATTGGGCTTTTTGGTCTTTAGGACATTCTGTAACAATTCCATATGTTCCTGATACTCTTCGGCCTCTGTTATTAAATCCCGTATATTGACATTACTTGGAATAGCAAGGGGTAACACATTGTCTTTTTCTGCAGGATTATTCAATAATCTGATGATATATCCTTGTTTATTTAGGATATAGACCGGAATATCGATTGCTCTGATTATCTGACCATTCAGATTTTTATGTCTGCGATTTATCCAGTACAAAATATAACCGGAAATAGCGGCAAACAGCAGGAATAGTAAATAATGCATTCCTTCCGTGGTTGAGAGGTGTATCATTGTGCCTTTCATTTACTCCGTCGGTCCTCTTTGGCGGAATTGTTATATATAAAAAGCGCGAGGACTGTTATTGTCTATCCACATTCGAGGCTCTGGAAAATGCCCACATCATATATAGACAACAGCCCTCACGCCTAAGTATATAATAACATAGACGTGAAGAAACTGTTGCTACTATCCCATGATGTTTTAGAATTTTCCAAATTCCGAATAAATGGGGATAATAACTTTCGCTTCTTGCGTTTTCAATGAATCAAATCAATACTGCCTATTATCACTATGACAGGCAAGACTTGATTGCAAAAGTAGTATTATTTTTTAGATGTATGATAATATGTGACTATAAAATTGACAAAAACAAGGCGTGAATACAAATAAGTTGCATTCACGCCTTAATAATAGTAAGTTGTTTTTGTTAGAGAAAATATTAGAGAGAATTGAATGACTTTTATTTCATGGCTTCCACTGTATAGCCTTGTTGTTTAAGTAAATTCAGTACGCCATTTGTTCCGGGTAAGTGTCCAGCGCCAACCACGAAGAGGGTAGGAGCTTCGGTCATGATAGCGGGCATATTGCCTGCCCATGCAATGTTGCGATAATCAAGAAGCGCCTCCATCTCTCCCGGTAATGGGTCGCAAGAGTTGCCGTCACGTTCTTCCATCAAGCGCAACATTTCGTCGAGGTCTTGTGCCTGATAGCTCTTAATTAATCTTTGTGCCTGTTCTACCGCTTTATCAATATCGCTTACGGTGCAATGCAGTAGTGTGGCTTGGCGTTGTAATGATTGGCTGTTAAAAAGAATGTCTATTTGTGATTGAGCTGTTTCCAGACCGCCTACCTTCTTGCCATTTTGCTGCGCCTGTTGCTGGAAGTAGGCGTCGAGTTGTTCCTGCGGGTTGTATCCCGGCGTATGCTTCATATAAAGCAGTACGGCAAGTTGCTGGGTGATAGCGGCTGGTTTCAGTTGTCCCAGCATAGCGATGTCCACCATCATGTTTTCTTTTATAACTTTGCCTACCAACTCATATTGTTCGGGGGTGAACAAACTTTGCAGGGTAGTGTCTTTGGGCATCATCATTTGCTGTTGCATACTCTGCATAAATGCCGGTGTCATCATGTCCGACATAACCACCTCACCATATACCTGACTGGTCTCATTGATGGCTTGTGGCATTGCAGCGATGCTATCTTTAATGCTAAGAGGAGAGAGATGGTATGTTCCGAAAATATAAGAGGGTTTTGTTAATCCATTACCGGATACTTTCCATAAAAGTTGTGCGTTGGCACTCAGTGCTAAACTGATGAGCAGCAAAAGACTTAAAAACTTCTTCATTGTATTCTTCTTTATTTAGTTTATTTGAACTATCAGTCGGAAGTAAAGAAGATAAATCACAGAGGAAGGTCAAATTTTATAAAGTATCAGCGAGAAACTCTTCCCCCGCGAAGCCAGTGCTGCGTATAATATTTTTCATTGAGGTTACTGACAATAACTCCTTGACTGGTACTAGCATGTATAAACTTCCCATTCTTGAGATAGATACCCACATGCGCCACCTTTTTTCGTGAAGACGGACTGGAAAAGAACACCAAATCTCCCTCACGCAAATTGCGGCGGGAGATTTTATTACTTTCTTTCATCTGTTCATCCGTACTTCTGGGCAGACGGATGCGGTAAACTTTCTTATAAAGTTGTGAAACCAATCCGGAGCAGTCTGCTCCCCGCTTGCTTTCTCCTCCTCCGCGGTAGGGAGTGCCTATCCATTCGGAAGAGTTGATATACAGTTGGTGGTTGTCTTCTATACCTATGTCCACTCCCAAGCGGATGGAAGCTTGGGCCAATGCTTTGTAGTCGAGCCGTGGCGCAGAAGTGTGGCAAGAACTGAGAATAAATAGCAGACTGACAAGGGATAATATATAAGAAATGGGCTGTTTCATTCTTTCTGTTCTTCTGTTTGTATATCTTCGATTTGCTCTTTTTCAATAGTTTCCGCTTCTTCTATTATCTCTTCCTCCACACTGATATTGAAGTAATCTTCCAGTTCCTTTTCAGCCGAGTTATTCTCATTCTTGATATCACGGATAATAACGCCATATTCCAGCAGTGCAATACGTGGACATACATCTACCGTATGATTCAGGTTATGACTGGAGATAATAACCGTTGCTCCGTGTTCCTCATTGTATTTCTTCAGCAAGTATTTGATAACCGACTGTGAACTAGGATCCAGGAAGTTGAACGGCTCATCCAGTATCAACAATTGCGGATGATGAAGCATAGCGGAGATAATACCAATCTTCTGTTTGTTTCCGGCGGAGAAGTTTCGGATGAATTTCTTTTGGCCTGTTACTTCGCCGTTCATAAAGCGTTCAAAGGGCACGAGGCGTTCGTCAACCTCTTCTTTCTTCAAACCATACATCTTGCCGATAAAGTAGAAATATTCTTCAGGAGTGAGGTAGTCGATAAGAAATCCGTCATCAATAAAAGCTCCTGTAAAGCTTTTCCAATCTTCACTCTTGCTGGTATCGATGTCATTAATAGTGACATTCCCCTTGTCTGCTTGCAACAGATCCAATATCAACCGAAAGAGAGTAGTTTTACCAGCTCCATTGTTACCAACCAGCCCCAGCATATCACCCTGATTGATGATGTATTTCTCTATATTTACGGCCTTCTTTTCGCCGAAGTTCTTCTGTAGATTATTTATTGAAATCATAATTCAGTTATAAGTTATTAGTGATAAGTTATAAGTGATTAGTTGTTAGCTATTAGTAAGTGGCTATTTACAAATAACTTATAACTAATAACTTATAACTCCTTTTTATTGTCTGCTATCTCTAAAACCTTCCATGTTCTTGTACCGCCGCTTCATAAAACGATGGTAAACATTCTTCAGCCAAAAGCGGGAGGTGAGAATGAAACCTGTGCCGATAACGATCAATATCCAGGCAGTAACGGTGTCTCCCCATATCTTTGTCAGTACAACGTTTAGTAACAACGGAACACCTAAGGCAGCACCTGAAATAAGGTTCTGTAAACCTGTTCCCATATTTTGGCGGTTAGTCATTTTTGCATTCAAATCGACTGTTTTGTTATTGTATACAGCCAACTGGAACAGGCAGAAATAAACAAAACCTGCGGTAAACAAAGCCCAAGCTATGCAACTTAACACCGACAATTTTCCAGTAACCATTGCAGGTATCATCAATAGAAATGGAATAATGATAGCAATGCTGTATAGCGTATATTTAGCACGTAGCAGGGAATAAATAGATTCCTTACGACTCATCAGTCCGTCAATGTAATTACCTTCATAACTCATCAGGCTGGATAGGAACAACAGACCGAAGATTACAAAGTTATAAACCATAAAAAAGTTCTTCATTCCTGTTCCGTCATAAGCTTCGGTGAAGCTGAGAATACAACTGATGAATATTACAACAATGACCACCGTTCGCAATGATGTTTTACAAACCTTGTTACGGAACAACAGTTTTAATTCCAAACGCATGTATTCTCCTATTTCACCGTAGCGATCCAGGAATTTGTATTCAGATACATGCTTCACTTTGGTATCTTCCACCCTGTTGATTTCATCGTAAATCAACCCGATCATCACGCAGCGGTTAATGAACCACATCACGGCAATAGCAATAAGTACGCCGAGGTATACCAGCAGATTACAATGAATGAATCCTTCGCCCAACTCAATGGAATAATCGAATAGCGGACTCTTATCCGGAATAAACAGAGCAGCGGCAATTCCACCATACACTATCACGGGTAATGCCACCCACCAGATACGCTCATTCATAAGCGTGCGGCAAAGAAGGAACCAATAATTATTGAATATCATCAGTAGCCAAATACCGACGCAATAGGTAATTACGCCTGTTACGCCATAGAATTTGGTGATTGTCAGGATGGAGAAAGGAACGAAGAAGAACAACCATATCAGGTTGAATCCGTTCAGACCCGACCGTATCAATAGAAAGTCGATCAGGCGATTCCGCCGGATAGGCAACAGTAGATAGGGCTTTACTTCCTGCGTGGGTGTCTTCTGGAAAGGAAAACGCATGAGGAAATCCAAAGCCATGACAAAAATCAACCCACTGTTCAGTACATGATAGGCTTCTGTAGCTCCGCCGCTGAAGGCGAATGCAAACGTACTCCCAAAGAATATAAGATAACCTGCCCAAAAGATTGCCATGAAGTACATCCAGAACTTGCCGAACTTGTTCTTTTCGTACATTGGATTTCGTTTGGCGGCCAGTTTACCGTGCTTTCGCAGTTCTAAAAAAAGGCTCATTGTGTATAGATGTATTTGGATGATGTAAAAAAGGCTGCGCTGCTTAATTAAGAACAACGCAGCCTTCTCTGTTTTTGTATTCTCTTATTCTTTGTCAGGACTGACCATTGAAACCTCAATTTCATTCTTTTGTTTCAGCAAATCATCGATGAACTTCTGAATGTCTTTCACCGTGATGCTATTGACGATTTCCGTATAGTCTTTTAACGGGTTCATACCGGTAAACAAATATTCGTCGATACTATTCATCCAATAGCTGTTCTCCTTCAAGTCTTCGGCATGTTTCTTCAGCATGAATTCTTTTACCTTGTTCAAGTCGCTTTCCGTAGGACCGGCTTTTGCTACATTATTCAATTCGGTAAAGATTATCTGCATCAGTTTGTCTCGTTTGGCAGGAGAAGTTTCGAAAATTATCTGCAACATGGCTTGTTCTTTCGGGTACTTGTTCAGTTGGCCAAAGGTGTATACTCCATAGCTACCTCCTTCGTCTTCACGTACTTTATTGGTATATATCAAGTCTAGAATCTGGCTGGTCATACTCAGTAAGATGTCGTTTCTCAGGTCATATTTGCATGCGCCGTTTATGAATACGAAGTTAGAGGCTTTAGGAGTTTCCTGTTGACGGATGAAATTGTTTTTAAATGCTCCTTGGCGGATCTCCACCTTATTATCTTTGAACGACTCTTTGCGATTGATGGAGGGCAGCGCACCCAAATATTCGGCGATAACCGGTTTCATCTCTTCTACATTTACATTACCTACGAAGATGAAGGTAAAGTCGCTGGCGTCTTTGAAACGATCCTGATACATAGACAATATCTTGTCGTAATTCATCTGGTCGATCATGTCCGCTTTAATTCTCATTCTTCGAGGATGATTCATATAGATACCTGCTTGGATTGAGTCGCTGAAAGCAAGTCTAGGATTTAATTCGGCATTCTGCAAGGAAGCCTTGTTCCGGTTCTTGTAAGATGCAAATGCTTCATCGTCGCGTCGTGGTGCAGTAAATGTCAAATAAGTTAATTGCATCATTGTCTCGAAGTCCTTCGGAGAGCAACTACCGTTTACGGCCTCAGTCTTGTCGCCAATGCCATAGCTGACGGATGCTTTCTTACCTGCCAGCACCTTTTCAAGGTCTACGGCACTGAAGTTGCCCAAACCACCTACGCTCACTGCATCCAATCCGTTGATATTGATAATTTCGGAGTCGGGGAACAAAGAACTACCACCTAAACTGACACCCTTCATGCGGATCTCGTCTGCCTTGAAGTCAGTCTTCTTGATGATCACTTTCACTCCGTTGGATAATGTCAGCATGGTGGTGCCGAATACATCATCAGTCTTTTCTGATACTATTTTGCCGCCTTTAGGAGCTTCTGCCATTAGAGGTTCGTCCGATACTTTGTCTACGTATGCGGTCAGTTTTTCAGCTTTTACGTCTGCCAGTATCTTCTTGATGGCGTCTTCCGTAGGAAGTTTCAAACCTTCTTTTTCAGGGCCGAGTACGGCTACTACTTGATTCTCGTCCGTTACGAGGGCGGGCATCATTTGGTTCAGTGCTGCAACGGGGATATTGGGAGCTATCTGATTAATGATGGCATACTCGCTTTCGATACCCGGTATGGGTTCATTGTCGAGGAAATGACGAACATATTCGTTAACATATTCTTCGTTCTTACGCTTGTCGCGTTCGTTGAAGGCTGATTCTAGCTGACGTAGGTATTCAGCACGGGCACGGTTGTATTCCGTTTCGGTAAAACCAAATTGGCGTGCTCGTTCTATTTCGCGCAGCAAGGTGGTGATTCCGCTTTCTACCGCACCTTCCTTGCAGACAACCATGCCGGTGAAAGCATCTTTGGTTTTGGCTACAAAGAAATCGTCGTCATACGTTCCTGCGTAGATATAAGGAGGATCGGCTACTTGCACCAATTCGTTCAGGCGAGCATTCAGCATATTACTGATAAGGGTGGTTGCATAGTTTTGAACCAAATAATCCATAGTACCTTTTTGATCGTCCGGAGTAGCATCGTGCTTGTTGAAGATGATAGCCTGAATGTTAGGCTGTTCTTTATCCTGAGCAATCAAAATGATAGGCTCTTTATTATCGTTTACAGGATAGTACTCACGTTTGGCAGCATTGGGTTGTGCCGGGATGTCTGAGAATACTTTTTTTATCTGGGCTTCGATGGCATCTACATCAATATCACCTACTACAACGATACCTTGCAGGTCGGGACGATACCACTTTTCGTAATAATCTCTTAAGCTTTGAGGCTTGAAGTTCATTACAACGTCCATTGTTCCGATGGGGAAGCAGTTGGCATATTTGGTACCGGCAAACATAATGGGTAACATCTTTTCCTGAAAGCGCATCATGGCACTCATGCGTGTACGCCATTCTTCGTTGATAACGCCACGCTCTTTGTCAATTTCTACCGGATCAAGGGTAAGGTCATTACTCCAGTCGTGCAGAATCAGCAGACAAGAGTCGATGGCTCCGGGAGTAGTGACAGGAACATTGGAAATGTTATATACCGTTTCGTCTATGGAAGTATAGGCATTCAGGTTTTCACCGAACTTTACTCCGATGCGTTCCAGATATTGTTTCAAGGCATCACCGGGGAAATGGGTAGTTCCGTTGAAGCACATGTGTTCCAGGAAGTGTGCCAAACCACGTTGATCGGCTTCTTCTTGTATAGACCCTACTTTTTGGGCGATGTAAAAGTCTGCACGATTGGCTGGCAGGTTGTTTTTGCGAATGTAATAAGTTAACCCATTGTCCAACTTACCAATGCGGACATTCTTGTCAACGGGAATAGGGGGCATTTGCATCTGCGCAAGTGCTTGTTGGAAACTGCAGCATAATATAATTGCTACGATCCATAAACTACGAAAAAGATGTTTCATAATTCTCTGATTTTAAATTATTCTTGTCCTATCTGTCGGAGCATAGGATTATAAATCACAGTATGACAACAAAATTATTCTTTTATTGCTTCGCGTATGCGTACTAATTTTGTTAGCAAATCTTCTAAAAGATCGAGTTTTAACATGTTCGCACCATCGCTCTTGGCTACGGCAGGATTCTCATGGGTTTCAATAAATAATCCGTCAACCCCTACGGCTACACCCGCTTTGGCAACGGTTTCAATCAGTTGGGGCATACCCCCTGTAACACCGCTGGTTTGATTGGGCTGTTGCAACGAATGGGTTACGTCCAAGATAACGGGAAAACCGAAAGTCTGCATTTCCGGTATTCCGCGATAATCCACCACTAAATCTTGGTAACCAAAGGTGGTACCACGTTCTGTAATCATAACGTTCTTGTTTCCCGCTTCTACAACTTTATCTGCCGCAAAGCGCATGGCAAAAGGGGAGAGGAATTGCCCCTTCTTGATATTAATAATTTTGCCCGTTTCGGCGGCAGCCACTAACAAGTCGGTCTGCCGACAAAGGAAAGCTGGGATTTGCAGCACGTCTACATATTCGGCAGCCATTGTTGCTTCCTCAGCCGCATGGATATCTGTAACAGTAGGCACCCCGAAAGTATCGTGTACTTTCTTCAAAACTTTCAGCGCAGTTTCATCCCCGATACCCATAAAAGAGTCCAAGCGCGAACGGTTGGCCTTGCGGTAAGACCCCTTGAATACAAAAGGTATTTGTAGCTTCTCGGTAATCGTTACAATACGTTCGGCAATGCGCATTGCCATCTCTTCGCCTTCAATGACGCAAGGTCCTGCCAGCAAAAAGAAGTTTCCTGCAGGATTATGTTTCAGTTCAATCATAATTAGTTATAAGTTATAAGTTATAAGTTATAAGTGATAAGCGGGGTAGTTAACAAATAACTTATAACTTATCACTTATAACTAATTTCAGTTTGGTATTATCAATGTGATCGCTTCATGCATAACCCCAATGTCCAGTGGAAAATGGCGGTCAAGGATACGACCGTCCAAGTCGACGGAAGCATTTTGTGCACGCAGTACTTTAACTTTTTGGGTACGGTAGGGCATTACTACTTTGTGGTTCAAAATTCTTCCTTGAATGAGCATCCACATGCCTGAGAAGAGTTGTAACAGTTCCGGGCGGTAAATCACGGAGACATCCAGCCAACCGTTGTAAGGCACCGCACTAGGAGCCTGCCCGTATCCCCAGGCACTACCGATGCATACGGTCATGATTCGTCCGCGTATATGCTCGCCATTTATTTTGAGGTGCATGCGATAGAGTTTCCGTTCAAAAATCATGGAGATAAATGCCATGAGGTAGGAGAGGAACTTTACTCCCCAGAAGCGTTTGGTCTGATCGGTAATCTTTACGATACGGGCACCCAGACCAATGTTGATGGCATTAAGAAAGTATCGGGTGAGGTGTTTTTTGCCATCATAATAATAACAGGTACCTACGTCTATCCTGCGACGACGGTTATTGATGATACAATCTACAGCTTCTTTATATTCCGAACTCATTTCCCAGTATTTGGCAAAGTCGTTGCCGATACCGTTGGGAATGATACCGATGGCAATGTTTTCCTTGTCAGTTGCGTTGGAGAGCATAATTCCGTTAATGGCATCGTTGAGGGCACCGTCACCACCTACCACTACAATGGTGCGATAACCATTGTTGGCAAGAATTCCTGCCAGGCGTTCTACCGAACCGAACCCTTCGGACTGCACGTAGTCGTAAGACACACCTTTGCTGTCCATATATTCTTTAATTTCTTTCCACCGTTTCTGCACTTTTCGTGTTCCGGCTTTGGGGTTGTATATCACCCCCCACTTTTCGGGTTCTACACTCATATCTTGCTCCTTTCAGTAAGTCTTTCATTTTCATTTAGCTCGGACTCATAGCCCTGCCGCCAAAGATAGTGCAAATTGAAGACAAAACGTTCAAGCTCGCTTGAAAAAGTTTTGTTGAGATGCAGCCTATCTTCTCTAAAGATACTAAATCTCTTTGAGTTTTGACTTTACAAAGTCAATCTTTTCTTGCATCGGCCAACGGGCATCCATCCAGTGAATTGTAAATCCGCGTCGCTCCATTCCGCGGAACCAGGTCATTTGACGTTTGGCAAATTGGTGGATGGCTATTTCCAGTTCATGGAACATCTCATCGTAGGTCAATTTCCCAATGACGTAAAGCGTCAGGTATTTATACTCCAGCCCATAGTATATCAAGTCATCCGGTGAGATTCCTTGCTCTATCAGGTGGCGCACTTCGTCCACCATTCCTTCATCCAGGCGTTGGCGGAGGCGACGGGTTATCTTCTCACGGCGCAGTTCCCGATCGATGTCTACTCCTATGATGAGGCTGTTCAACTGCGGAAACGCACGTTCGTCTACCGAAGTATGGGCATAATATTCTTCGATCTCTATGGCTCGAATAGCACGTTTGGCTGTATCAACGTCTGTTGAATTATGCAAGTTCTTGTAAGTAGCCAGGATTTCCGTTAGCTCTTCCAATGACTTTTCAGCCAGACGGGTGCGCAACTCCGGATTTTCAGGTACGGGCAATAGCTTGTAGCCTTTCAACACGGATTCGAGATACATACCGGTGCCACCACATACAACGGGCAGGCAACCTTTTTGTTTAATAGTCTCGTAGGCATCCAGAAAATCACGTTGGTATTCGAAAACATTGTATTTATAGCCGGGTTCGGCGATGTCGATGAGGTGGTAAGGAATTTGTTTGCCATCGACGGTATAGTCGGCTAGGTCCTTACCCGTACCAAGGTCCATTCCCCGGTAAATTTGCCGGGAATCGGCACTGATGATTTCCGTATGGAGTTCTGCCGCCAAAGCGGCGGCGAATGGAGTCTTCCCGGATGCGGTAGGTCCTAATATGGCAATTAAATCATAGTCAGGCATATACTGAGTTTTGCACAATTAGTTTAGTTTACAAAGATAATATAAATGGGGGATAATGCAATTAAGTTTTCTTGAATTTGTTAAATTACTATTCATTATAAGGAAAGATAATTTTTGAACAAGGGAATGTTGGTTCATCCACTGTGATTTAAAACGGTATTTTGAACCAAAAACATGAACCTTCTCCTTCTGTTGAATCTACTCCGATAACTCCGTTCAATCGTTCTATAATAACGCGGCAGATGGCAAGTCCAAGTCCTGTTCCTTTCACAAAAGAGTTCAATTTGACGAAGCGTTCAAATACTTTTTCTTTTTGGTTGGCCGGGATTCCAACGCCTGTATCTTTTACATAAAAGAAGACCTCATGCGCCTTCTCGTCTACGCGGTATCCTATTTCAATGGTGCCTTTCGGAGTGAACTTCAGCGCATTGGTAACTAGGTTGATAATGACTTGGGACAAGCGACTTTGGTCGGTGTTGATCATACAATGTTCTGTCTTTTCCGTAAAAACGACCTGTACATCGGGCGATGTGTTCTTTGCTTGCATCTGGCGGCAAAGTCGATTCATTAGTTCATTGACGTCTACCGACGTAAAGTTAAAGTCGATCGTGCCGGCTTCTATTTTTGATAAGTCTAAAATGTCATTTATCAGTTGTAATAACAGTTCGTTATTGCTGGATATGATTGCTGAGAAATCGGCTTTCTCTTCTTGGCTAATCTCTTCTTGACACAACATATCAGAGAACCCCACGATAGCATTGAGCGGAGTTCGTATTTCATGGCTCATATTGGCAAGGAATGCTGATTTCAGTCGGTTCGATTCTTCGGCTTTTTCTTTTGCTTCCTGTAACATTTGGTCCATTTTCATCTTTTCGGTGATATCTTCGAAACGAAGCAATCCTCCGATGATTTCATTTTCGTTTTTATCGTCAAAGACAGGAGTCGCTGTCACCTCAAAGTCTACATTGTCTATGTTGATGTGGTGGCGTATGATTTTTCCTAATTCTATGGCCTTCTTGAAAGCGCATGGCTCACAAGGTGTATCGCGAAGGCCACTTGTCTGATAACAAATCTTTCCGGGTATGTATTGTCTTCCTTTTACGAGGTTACGAATTTGCGTGGTTTCTTCCCATTGTACTTTATAGTTTTTGTCGATGTAAATGAGTCCGAAGTTAATGCTTTTCAATGCTAACTGTTGTTTTCTTATAGCTTGTTCCAGTTGTTCTTTGGCGGCAATCAGCTCTCTTTCATAGTTTTTTAATTGGGTTATCTCCCAACGGATTGCTAGCAACCACTTCTTTTCTCCGTTTTGCATAATGATTGATTTCGCAATAATCGTGTCGTGAGATACTCCGTCGGGGGTATTGTACTTTTCTTCTCCATGATAGGTAACCCCCGCCTGTACCAGTGCAAGGTCAATAGCTCGGTACTTTTTGCCTTGTTCTTCACCATATATTTCGAAATCAGAGTGCCCTAAAGCTTCTTCGCTGCTAATGAATGACTGGGTAGAGGCTTCTTTGTTCCAATAGGAATATCGGAAATCGTTTTGAATATCTTTTACTATGATAGGGAAAGGTAGATTATCGAGTATATTGAATGAAAAATTATTGGAATGATTCGCTTTATCAACAGCTTTACGGAGGTTATATACCCAAAGTAGTAGAGCGCAGATAACGAATATTAAAATGATATTGATTGCCATTTTTTGTTTGTGTAATTGTGAATTGCGAATATATGAATTGTTCTGCATATACCCAAAATAATTGAGTTATATTCTAAATGAAAGAATATAAGTTGTTGGCATCTGACAACAATACTCTGTTGCTAATAAGTCTTTTAATGCAGAATGTATGAAAAAGGACGTGAAAATGAGATGTTAAATTCTTAAATGGTGTTATGAAACATACTTTTTCTCTTGGATTATTTGCAGATATATCAGAAGTGCGTATCTTTGCAATGTGTTTTTCATAGTATTAGATTTAAGGTTAACAAAGGTTGGAGTACAGCGGTACTCCTTTTTTTATCCTATAACTTCATATTAATGCTTTTTTCAAAGAAAAGAATCTTATAGATTGAGTGTTTCACACCTATTATACGTAATTAAAGGAAAACGCTAACCATGAAAAAGATACTTTTATTAATCGTAACTCTCATTTGTACTCAATTGCATGCACAGGTAAGCACTTCATCTATGGAGCTTTCCCAGGAGCATCCACGCTACCTTACTAACTCTTGCGGTAAGAAAGAGACTTTGAACTTAATAAAGAAAGAACCTTGGGCAAAGGATGTTTTCGAGAAACTGAAGGAGAGAACTGATGTTTACATACGCCTGACCGATACACAACCGGACTGGTTAATGTCACGACTTGCCATGTACTGGAATTCGCGTGCTACCGATGTATATATAAAAGGTGAAACCTTCGATCATGCCGGTGGAAAAAGTGCCCCGGTGCCTACTGTACGTTTTACGGGTACACGTGGCACATTCGCCACACACGGTCGTCCGAAACTAGAGGATGTTGTACCGTTTGACGACCGGGATGGTAATGTTACTTTCCGCAACAACGCTTTGCCCGGACAACCGATGGAGAGTGTACATCCTTCGAAGACCGGACGTAATATCGAAAGTCTGAATCGCGAAATCATGGGCATTGCACGTGATGCCGCATTTCTCTACTGGCTTACTGATGAAAAGAAATATGCTGTGTTGGCAGCAGGTGTATTCGATACTTATATGCAAGGCATCTACTATCGCAATGTGCCCATTGACTTGAATCACGGACATCAACAGACTTTAGTAGGTATGAGTTCCTTTGAAGTAATCCATGAGGATATCCTTCACGAGATTGTTCCTCTTTACGATTTCCTGTACAGTTATTTGAATAGTAACCATGCTGATAAGTTACCCATATATGCCGGGGCTTTCAAGAAATGGGCGGATAATATTATAGACAATGGTGTTCCTCATAACAACTGGAATTTGATGCAAGCCCGTTATGTGATGGATATCGGTATGATTCTGGAAGATAACAGGCTCTATTGCGATGGTAAGGGCCGTGAGTATTACATAGATTATGTACTTAATCAATCCAGTATTCGCCAATGGAGCTTGAAGAAACTGGCAGACTATGGCTACGACTCTAATACAGGCATTTGGGCGGAATGTCCCGGATATAGTAGTGTAGTGTTGAATGATTATACAAATTTCACCAACCTTTTTGATCGAAACTTGGGCTTTGATTTGACCAAAGATCTACCTGTTATTCCGAAAGCTGTAGCCGCCACTCCTCAACATTTATTCCCTAACCGGATGATTTGTGGCTTCGGTGATACTCATCCCGGTTATTTGAGTACGAATCCGATCGTACGAATGATACAGAATGCACAAGTTAACAGCAAGAAGGAGCAGGAAGATTATTTCACTGCTCTGTTGAAATGTATTGACCCGGAGGTTGGTAAGGCAGGACAGAACCCCGCTCGTATTTCCGTCAACTCCTTTTTTGATGATAAGCCGCTCGTATTGAATCCAAAGATACAAGCGGGGAAGATTGAAGATTATGTTTCTCCTCTGTTTTATGCTCCCAATGTCTCTTGGCTGATACAACGCAACGGTATGCATCCCCGCCATAGTTTGATGATATCCATGAATGGCAGTGAAGGAAATCACATGCATGCCAATGGTATTTCTATGGAGCTTTATGGAAAGGGGTATGTCCTTGGTCCTGATGCCGGTATCGGTGTGACTTCATACAGTGGACTCGACTACTTGGAATATTATTCTCAATTCCCCAGTCACAATACGGTATGTGTAGATGGTATTTCCAGTTATCCGGTGATGAAGAGTAACCATGCTTTCCGTCTGAATTCCTGTTTTCCGGCACCGACATCAAAGAAAGGAGAATTTTATCCTGTTACTTATAGTGAAGTATACTTTCGTGAACCCGAAAGTTGTGCTGACCAAACACGCCTAATGGGAATTGTTACTACAAGTCCCGAAACAGGTTATTACATTGATATTTTCCGTAGTCGAAAAACCGAAGGAGACGATAAGATGCACGACTACTTTTATCATAATTTGGGTCAGACACTTTCTCTGATCGGTGCCGATGGTTCGGATTTGGGGTTACAATCTACCGAAGAACTTTCTTTTGCGGGTGCTCACCTGTATGCTTATTCTTATATATATGATAAGAAAACTTCAGAGACAGTTAAAGATGTAAAAGCAACTTTCAAGATTGCAATGAAAGACGGCGATGATATTTCCATGAATCTTTGGATGAAAGGAGAGGTAGACCGAAAAGTATTTACCGCACTCTCGCCCATGACCGAAGGTTATTCGCGTACGCCGGGTATGCCATACGATATTAAGTCACAACCTACGCAGACTTTTGTTGCCCGTCAGCAGGGTGAGGCATGGAATCGTCCGTTCGTTGCTGTTTACGAACCTTCCTCAGTCAAGGAACCGGGCACAATTCTTTCTGTGGATTATCCCGTGGTAAATTGTGAAAAGAAGGGTAGTCATGTAGGTATTGAAGTAAAGCAGAAGAATGGGCGTATCGATCATATCTTGTCGTCGGATGATGCAAGGCATATATGTACCATGGGAACCATGAAATCCGCTGCTACTTATGCACTTTGGGGTGAAAACCGGCAGGCCCATTCTACCTTGTTTTTGGGGAATGGCACATTGTTGCAGACCCCTGTAGCAACTATCCGTTCTGACGCTCCCGTAAGTGTACTTTTAGAACAAAAAGAAGATGACTGGTATTACACAGCTTCGGGTGATTGTTCTATTTTCATAGGTGGGAAAGAATATAAAGTAACAAGTAAAAATAGAGGAAAATTATCCATTTAATGAATGAATGTATTTTTGCTTTTTTCCTTTTATAGTAAGAGTGCCAAGAATTTTTTCATTATATTTGTTGCGCTTGAATAGAGAAGACACAAATTTGATGAAAAACATTCAAAGATACATATTTATTCTCCTTTTGTTATTGACAAACTTATCTGTTTATTCCGATTCGTATGCTTTTCGAGGCTTATCTGTATCGGATGGACTTTCCGATTTATTGGTAAATGTCATTTATAAGGATGCTGATGGATACGTATGGTTGGGTACGGGTAGTTCGCTCGAACGTTTTGACGGAGTCCATTTCAAACACTATCAGATATCCGGCACTAACGAAAAACTAAAACGGGTAAATGCTATCACCGGGATGTCAGACGGACAGCTATGGATGGGTAATGGCATGGGGCTATGGCGTTTGAGTAAAGGACAAGATACACTGGTGCGTATTGTTCCCGAGAAACTCGATTGTCAGGTATATTCACTCTTGGCAGAAGATGAGACTCTATACATTGGTAGTGAAAAAGGACTATATATCCATAAGGAAGGCAAACTGGAACAAGTACTTTTAGATAAAAATGCATTTTCCGTAGCCAATACAATTACCGGTATCTGTAAAGGAGATAACAATTTGCTTTGGCTCGTCACTGGTAACGGACTCTATTCCCTGCATCTGCCTGACGGAAAAATAGCTGCTTATCATAATGTGAAAGGAAATAAGCATATTTGCGCCTTTAATCATATAGCCAAGATTGGTGCTATACTTTATCTTGGCACCATGGAGCAAGGCATAATCTCGTTCGATACTCGTACCTCTCAATTTAGTTCTTACGTGGATGTCGGTTGTAATGTCATTTCGTCACTATCTACAGACGGAAAGAATACCCTTTACGTGGGTACCGATGGAAATGGTATTCATTTTATTGCAGTTGACCAAAAGAAAGTTGTTCGTTCTTTCCGCCACGAAACCGGTAGTGATGGTGGATTGCGCTCAAATTCCGTCTATTCTTTATTGGTAGACCGTGAAGGGATTATATGGGTGGGCTTTTACCAATATGGCCTTGATTATACACTGTATCAGAACGCACTGTTTACGACCTATGCTTTTCCTCCTTTTTTTGATTCGAAGGATGTGCCTATCCGTGCCATTAGCATCCGTAAGAACGATAAACTGATAGGTTCGCGCGACGGTCTGTTCTATATTGATGAGCAGAACCATCGTTTCAAAAGTTTTAAGGCTCCGCAGATGCGTTCGAGCATGGTGTTTTGTACCCGTTACTATCAAGATGAATATTATATCGGAACCTACGGTGGAGGCATGTATATTTTGAATCCCGCAACGCTCAGTTTGCGTGACTTTGCTCCCGACCAACCTGTGCCTTTTCAGAAAGGGCACGTCTTCTCCATCACTGAAGATGCAAATGGACAACTATGGATAGGAACCTCTGCCGGTGTATATTGCTATAAAGATGGCAAGCAGATAGCTTTTTATAATAGTGCCAACTCCAAGCTGCCCGAAGGCAATGTGTATGAAATCCATTTCGACTCAACAGGCAAGGGGTGGATATGTACTGAAAACGGTATGTGCATTTGGGACCCCTCTTCCTCCAAACTACGAACGGATATCTTTCCTGAGGGTTTTATTCACAAAGAAAAGATTCGTGTGATTTACGAAGACTCCCAACATACTCTTTATTTCTTCCCCGATAAAGGCTCATTGTTTATATCCGATTTGGCGCTTAGTAGTTTCCACTATCTGCACCCCGGTACTCCTTTGGAAGGTCGTGACGGCTTGTTTATTATAGAAGACAAAGAAAACTGGCTTTGGATGGGTACTAGTAACGGTTTGTTCCGCTATGACAAGAAAGATAATTTTGTGCCTTACAATTTTGTGGATGGTATTCCTAGTTCTACATTTACGCTTTGCCCTCCGGTATATGACGGGGCGGGAGGTTTTTGGTTTGGTAACACAAAAGGGCTTCTTTACCTCGATGCTACCCGTATGAAGAGAGAGAACAAAAGCTTCTATCCGATGATGATTACTGATGTTTATGTAAACGGCAAACCTTCTGTAAATCCTATCGCCCGCCAGTCTGATGGCGGATTGGAAATATCTTTGGAATCTTCACAGAAAAATATAACTTTTTGTTTCTCCGACTTTTCTTATACTTCACCCGGCTACATGTCTTACGAATATCAATTGGAGGGTGAAGATGCCAACTGGATAGCAATGACGGGAAATTCGGATGTGACTTATTACAATCTCTCTTCCGGTACGTATACTTTTAAAGTAAGATTGATGGGTAAGCCGGAAACGGAAACAAAACTGACGGTGAGAATAGCTTCCGACTTTGTAGTGTGGATTGGTTTGGGTATCGCTATAGTCTTGCTATTAAGTAGCGTTACCTTCTACTTCATGCGAAATAGAAAAAATAGCCGTAAAACTGAAAAACAACAAGTCAAGGAAATTCCACTTGAAGTGCCTGAAATAGAAAAACTTGCTGCTCCTGTTTTAGAAGAGAAGTATAAGACAATCAAAGTCAGCCCCGAAGAGTGCAAGCATTTGGTAGAGCAATTGGAATTCTTCATGAAAGAGAAGAAATCTTATACAAATCCCGATTTGAAAATAGCTGATTTAGCTACTATGCTCAATACTACAGCCCATACTTTATCTTATCTCTTCAATCAATACCTTAATCGGAACTACTATGATTATGTTAATGACTACCGTATTGCCGAGTTCAAACGCCTCGTCGAGAAAGACGAATATGCAAAATATACCCTAAGCGCACTTGCTGAACTATGTGGTTTTAGTTCCCGTGCTTCCTTCTTCCGCTATTTTAAGAAAGCCACCGGTATTACTCCGAATGAGTATGTACGGAATATGGGGAAAAGCAACGAATAGATTTTCGTTTATAAAAATTCTATTGGTTAAATAATGCTTCTGCTTAGGTAGACTTTATAACATAGTCGTATTATTTATATAGTATATTTTATTCATTAAATAATTTAAGAATTATATGAATATATGTTTTGTATTGAAGCCAGATGATAAACATCAATGGCTATTAAGGGTATTCTTGGTAATAAGCCTTTTGTGCTTGATGTTTTTTACCGTAAATGCCCGGAATAAGGGTGATGAACGATTTACCATCTTGCAGAATGGAGTTAATTTTCAGATAGAGCAAGGTAAACTGCGAATCGAATTTATAGCATCGGACATTGTACGCGTGCAATACACAAAAGAAAAAGAATTTCTTGGTAATGGCACCATTGTGTGTGTGCCTCGTGCGGTGCAAAAAGTTCGTTTTCAGGTTAGGCAGGATGGAAATGACTTGTCTCTATTATCAGACAGCTTGATCGTACAGGTTGATTTGCTAAATTATTCTATTAAATATAAAGACGTACTAAGCAATCGCTTGTTGCTTGCAGAAAAAGAGATTAACCCTCGTGAAGGTGAACGAATATATACGGAAAATGTTATCTATAATGACGATAGTAAGCAAATCGTAAAAACAGCCGACGGAGAAAAAGAAGTCAAAGAAATACTTCGTCGTGACACTATCGGATATAGTTGGAAATACCGTAATCATTTTCAATGGTCGGAAAAGGAAGCCATTTATGGGCTAGGTTCACATGTCGAAGATTACTTGAATCTGCGCGGTAAAGAGCTTCATTTGTGTCAACATAACCTGAAAGCTATGGTTCCGGTTCTAAACTCTACAGCCGGCTATGGCTTGTTGTTTGATGCGGGATGTGGTATGTTGTTTAAAGATAAGAATGCAAGTAGCTTTATAGAATTAGAAGCTGCCAAGCAGATTGACTATTATTTCATGAAAGGATGTACATTGGATAAAGTAGTAGGGCAATATCGTTTGTTGACAGGCGAATGTCCAATGATGCCCCGCTATATCTTCGGATACATTCAGTCGAAAGAACGCTATAAAAGTTCTCAGGAAATCATTGATGTGGTAACTAGATATCGTAAGTGTCAGGTACCGCTAGATGTTATTGTGCAAGACTGGAATTATTGGCCTAAAGGATCCTGGGGATATATGAAGATGGATCGTAACTATTATCCCAGTCCGGCAAATCTGGCAGACTCTATCCATGCTCTGAACGCTAAGCTGATGGTATCAATTTGGCCTAATCCAACAAATAGTCCGCAGACAAAAGACTTTATGACAAAAGGCTTGATGCTTGAACGTTCTGTTTATGATGCTTTCAATCCGTTGGCCCGTAATCTTTACTGGGAATATGCTAATAATGAATTTTTTAAAAATGGATTCGACGCATGGTGGTGCGACTGTTCGGAACCATTAGATGCTGATTGGCAAAATATGCCTCAAGATTATAGTCAGCATAGTCATGAAGAGCGTTGGAAAGGTAATCTGAAATTATTGAGTGACGTATTGGGGGCTGAACGGAGTAGTCTGTTCTCTCTCTACCATTCCAAAGGTATCTATGAAAAACAACGCGAATCAAGCGATCGGAAACGTGTGGTCAACTTGACCCGCTCCTCTTACGCAGGACAGCAGCGTTATTCCACAATAACTTGGAATGGTGATACACACGCTTCATGGGCATCGTTTGCTCAACAGATTCCGGCTGGATTAAACTTTATGGCAACCGGATGTCCCTATTGGACGGTAGATATAGGGGCTTTCTTCACTCAGAAGAAATCACAATGGTTTTGGAACGGAGATTATAATCAGGGTGTAGAGGATCTTGGTTACCGTGAATTCTATACCCGAATGTTTCAGTATGGTGCTTTCCTTCCGCTTTTCCGTAGTCATGGTACTGATACTCCACGGGAGATATGGAACTTTGGAAAGCCAGGTGAGCCTTTTTATGACAGCCTACTGAAGACAATACATTTGCGCTATCGTTTACTACCTTATATTTATTCATTGGCAGGCGAAGTTAGTCAGAACAATTATACTATCAGCCGTCTACTGGCATTTGACTTTGCTGATGATTCGAAAGTATGGAACATTAAAGACCAGTTTATGTTTGGTCCTGCTTTTTTGGTATGCCCGGTGGTTACTCCAATGTATTATGATAATGGGGTTGCTATTTCTGATGAAAAAGATAAAAAGCGAAACGTATATTTGCCGGAAAAAACAACATGGTATGATTTCTACACTGGTAAGGCTTATGAGGGTGGGCAAGTAATTAAAGCCGATGCACCTATAGACCGGATACCTTTATTTGTGCGCCAAGGTTCCATTATTCCTATGGGACCTGTGATACAACACACTGGGGAATTGCCGGGAAAAGAACTTGAAATAATTGTTTATCCGGGTAAGGATGCCGATTTTACTTTATATGAGGATGAAGGAGACAATTACAATTATGAGCAAGGAGCCTTTACAACGATTAAGCTAACATGGAATGATAAAAAGAAAGTTCTAACGCTTGGAGAAAGAAAGGGAAAGTTCGATACAATGGAAACAATGCGTTCAATGCGAATTGTCTTGCATGATGCTAAAGAACTGAAATCAAGTAAAAGTAAAACAATTCGCTACTCGGGCGAAGAAATTAATTGCAAATTTTAAAGATGGAGAATGTGTCAGATATCGGCTTGATTCTGGCACATTTATTTTTTTAGTACCATTAAAATAGAATGATGTAAAATACTAACTTTCATCTACTTCCTTTCCATTTCTTATTTAGAATGACTACATTTACAATATCCTTATTAAAAGAAGTGTAGTATGAGTCCGATAGAAAGAATGAAACTGATCCCTTATGGTGTGACCGATTTTGCTCGTATCATCCGTGAGTTTATGGAAGGTGAGGCTCACGTAAAAGGATTTCTGTTGAGCTACATGGGCATGAACAGTTACTACATGACTTTCCCCGAATATGAAATGAACAAAGGCTTCAGCGATTTCTTCATGCAGCCTAATTTGTATCAGTTGCCCGATATGCCTTATAGCTATGTCATCGAAGTGAAGTATTGTCCTCGGGATGCTGATGATGCCGAAATAGAGAAACTTTTGGAAGATGCCAAAGTGCAATTGAACCGTTATGTGGAATGTCCGAAGGTGCAGGAAGGAAAAGGCACTACCGAAGTTATCAAGATTGCGCTGGTATTCCGTGGTTGGGACTTGGAAAAATTTGTCAGAGTTACAGCATAATATACATTTTACACTAAGAAGCTGTAAGAGCTTAACAAATTAGAGCCGATAGAGATACTATCGGCTCTAATTTGTTAAGCTCTTGCTATGAATAATACGGGATAGAGTCTCAAATTATTATTTGATACTTAAGGTGTTTTGTTGCTAAGTTGTTTATAATGAATGGATTATTTGTTTTGTGGTCTAAAAGGATTAGTTGAGATTTGTTAGGCGCAATAAAAAGATACTTTTTGAATTTTACCTTCTATATTTGTCATCGTTAAGCAAACGTAAAACCATTAACCAAGGTACGAAACATGAAAGACACTCCGATGACATCCACTCAACTGATAACTGATGCATATACCGATTATCATCGTTCGGTTTATTTGTATATCTATTATAAGATAAATAGTAAAGAAGAATCCGAAGACTTATCCCAAGATGTATTCCTTCGCCTGCTGGACTATAATCAGATGTTACGTCCTGAAACAGTGAAGTTTTTTATCTATACGATAGCTCGTAATCTGGTGACAGATTATCTACGTCGTCATTATAAGAGGCAGGAAATGACTTCATATATCTATGATGTAGTAGAATATAGTAGTAACGAAACAGAAAGTGGAATCATAGCACACGATTTGTTAGTACACGAAAAAATGAAGTTGGGTATGCTTCCGCAGCAACGTCGGAAGATTTACGTGATGCATCGCTTTGAAGAGCAATCAATACCGGATATAGCTATAAAACTTAATCTTTCCCGGCGTACAGTTGAGAACCATTTATTTATAAGCCGTAAAGAGATCCGTGAGTATATGCAACAGTGTATCTGAGTATAAAATGATTTGAATATAATAATAGTGTTAATTTTAAATTTATATGTTATGAAGAATGAATTTCTAAAATTCTCATCGAAAGGGATTTTGTTCTCAGCAGTAATGGCTTCTGCATTGCTGGCAGGTAGCCCACAGATTGTGTTTGCTGATACCAGTGGAGTGCATACTGTGATGCAGTCGGGGACAGTAAAAGGGCAAATCGTTGATGCTAATGGAGAACCTGTGATTGGTGCCAGTATTCAAGTGAAGGGGACCGGCACGGGAGTTATTTCTGATATCAATGGAAACTTCGCAGTAAATGCGGCTTCTAATGCTACATTGGTGGTTTCGTTTATTGGTTACAAAACGCAGGAAATTGCTTTAAAAGGAAAGACCAATGTGAGTATTACTTTGCAAGAAGATGCCGAGTTGCTGGATGAAGTTGTAGTAGTAGGTTATGGTGTACAGAAAAAGCAGACCTTATCGGGCTCTGTAACTCAAGTCAAAGGTGACGAGGTATTAAAAGGTAAAGCTACACAAAATGTCGCTTCGGCCTTGCAGGGTACCATCCCCGGCCTGACTATTACACGTAATTCTTCTCGTCCGGGTAATGAAGGTACGGCTATTACTCTACGTGGTGGAATATCTGTGAATGAAACGTCTCCGATGATTGTCATTGACGGTATAGAAGCATATTCTTGGGAATTATCACAGATAAATCCTAGTGATATTGAGAGTATTTCTGTATTGAAAGATGCTGCTGCTGCAATTTATGGTACTAAAGCAGGTGCAGGTGTTATTCTGGTTACAACCAAACGAGGCAAAGAAGGTAAAACAAAAGTTACCTATTCAGGTAGTGTACATGCTAACTTTGTAGGAAAACGTTTCCCCGTTGCTTCCGGTCAAGAATGGGCGGAAATGCTTGTTGATGCTACGACGAATGATGCATACGCTTATTTGAAAGATGGTGAACCTCAATGGAATTGGTGGATGTGGCCTGAGGAAACTTGGAAAACAATGGCAGCCGGTGAAAGATATGAAGGAGTCGTTGGTGGGTTATGGCGCGTTCTTGATCCGACAAGTGATCAGTTTGATGCTGTATATGGTACTACATGGGGACAGTCGCATACTGTTACCATTAGCGGAGGTAGCGAAAAAGCAAAGGTAATGACTTCTTTGGGCTATGCCAATGACCGTTCATTGATTGATTTAGTTTATGATGGACAGAAGAAGTATAACTTCCGTACAAATGTTGATTATAAAGTAAATGACTGGATTAAAACTGAATTCAATATGTCTTATGACAAGCGTCATACAAGTTCACCACAACAAGGTGTTGGACATGGTATTCAGGACTTCTATATATTCCCGTTATATAATGAATACGGACAATACTATGATACATTCGGCGGTAATAATTTGTTGGCTAAGTTAGATGAAGGAGGTCGGAATGATAATACGGAAGAAATTCTCCGACTCGGTGGAAAACTAACCTTGGATTTGAATAAATTAGTGAAAGGATTAAGCTTTTCAGGTAGCGGAAACATTCGTATGCGTCATCATAAAAAGATAGAACGTCAAACTCATGTTACAATGTACGACTGGTCAGGAGAAACAAAAACACCTGATGGTAATCCGGATTATTCTTTAGGTACAGGAGCTATAAAAACTCAGAGTAAGGATGCTGATTGTTGGGTTAAAAATACTCGTGAAGAGGTACTTTTTCAGACTTATAGTGCCTTTGCCAATTATAATAATTCGTTTTTTGACCATAATATTGGTTTGATGTTGGGTATGACAGGCGAAAAGTCGCACTTTGAAAAGAACTATGGTTATCGTAAAAATATGACTGTTGATGATTTGGATGATATCAACTTAGGTGATGCAACAACAGCAGAAGCAACCGGTGGAAGTAATGAAGTCGGTATGATTTCCTATTTGGGTCGTCTTAATTATGACTATAAAGGTATTTATCTGTTAGAAGGTTTGTTCCGTCGGGATGGCTCTTCCAGATTTGCCAAAGAAAACCGTTGGGCTAATTTTGCGGGAGTTTCAGGTGGTGTCCGTCTTTCTGAATTAGCTTGGGTCAAAGACTGGAATATCTTCGATAACTTGAAAATTCGCGCATCTTATGGAGAAACAGGTTCTCAAACAGGTATTGGCGAATACGATTATATTTCTTCTATTGAAACCGGTACTACAATCTTTGGTTTTAACGGAGCAAAATTCCCTACTGCACGTGTAAAAGGAATGACTTCTTCGGATCGTACTTGGGAACGCGTTGCCACAACTAACTTTGGTCTTGACTTTGGTTTTTTGAATAATCGCCTGACCGGATCTTTTGAATATTATATTCGTGAAAATAAGGGAATGCTGATTTCAATGACATATCCCTCAACAATCGGTACCGCTGCCCCAAAATCCAACAACGGTAACTTTAAGGCTAAAGGCTGGGAATTACTGATCAATTGGAATGATAGAATAGGAAAAGATTTCACTTATAATGTGGGTCTTTCTTTATCAGATGCAAAAACTGAAATAACTAAATACGATGGAGCAGTTGCTATAAGCAACGGAGTAAATAATAAGGTCTTAGGCGCAGGTAAAACCGGTGCTTTCATTGAAGGCAAACCCTTAAATGCCATTTATGTATATAAAACTAATGGTTATTTGCAAAATGAAGCAGAAGTAGATGCGTACTATAAGGAAATTACGAAAAAGGCTGGTGGAAATCATCCGACACAAGGAACAAGTGATCAGCTATGCCCGGGTTCTGTAAGAAAAGTAGATATTAATGAAGACGGAAGAATAACAACTGATGACCTTTATTACTTTGGTGATGCCAATCCTCATTATCAGTTTGGTATCAATTTAGGGGCTTCTTATAAAAACTTTGATTTCTCTATGTTTATTCAAGGTGTTGGCAAGCAAAATGTAGTTCGCGAGGGACAGATGTCGTCACCATGGTTTAGTGGGTGGACTAATCAGAATAGAACATTTATGGGCAATACATGGACTCAAGATAATACAGATGCACGATACCCTATTATGTCACGTAATGGTGCCCGTAATAATTGGAATTATAAATGGTATAATGATATCAATATAAATAATTGTTGGTATGCTAGAGCTAAAAATATTGTATTGGGGTATACTTTATCCAAATCATGGCTGAAAAAAGTGTCTGTTGATAACCTTCGTTTATATGTTGCGGCAGATAACTTATTTGAAATATCTAACGTAAAAGATGGCTTTGACCCGGAAAGTAAAGTTGAGACAGGACAAGGTAATGTGGATGTATACGCCCGTACTGTTTCATTTGGTATTGATTTAACTTTCTAGTCTGTATTAATATTAAAAAGAAAATGAATATGAAAACGAATAAAATACTGTTATCCCTGATAATGGGGGGAATGTTAACTACAAGTTGCGTGAGTGACTTTTTGAACTTAGATCCTCTGGATTCTCAAACAGAAGTCATTTATTTCAAATCTTTAGCCGATTTTCAGTATGCAGCTAATGATTTACATGTCGATGTGTGGGCATGGAATGGCAATGATACGTATAATATTAATTTCGATTATGGTACCGATTTAGTCTTGAATGGAGTTGATTATATCAGTGGTACTAATTCGGCACCGACGAGTGATAAGTATTGGGACAAGGCATACGAATGGCTACGTAAAGTAAATGTTTTAATATCAAAGGGAGAAGGTTATTCAAATCAAGAAGAAATTGCAGGTCCCGTTGGTCAAGCTTATTTTTTCCGTGCATGGCATCACTTCTTCTTATTAAAGCGCTATGGTGGTGTACCCATTGCAAATCAAGTTACCACGATCTCCAACAAGGATGTTGTTGTTTGGGGACCTAGGGCATCACGTTATGAAGTCGTTAAACAAATATTAGACGATTTGGATATTGCAATTGCCAAATTGGCAAAAACGACTGTAACTACCACGAATAACGATGGGCATGTAACATTAGAAGCAGCAAAGGCATTTAAAGCTCGTGTTTGCTTGTTTGAAGGTACTTGGGATAAATATGTTGGAAATAAGACGGACGGAGATGGTAGTAAAGATGGAGCTGGTAGCAATAAACCAGTCGATTATCCATCACCCGATGAACTGCTGGCAATGGCAAAGAATTTGTCAAAATATCTGATCGAGAGTAATAATTTTGAATTATGGAAAGGCGTAGAAGATGTCAGTGCTATCTCCTCAGTCAAAAATCCGGAAATGTATGCACATTGTAGCTATTACTACCTGTTCAACTTGGAAGGTACAGATTCTAATCCTGCCGGTTTGGATAAATCATCAAATAAAGAAAGTATTTATCGTAGTGTTTATGACAAGGTCAATCGTAGAAGTAATACTAACCTGACTCATACAGCTCCTGCCGGAATGACTCGCAAATTGATGGATATGTATCTTTGTAAAGATGGTTTGCCAGTTCATTTATCTCCTGAATTTAAGGGGTATACAGATATGAATGCAGAGCTTGAAAATAGAGATTATAGATTGACTGCTTGTAGCCGTCCTGCAATGAGTTATAATTGGGGATGGGGAAAATATAATACTGGTGCTCGTTATGATGTGGATATTTACACATTGGCTGCTGCCCAATACCAAAGTGTCCCCAATTTGCGTAATGCTGGTTCAGGAACAGGCGGACGTAAATTCTGCAGTGAATTGAATTCATTGGGTGATGCAGGCCATGAAGCTATGGATTATATGCATATTCGTTATGCCGAAATCTTGCTAATTTATGCAGAAGCCACTTGTGAATTAGGCGGAGGAAGTATTTCTGATGCAGATCTGGATTTTTCAATAAATAAAGTGCGTGAACGTGCCGGTGTTGCACCATTAAATGCGGCTTTGATTGCGAAAGCTAATTCATTGGGTGGAGAATTAACACTCCTTGGAGAAATTCGTAGGGAACGTGCTTTAGAATTGTATGGTGAAGGTCATCGCCTAAATGACCTCTGCCGTTGGGGAATTGCTGAAGTTGAACTAGCTGGTGAGAATCGTTGTGGTGCTTATTTAAATTATGAAGGTAAAGAATCTTATCTGAAAACATTGATTAATCCTATTGATAATGAGCCTGTGTATGAACCAAGTGGATATGTAGGAAAGATTAATGACAAGGAAATCAAATTCTCTTATGCAGGTTTGACGCCGACCCAGCCAGGAGCAATTATAGTAGAGCAAGCCGCTAACCGTAAATTTGCTCTGAAGAATTATTTATTGCCTATTCCAACGGATCAGATAAAATTAAATCCGAATCTGAAACAGAATCCAAGTTGGTAGGATAATATCTACAAAAAGTAATATAGGAATGAGCTGTATGAAAAGAACTTTTACTACAGCTCATTTCTGATTTGTCACACAGAACTTTAAAAAGAAAGATAAGATAGTCGTAGTATCAATAGCATAAATGGTAAAAATATATAAGATGAGAAAGCGGTTTGGCATACTATTAGCACTTGTTGTGTTGTTTGGGGAATCTTTGGTGGCCCAAAATATTGATGTGAAAAGTAAAGGAGAGCCTTTCTCTCATTATTGGAGCGTAGGTGTGGGAGCAGGACGGGCCAATGAGGGATTGCGTGCCGGATGGCTGGAACAGTTGAGTTTAGTGAAAGAACACTGCGGATTTCAATACGTACGAATGCACGGCATCTTTCATGATGATATGTTTGTGTATTTTCAGAAGCCTGATGGATCAGTAGTTTATAACTGGCAATATGTGGATGAGTTATATGACAGAATGCTGGACATGGGGGTGAAACCTTTTGTCGAACTGGCTTTTTTTCCGAAAGACATGGCCTTGAAAGATAGTAAGACGCAATTCTGGTGGAAAGCCAATGTCTCGGTAGACCGTAATAATTTTAAGAAATGGCACGATCTGGTGAAAGCATTTACTCAACATGTGGTAGATCGCTATGGTTTGGAGGAAGTAAAAACCTGGTATTTCGAAGTGTGGAATGAACCGAACCTGACTGGTAACGGCGCTTTCTTTCATGGAACCAGAAGTGACTATTTCGCTTTATATAAGGAAGCGGCTCGTGCCGTCAAAGCAGTCAATGAGCAGTTAAGAATCGGTGGTCCCGCTACCAGCAACTTTGTAGCAGACAGTCGGCACGAAGGAGAAGTGCTGGAACATAGCAAGTCGGTGTTTTATTCGCAGGAAGTAATTAATACAAAACAGTGGAAAGGCGTGTGGATTGAAGATTTTCTCCGGTATTGCGAGAAAGAAAAACTGCCGATAGATTTTATCTCTACCCATCCATATCCTACAGATTATGCCTTAGACCCGGAGACCAATCGTAGTAAAGGCGCTGTACGCTATGTGCATTCATTGCGGGATGACATTAACTGGTTACGGAAGCAATTGGCCGGAAGTAAATATCCGGATGCAGAAATACATCTGACAGAATGGAGCACGAGCCCGAATAGTCGCGACAAGATGCATGACATTCTACCTCCGGCTGCATATGTTATTAAATCGAATCTGGATTGCTTGGGGATGGTAAATTCATTAATGTACTGGACCTTCACAGATGTATTTGAAGAGAAGGGTGGGGGAGAAAGTATTTTTCATGGCGGTTTTGGTATGATTAATTTTCAAGGATTGGTAAAACCTACGTTTCATGCCTATCGTATGCTCAATCAGTTGGGAGATGAAAAACTGTATTACAGTGATCCGCTTTTTGTGAGCCGCTCGTCGAAAGATGGGAAAATCACTGCTATTGCTTTCAATTACCCGAAAGAATATGAGATTGCAGTCCCATCGGCAAATGATTTTAATAATTATATGAATGCTTCATCGAAAAAGGTTAACTTTGTCTTGAAAGGCTTAAAACCAAAAGCTATCTTTGTAGTTGAGACTCTCGACAAGGAACATGGCAATGTCTATGATGAGTATGTATCTATCGGTGCACCGCATTCACCTACACGCGAAGAAACTTCTTTTCTGAAACAGAGAGCTTGGTGCACCAATATAGAAACCATACAGGTAGCAGAGGATGGCTCGTTAACATTGAACAGAGAACTGTCTCCGTGGAGCTGTGTCTTGATTAAGGAATTATAAAACAAACAGACGCATCAAACGCAAGATTGATATTACGTAGAAAAACACTATCGTTATGAGGTATAAAAAGGTATTTTCTTTATTTGTATTGATTGTATATTCGTTGGCCATTTCTGCCGATGACTTAAAGTTATGGTATAGCCAACCGGCAAAAATCTGGGCGGAAGCATTGCCACTGGGAAACTCTCGCTTGGGAGTGATGGTATTTGGTGGTACTGCTCACGAAGAATTGCAGTTGAATGAAGAAACCGTATGGGGAGGCGGACCACATCGGAATGATAATCCAAAGGCCTTACAATCTCTGCCACAGATTAGGAAACTGGTTTTTGAAGGACGCCATCAGGAAGCGCAAGACTTAGTGGCAAGTCATTTTGAGACTCCTCGGAATGGAATGCCTTATCAGACAATAGGGAGCTTGAATCTTCATTTCCCGGGACATGATCAGGTTACCGATTATTATCGCGATTTGAATATTGAAAAGGCTGTAGCTACTACTCGCTATAAAGTTGGAGAAGTAACCTATGTTCGGGAAATATTATCTTCGTTTGTTGATAATGTAGTGATTGTCAGACTTACGGCAGATAAAGCCGGAAGTCTTTCGTTTTCGGCTTCTTTTCAGTCACCTTTGAACCATGAGGTGACAAGCCGTGGAAAGAGGTTGGTATTGACTGCAAAAGGGCAAGCCCATGAGGGAGTGTCGGGAGCTATTCGTACCGAAACACTTGTAGAGGCAAAAAGCGATGGCGGACGAATCACTCTAAAGGGACAATCTCTCTCGGTAGACAAAGCTAATTCGGTTACGCTCTATATATCTTCCGCCACCAATTTCATAAACTATAAAGATGTGGGTGGCAATGCCGGCAAGAAGGCGGAGTCTTATCTGAATGCCGCCCTAAAAGTTCCTTATGAACAGGCTAAAGCGAAACATATTGCGACTTATCAGCAACAGTTTAATCGGGTTAAATTGGATTTGGGTACTTCTGCTGAGGCTGCTCAGGAAACACATGTGCGCGTTAAGCACTTTAGCGAAGGGAAAGACGTCTCTTTGGCCACTTTGCTTTTCCAGTATGGGCGCTATTTACTAATCTCGTCGTCGCAACCGGGCGGTCAGCCTGCCAACTTGCAGGGAATTTGGAATAAAGACCTGCTGGCTCCCTGGGATGGTAAATATACCGTTAATATCAATTTACAAATGAACTATTGGCCGGCAGAAGTTACCAACCTCAGTGAGTGTCATTCACCTCTGATACAGATGCTGAAAGAGTTATCGGAGAGTGGAAGAGAGACAGCTCGTACCATGTATGGCTGCCGGGGATGGGTATTGCATCACAATACGGATATATGGCGTTGCACAGGAATGGTAGACAGGGCATTCTGGGGGATGTGGCCTAATGGAGGTGCCTGGTTATGCCAGCATTTATGGCAGCACTATTTGTATACAGGGGATGAAGCTTTCTTGAAAGAGATATTCCCTGTGATGAAAGGTGCAGCCGACTTTTTTCTTGACTTCCTGGTTGAACATCCACAATATGGCTGGATGGTAACTTGTCCTTCCAATTCTCCGGAGCATGGACCGAATGGAGATGAAAAGACAAATACACCTTCTATCATTGCAGGTTGCACCATGGATAATCAGATCGTGTTTGATCTATTTGCAAATACGTTGCAGGCCTGCCGCATACTGGATATGGAAGCAATGTATGCTGATACGTTGCAATCTATGATAAAGCGCCTGCCACCCATGCAGATTGGTAAATATAATCAGTTGCAGGAATGGTTGGAAGATTCTGACCGTCCGGATGATAAACACCGGCATATTTCCCATGCTTATGGTTTATATCCCGGTAATCAGATTTCGCCTTATACACATCCGTTGTTGTTTCAAGCGGTCAAGAACACCATGTTGCAGCGTGGCGATGAGGCTACCGGTTGGTCTATCGGCTGGAAGATAAACCTCTGGGCGCGTTTATTGGATGGCAATCATGCTTTTCTGATGATTAATAACTTATTAAAACTTCTGCCTTCTGATGCGGCACAAAAAGAATATCCTCAGGGTCGTACCTATCCTAATTTGTTTGATGCGCATCCTCCTTTCCAAATTGATGGTAATTTCGGATACACAGCGGGTGTTGCCGAAATGTTGCTGCAAAGCCATGATGGTGCTGTACATTTGTTGCCTGCTTTACCTGATGCCTGGGCTAAAGGAAGTGTAAAAGGTCTGGTGGCCCGGGGTGGTTTTGTGGTCGATATGAACTGGAGTGGAGTACAGTTGACCGAAGCCAAGATACACTCCCGGCTAGGAGGTAATCTGAGAGTGCGTTCTTATGTTCCTTTGAAAGCCGAAGGTCTGAAATGTGCTTCCGGCGAAAACGGCAATCTGCTGTTTGGAACCGCGACGATTAAAGAACCTCTTATCTCTAAAACGATCAATCCTGAATATCCGGTTTTATATAAAGTCTATGAATATGATTTAATGACACAACCGGGGATGGATTATGTGCTGGTCAGAGGTGGAATGTAAAAACATCCGGATAGGATGGGGTGTATTGACTTGGCTTGCTTCACTTCTATGCAGAACTCAAAAGTGAGGGACTTGTATATCAACCAACTTGTTTTATTGAAGGAATGAGTGTTTATCATGTTACAATCGTATTTATATAAAGAACCAAAACATACCTGATATGAACCGAATATTTGTAGCATTGATAACCGCGGTCTTTTTAGTAGTATTTGCCAATCAAGCAGCAGCACAAACCCGACGACACTTTGTGCATCCGGGTATCACCTATACACAGGGCGATATCGACCGGATGAAAGCCATGATCGAAGCACGGCAGGAGCCTTATTATTCTACTTTTTTCAAGTTGAAGGAATCTCCCTATTCTTCATTTGACACGCCGGTCTCTGATCGGGGCAAACAAATAAGCGGAGGTCGTTTCAATGCCACAATTGGAGTAGACGGACGTCGTGCCATTGATCTGGCCTTATTGTGGCATCTTACGGACGACGAAAATTATGCTCGCAAAGCCGTCGAACTACTGAATGCAAATTCTTATTTTACCAATACAAGCGCTTGCGGAACTGGTCCTTTGGATAATGGAAAAATCTATCTGTTGGTTGAGGCAGCCGAGCTGATGAGAAGCTATCCGGGATGGCAACCCGAAGATCAGCAACGTTTTAAGGACATGTTGGTCTATCCGGGATATAGCAATACCGAAGACTTCTTTGCCAAGTATGGTGATTATCAGGATGAATCAAAAAATGAAATTACCTTTTACTGGAACATCTATAACTTCGATGTCGCCCGCTTCGGTAATCAAGGACTTTTTGCCGCAAGGGGGATGTTGGCGATGGCTATCTATCTGGATAACGAGATCATGTACGACCGTGCCTATCGCTATCTCTTAGGAATGAAGCATCGTCCGGACGATCTGCCTTATCCTGCAGGACCTGCCATCAGTAGTGAGGAACCCATTAAGACTTCTCCTACCATGCTGGATTATAAACTACTGGGGCGTAAGAATGATATACCCGACTATGGCTACGATGAACTATTGCAACATTATATTTATCCTAACGGCCAATGTCAGGAGTCCAGCCGTGACCAGGGACATGTAATGGCTGGCATTCATAATTATGTAGCCATTGCCGAGATGGCATGGAATCAAGGCGATTCTTTGTATAGCTGTCTGAACAACCGTATTTTGGCAGGACTGGAATGGAACTATCGGTACAACCTGTCGGAAGTACAATCTTATCCCGACCAGCAAACTCCTTGGGAACCGACCGGATTTACAAAGAATGCCGATGAAGCAACTTTTGATAATGGTAAGTATCTTCAACTCAAAAGTCGTAGTGGGCGATGGGAAGGAGTGAACATCTCGGCGCATGGACGTGGTGATTGTGCCGGAAGTGGAGGAACCCGTGAAATGGCATTGGCGCATTATGCGGTACGTGCCGGACTTCCTACCGGAGATTACACTTGGCTGCAACGTTACCGTGATTATATGGTAGAAAATCATGGTTGCGAAAACTGGGGTGTCGCTCCAAACTGGTTCTATGAATGGACAGGATGGGGAACTCTCTCCAAGCGGCTTACTCCTTGGATGGCCGGAGAACCGGGTATCTTTATTCAAGGTGAACGTAAACCGGGTATTCATGTGCTGCCTTGCACCATTCAAGCAGCCGATTATGACTATTATTGTCTAGCAGAGAATCCTGAAGGGCATACCTATCACAATGTAGGCACAAAACGTGGAAATGCCTACCGACCGGACGGTGCTGTTGAACTGACGAAAGCCGGTGACAAGTATGTAGTAACTCAGATAGCGCAGGGCGAGTGGATGAATTATACCGTGAAAGTTCCTGCAACCCAAACTTATGCGGTGTATATTACCTATCGTTCCAAAGCTAATTCCACTTTATTCGTAGCTACCGATCAAGGTACAGAAACTCGCCATACTACTCTTCCTGCTTGTAAGCAATGGCAAGAGGGAAAGTTGGGTGAACTCTCCCTCTCGGCGGGAGCATGTGTGTTACGGCTTTGTATGGAGGAGGCAGGTCAAGGGTTGGAAATTGTTGGAATCACTGTGAAGTGCGCCTAAGGCTTATGCGGTATATATAACTTATGCTGAAACTCTTGTTACTAATATAGCTGCATAAAAATAGCATTAAAGTCCGCAGACTCTTGAAAAAGAGAAAACTGCGGACTTTTTTGATTCTAACTGAACGTAGTTAATTATATAATCGTATCTTTGATTTTTAGAATACCATTAACCCTCGTATCTGCTACTTGTAAGATATTAGAAGAATTGATTGTGATATTATGAAATACAAATTGCTTTTAATCGTTTTGCTCTGTTGCTGTAATACATTGAAGCTGAGAGCTACCGGACAAGCTGGTGACAGAATAGTAATAGGTAAAGACACCTTGGATATGTTGACTTGTCCGATTGAAGTGGATTCTGTTTTAAGAAACCAGGTTAGTGCTCGTCTATCACATGATACTTTCAATACAGGTTGTTGGAGAGGTTATCGAGCATTGTGGCGGATAGATGGTAGCGAATTGGTTCTTGATAAAATAGTAGATGATGAAAGTTATTCTTCTCCATCTGATTCTGTGCCGGAAGTAACAGTAGACTTAAATGGTATATTTGACCGGTACCGAGACGGGCAAGATCGGGTAGTGGCTTCTTGGTATAGTGGTGAACTGAGAGTTGTTTCCGGTGAAAGGGTTTATTATAATCATTCAGGTTTTGACAGGCAAAATGAACATGAACAGGTTTATTGTATAAAGGAAGGTAAGGTAACTTCTCTGGCTATTTATAGAAATTCTTTTAAGAAAGGTATTTCTCCTCTTAACTGTTTATTGTATATAGAATCCATGTTTAATGGTGATCGCTTTCCTGAATTGAACGATGCTCGTTTACGTGCAGATATTGAGGTTCGACCAACACTGGACGGAAGTCTAGATAGCTTATCTGTTCACTTTTATGAATCAGAAAATATAATGCCGGAGCGTAAGCAATTGTACTTGGATGAAATAAAGTCTTGTGTCAGTCAAGTTCCTCAGTGGGATGTTTTGAAATTGCGTGATACTATTTATGTATTCAGATTAGGAACTTTTGAATTATGGAATAAGAAGGGATGTAAATCTGAATGGAGGGAAAGAATACCAGATGGCTGCAAACAACAAAAAATGGATCTTTTATCTTATAATGATACACTTTATTCTTTGCAAGGTTTCCCGCTTCAGTATGATATGAATCTTTATGCCAAAGTCAAACCTTATTTGAAGGAATGTTTCTCATTGGACTGCTTCCGTGGCTATATTGGTTATTGGAAGATAGAGAATAATAAACTCTATTTGGTGAAGTTATTGAGTAACAAAGATAATTCTCCGCTTCCGCTCGATTCAATATTCGGTTTATCGGATGGCAATCCTATAGAAGCCTCGTGGTATTCGGGCAAACTACATTTAGTTTATGGCAATACCTTAGGAGATGAATACCTATTGGAAGATATTTATGAGAAAGAAGTAATTTGTGATGTGAATTCAGGAACTATTGTCAGTAGCGAGAGTTATTCAAACTATTTTCATCCGGGTGATTCGGATGCACTGGAACAATGCAAGGAGAAACTGAGACAACAACAGACCTATTGGAGCCGACTTCCGGAATTGAGGAATAAAGATCTTGATTGTAGGTATTGGCTACATCCAAAAACTGATGGTACGGCAGATTCAATCACAATTGAACTAGAAATAAGATGTCCGGGCGAATTTGATTCAAAAAGTATAAAAGACCAAGAGCATCCTTTTATTAAAATCTATAAGGAAGCTTTACGCGCTGTGCCTAAATGGGATGTATTGTGTGTGCGTAATGAGATTAAAGATGTAAGTGGATGGCTACCTGGAAAGTCTCGTTGGGATAATGATTTTTTTGAGGATAGAATTAACTTGCGAACCTATCGGAAGCAGCCAGTTGACAAAGAACCCGTTTGGCCGGATAATATTGAGAATATTGTACAGGAAAATATGTTTTTTCCTCAAGGAGTTCCAGCCGGAATGCCAAGTGACAGCATTGTAGTGGTATGTCGCTTTAAAATTGACGAATTAGGTTATGTAAATAACGCTTATGTGTATGGTCGACATAATCCCCCTTTTAATAATGCCGCCTTGAGCATTGTATATGCATTGCCCCGTATCGTTCCTGCACAAAAAGACGGAAAACCTTTCCCTTTTGAATATGAGTTGATTATTCCTTTTATAAGGGAAAAGTATTTGGAATATTTAAAGTACTGGAAAGAAGCAGAGCAGGATGAAGAAGGAATCTGGATTAATAGAGATGTAGCTGCTGATTGTGGGTTACAAGGAAGTGAATTAGCTGATTTTGTTGAGAAACAATTACATATTACTTCGGAAATGAAATCTACCGGAAAACAGGGACAGGTCATTTGCAAATGGGTTGTTGAAGCAGATGGTACCATGAGCAGATTTAAAATTATAAAAGGATTGCATCCGTTGATGGATGCGGAAGCTATTAGAATTATGCAAGCTCTACCATCTTGGATACCTGCGAAACAGTTTAATCTTCGAAAAAGATACTGGGAGTTTGTTCCGCAGACTTGGTCTTGCCCTGTGATATTCAAGTGGTAGCATTAAATTTGTATCTGAATCAACTGAAATTGTATCAATTTAGTTTTGCACACACTTTTACCCTCATACCCTCATAGATGCTCTGTATCTTCCTATTCATCGGTGTTTGAGATATGATAGTAACCCTGATAGTAAGTATGAGAGTAAGTGTTTACTCTCATACCTGTTATCCATTAAATTAGAGGTAATTGTTTAGTTATTACCGTAATAACCTTTAGCAGGTACATAAATCGGTTGCATCAATCCACCTGCATTTTCCAGCTTTTTTTCGTTGCGTAGGCGTCGAAGATGCCGCATTGCGGTACTTTGGGTCATTCCGCAGAGGCTTTGAAAGTCTGTCCTTCTCAGAAATTGATGGGTTTTGAAGTAATTGGTCAGCCGTCGGTCGATCTCTTCGTTGCTGATGCGTTTGAACTCCAGGCTTCCTTTCAGGCATTTCACTTTGAGGGTGCCGAATTCGTTCTTCAACGTTTGGTCTGCACGGAACTTGATGGCTTTCAGCTTTACTTTGGTTACTTTCCGTTTGGTTTCGGCGGTCACCGTTTCAGTGCTGGTGAGGCAGGGGTAGAAGTAGCCGATGCCGTCCAGATGCACCTGCCTGCCTTCCGCAAGTTCTTCGCCCATGATGTGCGAAAGGGCATCGAGTACGGCGCTGACGTCTGTTTCAGTCAATGAACAACGTTGCTGGATGCGGCGGCGCAACACGTCGGTACCTGTAGAGCCGTTCAACTTGATGCGCGGATGCAGTGTTTTCTCATTTTCTTTTTTGTCAGAGGGCTTCGGGTCCTCGTACCAGTCAAATAGTATAGCCATAGCTTTGGGTTTTAAAGTACACGTATTTCTTGGGCCAAACGCTGGTATGGAATACATCAATGGCTTATGTTGCTTCGGTTCAGCCCTCATGTATCTTCTGTTCAGCCTTTATGTTTGTTATATGTTTACATTAATGAATATATTTATTTACTGCAATGAATAGATTTATTCATTAATGAGAATATATTTATTCACATTAGTGAACATCTATCAAATACAAAGCAAAGATACAACAAACACAAGGCAAATACAAATAAAACACCTTGATTTATTAGTATAAATACCTGTTGTTTTATTCCGTGAAATGCTTGCTTTTCGACTGCTTATGCTGTATCTTTACAGGAATTACGCGGTTTGCCGCAATTGTGAATTAACCGATAACCAAGAAATGAAGATTACTTTAATCAGAGAAGAAAAAGAGACTGGCAGAGAGATACTTAGTACCTGTGAAACAGACACATTGTTCGACAGAATAAAGACAGAGACAAAATCGAAATACATCACTGCCTTGCGCGAGGTACTGCCTGCTTTGGAGGGCACCTATTCCCGATACGAACACATCGATAAACTGCCACGCATGTACCCGGCTGTGGAGTACACCCGCACCAGGGAAGGAGAACGGCGGATGAAGCTGTATAACGGGCTGATACAGTTGGAAGTAAACAAACTCTCCGGAGGTTATGAAGTGGAATTGGTGAAGCGTCAGGCCGAGCTCCTGCCACAGACTTTTGCCGCCTTTTGCGGTTCGAGCGGTCGGAGTGTAAAGATTTGGGTGCGCTTTGCCTTGCCCGATGAAGGCGGATTGCCTGTGCGGGAAGCCGAAGCAAAACTGTTTCATGCTCACGCCTACCGCCTTGCCGTAAGGTGCTACCAGCCGGTAATTCCATACGACATCACTTTAAAGGAACCTGTATTGACGCAAAGTTGCCGCATGACCTTGGACGAAGCGCCTTATTATAACCCCGATGCAGTGCCGTTCTGCCTTGCACAACCACTCACAATGCCCGATGAAAGGACTTTCCGCGAGTGCAAACAAGACGAGAAGAATCCGTTGGCACGTATGAAGCCCGGTTATGAGACGGCGGAAACATTTACATTGATGTATGAGGCCGCTCTAGGGCGTGCACTCTGCGAAATGACGGACTGGAAGCGTGGAGACGACTTGCAACCGTTACTTGTCTGCCTTGCCGAGCATTGTTTCAAAGCCGGCATACCCGAAGAGGAAGCGGTGCGTCAGACGGTGAATCATTATCATCGCCAAGCCGATGAACAGACTATCAGGCTGACTTTACACAATCTTTACCTGGAATCCAAAGGTTTCGGAAAGAAAAGCAGCCGGACGAAGGAACAAGAAACAGCTTTCTTATTGGAAGAATTTCTGAATCGCCGCTACGAATTCCGCTATAATACCGTGCTCGATGACTTGGAATACCGTCAACGAGACTCCATTAACTTCTATTTCAAGCCTGTGGAGAAACGGGTACGCAACAGTATCTCCATCGAAGCTTTGAAAGAGGGTATCAGTGCATGGGACCGGGATGTAGATCGTTTTTTGAATTCGGAATACGTCCCTCTATATAATCCGGTAGAAGAATTCTTGTACGACGCCGGTCGGTGGGACGGCAAAGACCGCATCCGTGCATTGGCCGACTTGGTTCCGTGCAACAATCCGCACTGGAGGGAACTGTTCTATCGCTGGTTTCTCAGTATGGTGGCGCATTGGCGGGGGCTGGATAATCAGCATGGAAACAGTACTTCGCCCCTGCTGGTGGGGGCGCAGGGGTATCGGAAATCTACGTTTTGTCGCATCTTATTACCGCCTGAATTGCGTTTTGGTTATACCGATAGTTTGGATTTCAAGAGCAAGCAAGAGGCAGAACGTTATTTGGGACGTTTCTTCTTGATTAATATTGATGAGTTCGATCAAGTGAACATCGGTCAGCAAGGATTTTTGAAGCATCTGTTGCAGAAGCCTGCCGCTAATCTCCGAAAACCTTATGGAAATGCAATCCGTGAAGTGCGGCGATATGCTTCTTTTATAGGGACGAGTAATCAGAAAGATTTACTTACCGATCCTAGTGGCAGCCGTCGTTTTATCTGTATTGAAGTGACGGGGCCTATTCGTACGAATGTCACTATCAACTATAAGCAACTTTATGCACAGGCTGTGGATGCTGTTTGTCATGGCGAGCGTTACTGGTTGGATGATGACGATGAGGCTATCTTAAAGCAAACAAATAAGGAGTTCGAGCAAGTAAGCCCCTTGGAACAGCTTTTTCACTGTTACTTTCGTCCGGCGGATTCAAAAGAAACGGCGGACTCGAAAGAAGACGCCGAGTGGCTGACGGCGATGCAGGTGATGAACTATCTACAGACCAAAACAAAGGATAAGCTGGCAATCAATAAAGTAGCGCAGTTTGGACGTACGCTTCAGAAGCTGAATATACCTTGCAGGAAATCTTATAAAGGTACACTTTATCATTTGGAAAAGGTGGGATAGATTATTCTCAGGTATGAGGGTAAAAGTGTATGCAAAACTAAGATGACGATTTATTCTATTATTTGAAGAATACGATTTCTTCAGACAGAATCAAATGACTAATTCAAAACTATTTCTTAATGTTTGCCTTAAAAAGAAGCTTGAAGGCAACTTTCATGAAAAACTTCTAGCTAAAACTTATTAACAATCAGTATGCTAGGCAATAAACGGGTTAAATTTAAGTTTGTTATGGCAATGTGGACATTCATGCCCCAGAAGATTTGGATTTTCCCATGCTGTTGGAGGTAATGTCAAACAAGGAGAATCTTGAGAATGTAGCTGTGAACAAATATCCTTTATGGCTTTTACTACATCTTCTTTGGGGGCAAATCGTTTCCCGCACATCGGGCAAAGTGCTGTAGGAGATTCGTATTGTTCGGTCTTATGATTCCATAAACAGGCAAGTGTAGCAACAGATACTTCGTTGATTTTATATCCGTCCGAAGGTTCCAATCTGATAATTTTGCCATGATCGCTCAATATAAGTCCACGATTGTATACTTTGGTAGTTGCTCTATTGTGGACTTCTCCACCCATAAAACAAACATTATATGCACGATAAGTAGTATCGTTGTTATAGGTAAGATAAAAACATTGTATTTCTGTCTTGTTCTCCACATCATAAAGAATGACTTTCTTCTCACATTCGATGAATACATGTTTGTCATCGAAACACCAATATACTGCATCTATACGTGTTGGAAGATCTAAAGAATGCGAGGGGAACTTTATGATGGATTTGCCCTCCTCTTTATACTTAAAAAAGATAAACTTTCTTCCGCAATGGGATATGGCGGCAAGTTTACCACTTTCGCTGGGGGTAAATGGTTTATTAGTATGGAGGGTTATTAATTTACTGGTATGATCACGAAAATAATACGGTTTTTTCGATTCTACATCAACTATATTCATGCAATAAGCTTTACCATCAGGCATTGCATATATATCTGCAATATTTTTATGAACACCTAAAAGTATACCGGTTTGTAGATCAATTATAGCGGCGGCAGTAATCCCTAGCACTAAGGCATATCTGCCATTAGGAAATATTTGGCTAAAGCTGTAATTACACAAGTGATCACTCATTGGGTAATGATGTTTGGGCTTCATGGTGTTTCCATCCAGCAAGAAAAGAAATCCATCTGGACGACTGGCAAATGTCATTCGTTCCCCAATCAATGCCAATAAAGCTTGTCCATCAGGAGTATATTCCAATCGGCTAATATGTTCTCCTTGTTCTTCTTTTCTTACACGTACTTGGGCTTTTATTATCTCATCAGGAGTATTAAAACTATAATATGAGGTTCCGCTTTCTTTATTCACCACAGTGATAATATTCCCTCGTGCATACGCATAGCTAAGTCCGTCTGAAGATACAGCCGTAGCGGATGCGTATGTTTGCGGAGAAACAAGATCATATTGGTGTATACATTTTGAGTATAGGGGATACTTATCATTTTCCAAATCATAGAAAACAGCGCTCTCACATCCAAATTGAAAATTTACACCGTGTGATGCACATATCTGTAAAGCTTTGGCATCAGCTGAAAGGGAGTTGAGTAATGCAGGAAAAAAGTCATGTTGGTGGCTTTCTTTGGAATAATCTATAATCTGAGTGAACAGTTTCTCCTCAAAAGCAATTAATATGTGCAGATTGTCGTTGTTGGCAATCAGTTGTGTTTCTTCACTTGCCATGGATAATACAGATTTATTCTGCTTGTTTATTGCGTCATAGAGCACAATACGATTATCACCTGAAATGAGAATCAATGTCTTCGAATAAATTCCTAAATGAAGATAGTATATAGGAGCACGTCCCCAACTGAGAGAAAGTTGCTTTACTTCAATCTCTGGCTCTTCTTGTGTGAAATCAACGAATGTAACTTCATTGTATCCGGAAGCATACGCCATAAATTCTTTTCCGTCTGTTGAGCATAGTCCATAATGAAAAGACGATTCAAATATCTGTTTTTTATATCTCATGCCCCAAATGCAGTTTACTGTTTTCTCATCGTAAACTAGGAAAGAGCAATACTTATCAGCTTTGTATGTTGATTGCTCGTCATCGCTAATTAATATGATTGCTATCCTGCTGCCGTCGCGCATAAATCCTGCAGCATATACGTCCGATTCGAACTTAAATTTGCGTACTGTAGCCGGAGTAGCCGAAATGCGGTTTTCCGAATTATATTCGATGAGATATAGACTATCTCCGGAACCAAGGGAAATATGAATGGTGCCTACAGAGTCTTTCCATACCGATAAACTGGATGCCTCATTGCAATTCGTCAGAAACACTTTATTCTTCGTTTGCATATTATAGCAAAATAAACGCCCTTCTCCATAACCAATCAGAAATGCCCAATCTTGTGTTAATTCAAAAATAGTAACTTGCTGTCCTTTCAGAATATAGTGGCTAGAAGCATTGTCTACACTATACTGGATCATCTGTCCGTTATTGCTCCACAATATCAGTTTACCATCATCAGAGATGCGTGCTGTTGAGTTGACTGGGGTAGAGATTGTACGAAATAGTAAGTTATCTTCTGAGTCATGTCCAAGTGTATTGACTAATGAAGGGTAGGGGTTCTGATTTTCAAATGCTTTGCGAACTATTGTATGAGGCATATATCCGGCTGCCAATTGAGACACCATGTCTTTGATTTCTTTCCATTCGGTCTTCTTCTTTGAGGCTGCAATAGTAATATAACTACTTGCTTCCGCATCAAAGTAGTTCATTTCATTCAGTATGCTGACTGCTTCAGAGTCTAAGTAGGGTAATTTGATTGCCATGTTGATTTCATTGCGCAGAGTCTCCGAGCAGCCATGATATATCTTGTATGCGCAGTATTCTAAATTACTGAATAATCGAACGAGAAGTTGTTTGTCTCCAAGTTGCATCGCTTGATAAGAAACCTCATGTAAGGCATGTTGCTCATTTTCTCTCCACTTGCTATTGTAATAATCAAACAACAAGTGATGTATAAGGTACTTGGTATCAGGTGCGGGCAAGTAATGGCACTGTACAAATTCACGTATCACCCGATGATAAAACATAATCAGCAGAGTATTGAATGAGGCAACTGAAGATAAGAATCTTTCCAAATCATTATAAAGTCGGATGCAGATTACAGCAGGAACTACTCGTTGATGTAGCGGATGGCAAACGGTTTTCGTAAAAGTTTCCCAGTATTCGTCATCGGTAGCTAGGATCTCACACAGTTCTCTCAATGATACCCCATATTTAGTGGAGGCAAAAATACTCAGTACCTTGACAACCAATAACCTGCCATGATTGTCAGATTGGGATAGTTGATTGAAATAATTTTCTAATAATCCTTCGGAAGTATGAGCCAGCATTGGCATATTATCATATGAGTGCCATTGTGCGATGGTATAAGCCAATAACTGCAAGTACAATGGATTGCGATCCGTTGCGAGAATTATCTGCTTGAGGTGTTTGTTTTGTTCTTCAGACAGTAGCCGTTTCTCTTTCGCAAGTTGCAGGCTGATCAAATCATAAGCTTCATCTTTTTCGAGTGGAGCTAAACGAACAGCAGATGGACCGAGATCGAGCGTACGTAACTCTTTTAAAAAGGGATACATCCGGATATATTCTTTACTATCAAGTATGGAGAGAACCAAATGTACATTGGGAGCAGTTAAGTGAATCATCCATATTAAATCAAAGATAGGATCGCCGGCGGGCAATTGATCTAATGCATCGATAAATACAAACAATGGGCGCATTACTTGTATGTCTCTTAATCGTTTGGCTAATCCGACTATGGAAAATACATCGCTTGTTGGATATAGAGTATTGATTTCATCCCATACTGAATGTAATAATGCGTTTCCTGTGTTTAAGTTTGCAGATACACCTGCAAAGCGGATGATGACATCTGCTTTTGCTGATTTCGCGATTTGCGAGGCTAGATGTGACATGAATGCACTTTTACCGCTACCGGCGGGTCCCAAGACGAACACCGGTTTTGAGGACTTATTATCCGGCAATAAGTTTAGGGTCTGTTGGGTTTCTTCTTGACGTCCTATAAATAAGTTGCATCTTGCTTGCATGAAATCTTTCGCAATCTCTTTTTCTATTTCTAAAGGAGAGAGAGCAGAGTATCTGGCAATTTCTGTATCAATAATTTGTTTGATAATGTTTGTCACGCGTATGTAGAAACGTTCGGCATAGCTTTCTGAGATTAGTTCATTGTACGAAATATACTCTTCTAGAATGTGCTCGGTAAAGACTTTTTTCTTTAAAGAGTTGCGGAGCCTTTTAATATCATTGCTATATTTCCCTTTGGCCAAATATTTCCAGATACCAGTTCTTTGTTCGTGATAGCGTATTTTTTTGCCACTAGGTATTTTTTTTAAGCTGCGCAAGTAGAGTATGACATGTTTCTGCGAATCGGTTACCGTCAATGCTCCTTTGATTATTTCTTGTTCGGTAGCAGAACTATTATAAAATAGTCGCTTTTGATTATCTTTCACTCGATTAGAGAACTTATCAATCAAAGTCCGTAATGGCTGTTCTACATTTTCCTGATAGAATTCGGGGTTACGATATTTACCTTTGCGGGGTTGTAATATATACTCACCGCCATTGAGGGCATTTGTATCCAATTGATACCAACAAGTAAATAACTCGGTTTCCTTTTTGGTGGCTATACTTATAATATGGATTGCATCTTCGGCCGGAATCTTCTCTGGCAACGGAATCCATCCGTAGCGTTCTCCTAATAGGATGAGAAAATTCGGTTGTGGGGAAAGCTCTTGGCAACGTCGTAATTCGTCAAGACATATCTGCATCGTCTTTTGATCATATCCGGCTTCTTGACTAATTCCCCAGCGTAAGTCCACCCCTTCAAACTGCCATCCCTTTTGGTTACAATAACGATAGATTTCAGGAAAAACACGATACTGTAATAAATCTCGTTCCACTTCCATATCTACAAATGTGGAGCTGACAAAGAGTCGTATATATTTTCGGCGATACATAATTATAATCAGATTCAAAGGGTTTGTGTAATTAACCAAATTGGTGGCATTTCTGTCTCTTCCCTATTTAAGGAACTGTATGTGCGGTTTTATCCGCTTACAACTCGAGTAATTCTAAATTTATTTTTTTTAATTGAATAGGTCCTGCTACATCGTTCTTTCCGATCGTGTAACATTATGTGTTTATGTTTACCGGTTGCTTGAGTACAAAGATACTTTTTTTTATCATTCTCTTGGTAGTCAAAACCGAAAAAAAAACAGTGTCATAAAATTGGTTTTTAGAGCAAAGTGTTACACATCTTCATGAGGAGTTCCAAAAGTTCAAAAACGGTCTCTTGAGACAGGTATATTGAAGCTCTTGAAAAGAATTATGTTATTTTTCACTTGGGATCTTTTGGGCGGAACTTATGCGGAAAGTCGTAAAATATACTTCTATTATGACAATGGAATTCGCAATGCGGTATTAGCTAATTTCTCTATTCTTGAAAGCCGTACCAATGAAGAAATGGAGATGTGTAACCTCTTACCCTCATACCTGCTCTCATATCTGAGATACCGATGAATAATGGGCTAGAGAGATCTATGAGGGTAAAAGTGTATACAAAACTAAGATAAGTCTTGAGTTCAAGTTATAAATGCGACAGTTCGGTCAGATATAGTTTGTTGCCTAAATGATAATTTAGCGGTCAGCATGATATAAGCAAGAGTATCTCAAATTCTCATGTATATTTAAATTGATTTTGAATTACTACTTAATAATTTATTTTGTTATTTGGAGAACACGATTTCTTTTGTGTGCTCTCCGACGAAGAAGCGTACCATATCTCCCGTCTTATACCATTTGGGCTTCAAGGGCATGTCGTCATAAATCACTTCACCATTGATTCGTAGGTTCTCGAAGCGGATATTCTTTACTTTCCGCTCTTCGTTATATCCGGCAATGATGGATAATTCGGCATTTGTTCCGTTGTAGGTGATGTCTTTGAATAATACATCCTCAATGCCTCTGCCCGGAGCCGCGCAATATTTTTTGTTGAAGAAGATTCGTAGATTCACCAGTTGTCCTTGGCGGAAGTCTTCTATGCGTATGTTCTCAAAACGTACGTTACGAACCAAGTTGTTGTCTCCCACGTTGATGGCAAGGCAACCCTGATAGTCCACCTGTTTCTCTTTATGATCCAGAATGTCGATATTGATGTAGTTGAGATTTTCCATAATCTCGTTCTTTTCGGGATTGCCATGAAGTCCGATGAAGATGGGATGCGCTACATCGGCCCAAAGGGTGGAGTTTTGCATGGTGATGTTCTTGCAGCCACCATTGAAACCACCACGAGTAGCATAAACGGTTGTACAATCATCGGAATTGCGGCAGAATACCCCGTCGAAGAGGACATTGTTGCTGGCAAAAACATTCATGCCGTCGCCCCAGCCGTAAGAACTGATAGCTTTTACATTACGTATGGTTACGCTGTCCGATCCACCGGTAGGGCATTGAGTGGTTATCAGCCCTTCTACCTGTATGTTTCTGGAATTGGCTATTCTGATTCCTGCACCGCGACCTTCGGGATGAACTTCTCCTCTGCCGAGAACCTTCACATCCCGTACATTTACTAGCTGGATGCAACCTTTCACAATAGCACCACCGGCTATATAAACAGTTTTGCCGGAAGGGACATTGAGTGTATCACCCGGTAGTTGATGTACGCCCGGAGCGAAGTAAATCAGATTGCGGTCTTTCAGTTTTTTCGGCTTGTTTCCGTCTATCGGATTGGCGAATAAATGCAGGTTATGGAAGATGTCACCATTTACTTCTATGGATAGATTACGGGGACGGTCGATCTTGAATGTCAGTGTGTTTCCTTCTATCTGCGGAGCGATTTCGTAGGATAGCGGGCGTACTCTACCGGTGTCGATAGTACCGTTGTTAAAAATTACCGATACTTCTACTTCGCCTTCAAAGTCGAAATATCCCATCGAAGCAAGTTCAACATGATGTTTGGTATCTCTCACTTCATCTACCTTTACGGGATAGGTGGCAACGGTTTGCCACTCTTTTCCAGATTGGCGGACTTGTACGGTGAAGTCTTTCTTTAATTCTGCTCCTTGCGGTGCAGGGTAGGTCACTAACTGGTTTTGTGCGAATAACATTTCGTAGCATCCAAGCAATAAGCCACATACCCACATTAATAATGTCTTTTTCATCATGAAATGTTTATTGGTTATTTCAATAAGTTACGAACACAATAGCTTTTCCACTTATTCTTATTGCTGTAAAAGTACGCTTTTCTTCAGAAAAACGGAGGATACCGGTTTTATTTCAGTTTGGAGTAAGCGTTATTCATTCTTATTTCGTATTTAGAAGAAAGAATAAGAAAATAAAAGTGTAACTTTAAAAACAAATTTAATGTATACTATGAAACACCTATTACTGCTTGTTTTAGTATTTCTTATGGCGATACGAATGGATGCACAAGGACATCTGAAAGTGATTTTACCAGGTGACTATCCCGATCCTAGTATTATGCGTGAGGGAGGAGATTATTACATGACTCATTCCCCATTTATTTATAAACCCGGATTCTTGATTTGGCATTCCAGAGATTTAGTGAATTGGGAACCTGTCTGCAGAGCGTTGCCTGATTGTGAAGAAGATGTTATGGCTCCGGACTTATTGAAATACAAAGACAAGTATTATATTTATTATCCCAGTTCTACTGCCGAAATATTTGTAATCACAGCAGAACATATCCGGGGACCGTGGAGTAAGCCGGTGAAGTTGGAGATGGATATCAAGGGAATTGATCCGGGACATGTGGTTGGAGAAGACGGACGTCGCTATCTCTTTACCAGTAGTGGTTATGTGACACCTTTAAGTGATGATGGCCTCCGGGTAACAGGGAAGAGCAAGAAAGTGTATGACGGATGGGACTATCCACGGCAATGGAAGACGGAGGGCAAGTTTTTGGAATCACCGAAACTTTTGTTTAAGAACGGATATTACTATATGGTTTCTGCCGAAGGCGGAACAGCAGGACCCGCTACCAGCCACATGTGTGTCATGGCTCGCTCTAAGAGTATTTTTGGTTCTTGGGAAAATTCCCCTTATAATCCGTTGGTACATACGTTCAGTGCTGTGGAGAGTTGGTGGTCTAAAGGACACGGTACCTTGATAGACGATGTGAATGGTAATTGGTGGATGGTGTATCATGCATACGCTAACGGTTGTCATACACTGGGCAGGCAGACTTTGCTGGAGCCTATGGAATATTTGGCTGATGGGTGGTTCGCTGCTTCCGGAAAAGCTGAGTACTTGCCCGAGGACGAGCGTATTGAGCATGGTTTTGATCTCAATGATGACTTCGAGGGTCCGGAATTGGGACTTCAATGGACTTTCTGGAAGGAAAATGCAGTGAAAGAGCTTACCATTAAGAACTCAACGCTTCAGATGAAAGGGAAAGGAACTTCACCTGCTGATGGTCGTTTGCTATTGATAATTCCCGAAGACAAGTGTTATGAAACGCAAGTAGAGGTATATACAGAGAAAGGGAATAGAGCCGGAATGATGTTGTTTTATAACGAGAAGGCATTTGCCGGTGTGATGGCAGACGAAAAGAATTTCTTTGTGTACAAAGATGCGGAGCATTGCGAAAGAATCCCCAATGAAATAGGTCGCCAGTTTAAAGTGAAGTTGCTGAACCGGGGTAATAAAGTGACTATGCAAGTCGGCAGTAATGGCAAGGACTGGACAACATTGGCCGAGAACCTGGACGTGTCACTGATGCAGCATAATAAATATCATGGTTTTTTGGCACTACGTGTAGCTTTACTATCAGCAGGAAAGGGCAGAGCGGAATTTAGAGAGTTTCGTTATAAGAATGCTGTTCCTCAAGAAAAGGATATGGCAGCTTACTTGTTGGTTTATCATCGTGATGAAACGCACAGCCTGCATTTTGCACTGAGCGATGATGGATATACCTTTACCGCGTTGAATAACGGTGATCCGGTGGTGGGGGGTGATAGCATCGCACGTGAGCGTGGGGTTCGTGATCCGCATATCTATCGTGGTCCCGATGGCGCCTTTTATGCAGTGATGACCGATCTCCACGGTTTAGGTATGAAAGCAGGATGGAGGGATACAGAGTTTGAACGTGACCGTAAAGTATATGGATGGGGCAATAACTATGGTTTTGTGATGATGAAATCATGGGACTTGATAAATTGGAAGCATACAACTGTACGGCTTGATACATTAACTGCCGGACTGAAGGAAATGGGTTGCGCATGGGCTCCTGAGGTAGTTTATGATGAAGATAAGGGCAAGTTGATGATTCACTTCGCCATGCGTTTCCGCAATGAGCCGTTGCGCATGTACTATGTATATGTGAACGATGATTTTGATCGTGTGGAGACCTTGCCACGACTCCTTTTTGAGTATCCCGAGAAGAGTATCGGGGTGCTTGATGCCGACATCATTAAGTTTGGTGGTAAATTTCACATGTTCTATGCGGTGAATGATGGTACAGCCGGGGGGGTGAAGCATGCGGTTTCTGACAATATTAACAAAGGCTATGTGTTTAATCCGCGTTTCTATGACTTCGAGACAGTATCTTGTGAAGCTCCGAATGTGTGGAAGCGTATTGGAGAGCAGAAATGGGTCTTGATGTATGACGTATCTTGGCTGGTTCCTCAGAACTTTGGCTTTGCCGAAACATCGGACTTCGTAAACTTCAGGAATTTGGGGCACTTTAATGAAGGAGTGATGAAGGCAACCAATTTTATACCCAAACATGGAGCGGTGATCCATCTGACGAAGGAGGAAGCAGAAAGACTGCGTGAATATTATAATCTTCGATAGGAATAGATTGAATTCCATGAATCTTATAAGAATTTTGGATTTGATTCCATAAATTTTATAAGATTTGTGGATTTTGTATTCAGTAACACTCGCTTAGAACAAGCTTTATTGAAGAAATCCTTTTAATGAATTAAGTGCTTTCCTGTTTCCAATCGTATATTTGTAAATAAAACAAATGGAACTTATGAAACAAATATGCAGATTGGTAGTAGTGGCTTTATTGGCTTTTACCCCAGGAGTACAGGCACAACTGGTAACTTATCCCGAAGGACTGGCAACCGGAATGCCACATAACGATGATTATACGGTTCGTGTTCGTGTGCCGGGTGGGGAATGGAAAGACTTGTTCGAGTACAATGTTCAGGTAGATATGGACAAGGTGCAGGATGCTTCGATGGTGCAGTTCGATATGGGTAGCCCGGTGGAAGTGATGGTGAAGAAAAACAATGAAACGATCCGCGAAGTGGCTATCCGTCCACTGAACAATAAAGTAGCTTTTAAGCAGATTCAAAATGCGATATTCTTTACTCTAGACAGACCACAATATCTATCTATAGAATTTAACGGAGATCGTTTGCACAATCTGCATCTTTTTGCCAATCCGATGGAGACTGAGACGTATACACAAGAAGAAAAAGGTATCATGTATTTTGGTCCGGGCGTACATCGTCCGAAAGACCTGCCAAATAATCAGATTCGTATTCCTTCCAATACTACCGTATACCTGGCTCCGGGAGCGGTAGTAAAAGCCAAACTCTTGGTTGATAAAGCAGAGAATGTACGCATCATCGGACGGGGAATATTGGATCATCCCATTCGGGGTATTGAGATAACCGACTCTAAGAATGTGCTGATAGATGGAATAACAGTAGTCAATCCCGACCATTATACTGTTTTTGGCGGCGGCTCTTCGGATATCACGATACGGAATCTGAAGTCTTTCAGTTGCAAAGGTTGGAGCGATGGCATTGACATGATGTGCTGCCGGAAAGTGAAGATTGATAACGTTTTTATGCGTAATTCGGACGACTGTATTGCTTTGTATAATCATCGTTGGAACTGGTGGGGTGGTTCGGGTGATATTACAGTCACTAACTCTGTCTTGTGGGCGGATATTGCACACCCTATCAATATAGGTGGTCATGGCGATCCGGACTCTCCGACCGGCGAAGTAATCGAGAATCTTATTTTCCGTAACATCGACATCCTCGAACAGGATGAGGATGATATGCCCTATCAAGGCTGTATGGCAGTGGTTTGTGGCGATAGGAATCATGTACGCAATGTTTTGTTTGAAGATATTCGTGTGGAGAGTATTCAAGAGGGACGTCTGTTTTGTGTTAAAGTCAATTTTAACCCTAAATACGATAAGCAGCCCGGAAACAGCATTGACGGGATTACTTTCCGCAACATCACTTATACAGGTGTGGGTGATAATCCTCCATTAATACAAGGATTTGATAAGGAACGCAAAGTGAAGAATGTAACGTTTGATAATGTGGTGATTAATGGGAAGCGGATGACGGATTTGAACGAGTGTGTGACGAATGAGTTTTTAGAAGGAGTTAAGGTGAAATAGCTTTGCCGCTTGAGTAATTATCCTTCTTTATTCGTATCTTAATAATAAAACGGATAAGAGATGAATAAGAAGAATATTATTTTATTGGTGCTTTGGGCTGTTTCCGGCACTTTGTCTGCACAATCCATTTATCCTGGTCAGCATGCAGGAAAACTGAAGAAGGAAACGATTGCTCCTCTTCAAGTGAAGAGTTTTGATTTGAAGGATATTCGTTTGTTGCCAAGCCGCTTTCGTGAAAATATGATGCGCGACTCTGCTTGGATGGTTTCTATCGATGTGAACAGACTGTTACATAGCTTCCGTACGAATGCAGGTGTGTTTGCCGGACGTGAAGGCGGATATATGACGGTGAAGAAGCTTGGAGGGTGGGAGTCGCTGGATTGCGAACTGCGTGGACATACGGCAGGACATCTTTTGTCAGCTTACGGATTGATGTATGCGTCTACCGGTAGTGAGATTTTCAAGCTGAAAGGAGACAGTATTGTAACAGGGCTGGCAAGTGTGCAGGCAGCTCTTGGTAACGGTTATCTTAGCGCTTTCCCCGAAGAGTTGATTAACCGTAATCTGCTTGGAACAAGTGTTTGGGCACCGTGGTACACGTTACATAAGCTGTTTTCCGGCTTGATAGACCAATATCTGTATGCAGATAATCAGCAGGCATTGAATATAGTGAAGGGAATGGGTGACTGGGCGTATCACAAACTGAAACCACAGACCGAAGAAACTCGTCGTAAAATGATTCGCAATGAATTTGGTGGTATAAACGAATCCTTTTACAATCTATATGCAATAACCGGTGAGGAGAACTATCGTTGGTTGGCGGAGTTTTTCTATCATAACGATGTGATAGACCCTTTGAAAGAGCAGAATGATGACTTAGGTACCAAGCACACCAATACTTTCATTCCGAAAGTGATTGCTGAGGCCCGTAACTATGAATTGACTCAAAATGAGGTAAGCCGAAAACTGACGGATTTCTTTTGGCATACCATGATAGACCATCATACTTTTGCACCCGGATGTAGCAGCCAGAAAGAACATTTCTTCGATATTGCGCACTTCTCCAACTATCTGAATGGCTATACGGGTGAGACTTGTTGCACCTATAACATGTTGAAACTTTCCCGTCATTTGTTTTGTTTGACTGGTGATGCGAAAGTGGCGGATTATTATGAACGTGCGCTTTATAATCATATTCTTGGCCAGCAAGATCCCGAATCGGGTATGGTCTGTTATTTCCTGCCTTTGCTTAATGGGGCACATAAGGTGTATAGTACAAAAGAAAACTCGTTCTGGTGTTGTGTAGGTAGTGGTTTTGAGAGTCATGCCAAGTATGGCGAAGCTATCTATTATCACAATGATAAAGGCATCTACGTCAATCTTTTCATCCCTTCGGATGTGAACTGGAAAGAAAAAGGATTGACATTGCGTCAGGAGACAGCTTTCCCGTCTGAGGAATCAACCACCTTGAAAGTCTGTTTGAAACAACCGTTGCATACAACAATCTATTTGCGTTATCCTTCGTGGAGTGGGAAAGTGACGGTGCGTATAAATGGTAAGAAAATACTCGTAAAGCAGAATCCGGGTTCATATATTGCATTGACCCGCCGGTGGCAGGATGGTGACTGCATTGAAGCAACTTATCCGATGCAGGTACGCATAGAAACTACACCTGATGATCCAAATAGAGGAGCCTTACTTTATGGCCCGTTGGTACTGGCCGGCGAGCGAGGGACAGATGGAATGCAGTCTCCGGCTCCTTTTTCCAATCCGGCACTGTATAATGACTATTATACATACGATTATCATATTCCGGCAAATTTGAAAACAACATTGCCGGTCAATATGAAATACCCGGAACGCTCTCTGCAAAGGGTTGGGAGAGAGTTGAGATTTACCACCCGACAAGGAGATATCATTCGTCCATTGTATGACGTACACCGTCAACGTTATGTAGTATATTGGAATTTACAAAAAGAGAAATGACATGAAAAACTTACGAATTTATTTAATCGTAATTGCTTGCTTTGCTCTTTCATTCACAAAGAGTGTTGCAGCCGAGTGGCAATGGTCGGTACAAATGCCGGATATTGTTTCTAATGAAACGGACGATCATCCGCAGGCTTTCTTGTGGATACCTTCAGAGTGCATGCAAGTACGGGCAGTGATGGTAGCTATGCATAACATGACGGAAGAAACTTTGTTTGAAAACTCTTTGTTTCGTGAGAAACTATCGGAAGCGGGCATTGCACTGATATGGATTACTCCCGGTTGGGAGCAGCCATGGGATATACGTACAGGTTGTCAGGCCGCTTTTGACAAGATGATGGAAGATCTTTCTAGCGTAAGTGGCTATACTGAACTAAGATATGCTCCGATCATTCCTTTCGGACATTCGGCAATGGCAACCTTTCCGTGGAATTTTGCCGCTTGGAATCCCGAACGGACGCTGGCGGTAATTTCATTTCATGGCGATGCACCGCGTACAAACCTCACCGGTTATGGACGTGAAAATCTGGAGTGGGGGCGTACCCGTAACATCGACGGTATCCCCGGCCTGATGATCGAAGGCGAATACGAGTGGTGGGAAGCCCGTGTCAACCCTGCACTGGCTTTCCGCATGATGTACCCCGAAAGTTGTATCTCTTTCCTTTGTGATGCAGGACGCGGACATTTTGATATTGCCGACCGTACAGCTGCTTATATCGCTCTCTTTTTAAAGAAAGCATTGGAAACTCGTCTGCCGGAAACGTTGGATTTAGATAAACCTATGGTCTTGAAGAGACTGAACCCACAGGACGGCTGGCTTGCCGAACGCTGGCGTAGGGGGGACGGAGCGAAGGGGGAAAATCGTGAAGCCTCTGTCGTGAAACCGCCGAAACGCACTAAACCGGCTCCTTATAAACTATATAAAGGAGATCTGCATGATGCCTTCTGGTACTTTGACCGTGAGATGGCCGAACTAACTGAGGCTATCTATCAACAGGAAATGGACAAGAAATCACAGTACCTTGGCTTTGAGCAAGCCGGACAGTTGCTTACTTACGACAAGAATTCCCATGTACGCACCACTGCCCGTTTCATGCCCGAAGCCGATGGACTGACTTTCCGTCTGAAAGCTGTCTATATGAATAGTGACTACACGCAGGAATCCGATATACATGCCTCTGTTCCACCTGTAATAACCCGTATCTGTGGCCCGGTTCGGAAAGTGAACGATACGACTTTTACAGTCTGCTTTTATCGGATGGGCATGTACAACAAACGTCGCACAGGTGATATCACCTTGCTGGCAAGCAGCGATGGAGATAACCGTTACAAGAGTGCGGTTCAAGAACTTAGTTTCCGCGTTCCTTATCGTAATACGGAAGGCAAACGGCAATGTATCCTATTTCCCGGTCTGCCCGATGTTACTTTGGGAACTGAAGAGTTGTCCTTGAATGCCACTTCCGATTGCGGCCTTCCGATACATTACTATGTAAAAGAAGGTCCGGCAGAAGTTGTGGACGGTAAACTTGTATTTACCGGAATCCCTCCCCGCAGTAAGTTTCCGCTGAAAGTAACGGTTGTAGCCTGGCAATATGGTTTGGCAGGTGAAGTACAAACGGCGGAGCCTGTGGAACGTAACTTTTTTATTAACCGTTGATTTCTTTGATACCTCTTTGGGGACACGGCTGAATTTGCATATCTTTGCTCTTAGTTAAACTTAAGATAATGTAAATACGCTTATGAAGAAAAGAATTGCAAGAATCTGTATGTTATTGGCTTGCTCTTTCGGGTACGTCACCGGGCATGCAACCGTTCTCCCCTCAGTCGTTACATCCACTATTGAAGAGCTGGTGGCGAAAGACGGAAAGAACCAGGCCGGTATAGCCAAAGGAGTCAATCAAGTGGCTCGGTTGTGGCAGCCTGCCGATGGAGACGATCAGGCTTTCAAGTCATTCTGTTTGGAAAACTATCTGTCCGATCCGGCAGAAAAGGAACAAGTATTCCTTAAAGTCAGTGAGTATTTGGAGGGAATTTATGGAAACTTTAATGAGATAACGCTTTGCCTGCAACGCAATCTCAACCTGGAAACCGGTCCTTTGCATGCCATTGATGAAAAGTTCGGAGCCTATAGTCCCGGTTCGCATCTCACGGATGACTTTTATGCCAATAAAATAGGCTTTATCATTGCCTTGAACTTCCCGAAGCTCTCGCTGGAAGAAAAAGAAGCGTTGGGCAACGACCGCAAGGCTTGGGCTTATGCACGCTTGGGAGATATGTTTGTGGAGCGTATTCCGGCTGCCGTACAGCAAAGTGTGGCCGATACGGGGAGCGATGCCGATATTTATATCGCCGATTACAATATCTATATGGGGCGTCTGCTTACTCCCAAAGGAAAGACGATTTTTCCGGCTGATATGCGGTTGCTCTGCCATTGGAACTTGCGCGACGAAATCAAAGCTAATTATAATAAGGGCAAGGAAGGACTGGAAAAGCAGCGGACTACATACGAAGTGATGAAACGCATCATTGCACAAGATATCCCGAAAGAAGTCATTAATGCTGATCGCTTTGAATGGAATCCGTTTAACAACACCTTGTTTTTGGAAGGTAAGGAAACGAAAGGAACTCCCGAAAGTCCGGCCCGTTATCAGAAGATGCTGAATAACTTCAAAGCGCAACAACGTATCGATGCCTATACGGGCAATACGTATATCGACCGTAAGTTCGACGATGAGATGGAGATTGCCTTAAAAGATGTCGAAGCTTTGTTTGACCAATATCTCACCGCTCCCGAACTGAAAGAAGTAGGAAAGATTATCTCCAAACGTCTTGGTCGGAAACTGGAGGCTTACGATATCTGGTATGATGGATTTAAAGCACGTAGTAACTTGGACGAGAATAAACTGAATGAACAGACCCGTGCCCTTTATCCCAATGCAGCGGCCATGGAAAAACAACTTCCCGATATTCTCTGCAAACTCGGATTTGACAAAGAACGTGCCCGATACCTGGCGGATAAAATAGCTGTAGATCCGGCACGTGGTTCAGGTCACGCCTGGGGAGCAGTGATGAAAGGACAACGCTCGCGGCTCCGCACCCGTATCCCCGAACAAGGTATGGATTATAAAGGATACAATATTGCCATCCATGAGTTCGGCCACAATGTAGAGCAAACCATCTCTTTATACGATGTAGATTATTTTATGATGAGTGGTGTTCCCAACACTTCCTTTACCGAAGCACTGGCCTTTGTCTTCCAGAAACGTGATTTGGAACTGTTGGGCATTGAAGATAATAATCCCGAAAAGCTAAAGATGGACATTCTGGACAAGGCATGGAGCATGTACGAGATCTGCGGAGTGTCCATGCTCGATATAGCCGTATGGAAATGGATGTATGCGCATCCCGATGCTACTGCTCTGCAATTACAGGAAGCCGTGATTACATTGTCAAAAGAGGTCTGGAATAAATATTTCGCTCCTGTATTCGGTGTGAGAGACGAAACAGTGCTGGCTATTTATTCTCACATGATCGGTTATCCGCTTTACCTTTCGGCTTATGCGTTCGGACAGATTATCGAATTCCAATTGGAGAACTATCTGACGGGAAAAGATTTTGCCGCAGAGGTGAGCCGCATCTTCAAACAAGGCAGATTGACACCGAACGTATGGATAAAGCAGGCCACCGGTGATGATCTTTCTGTAGTGCCGATGTTGCAGGCGGTACGCAAAGCCATCCAATAAAAAGAAAAGTAATTGCAAAACTGATATTTTTTCTCTCTCCCATTGAGTATTCTTCTCTTTATAACCGTATTTATAAGAAACAATAAATACGATAACATGAAGAATATTAGTTTTGCAATTACTCTGTTGACCATAAGTGCTTCGCTTGCTGCTGAAAACGGTAAGGAATTGAGATTGGCTTCTCCCGATGGTACCCATCAAGTCGTGTTTTATCAAAAACAGCTTTCGTCGCAAGCCAATGAGCTTTGCTACAAGGTGGCGTTCAAAGGAAAGCCCGTCATTCAGGAGTCACGTGCAGGATTGGAACTGGATAATCGCATTTGGGAGATGGCACTGGGACAACGCAATCTGGTGCAACCTGCCTCTTGGATGGATAATCTGGAACTTGATTCTATAACCTCTCTGCCGGCGGTTGATACTAATTGGATTCCTCTTTATGGAGAGCGCAGTCAGGTGCATGACTGTTACAACGCCGCTACTTTGCACCTTTCTAAGAAAGACGGCTCTTTTTATCGATTGAATATTGAAGTGCGTGCCTATAATGAAGGCATCGCCTTCCGTTATTTCTTTCCCGAACATCCCAAGGCTACCTTTCACAAGGTGGTAGGTGATCTCACAGAATATACTTTTCCTACAGGTACCAAAGCTTGGACCGAGCAATGGGCGCAGGCCTTCTTCGAATATCTCGATATCAATGACATCAAGCGTCCTGTAGAACGTGCGCTCACCATCGAACTTCCCGATGGTACATGGGTCGCTTTGACCGATGCCGATGTGGATGACTGGTGTCTCACCAAATTCAAAGCCTCCGAAACTAAAAAGAATACACTTACTTCCGTGATGTACAGTCCTGTGGATATTGTGACCTATTACGCTACTCCCTGGAAGATTATCATGGCTGCCGACAAACCGGGTGAATTGTTGGAACAGAATAGCATCATCGAAAATTTGAATCCTCCTTGTGAGATTGCCGACGCATACCAATGGGTGAAGCCGGGAAAGATTATGCGTGAGACAACGGTTACTACCGAAGGAGCTTTCGCCACCATTGATTTCTGTGCCGCACACAATATTCCTTATATGCTTTTCGACTGGCAATGGTACATGCCTTGTACTTCGCACGATGGCGATGCAACGAAAGTGGTTGCCAAACTCGATATGCCGCGTGTCATAGCCTATGGTAAAGAAAAAGGAGTTGGCATTTGGGTGTACGTCAATCAGCATGCACTGATGAAACAGGCCAAAGAACTTTTTCCTTTGTTGCACCAATGGGGGATTGTGGGTGTAAAATCGGGCTTTGTACAGTATGCCAGCCATCGTTGGGCAACTTGGGTACACGATCTTGTACGACTTGCGGCAGAGAATCGTCTGTTGATGAATATCCACGATGAATTTCGTCCTTCGGGGTTCAGCCGTACCTATCCCAACTTGCTTACACAGGAAGGTATCTGTGGAAATGAAGAGTTCCCCGATGCTACCCACAACGTGACGCTGCCCTTTACCCGTATGATTAACGGTGCGGCGGATTATACTATCTGCTATTTTGACAAGCGGTTGAAGACGACACATGCACACCAGTTGGCTGCTTCACTCGTCTTTTACAGTCCGTTGCAAACTATCTTTTGGTACGACCGCCCTTCTTTCTATCAGGGAGAACCCGAAATAGAATGGTTTGAGAACCTGCAAACCGTATTTGACGATTCAAAAGTGATTGATGGCATGCCGGGCAAGAATATCACGATGGCACGCCGCAAGGGACAAGAATGGTTTGTAGGTGCAATGACCAATAATGAAGGTTCTAAGGAAAACATCCCGCTTTCTTTCCTCGATAAAGACAAAACTTATTTGGCTTCTATCTACACGGATGGAGGTGATAAAATCAAGACCCGTACTCAAGTGGCTTGTACTTATCTGTTGGTGGATGCCTCCATGAATCTGAAGTTTGATTTGAAACCCAGTGGCGGAGCTGCCATTCGTTTGATGCCTGTTGACCGGAAGGAAATAAAAGGGTATAAGAAATATAATGGGAAAATATTGTAATGTATTAGGTGTAATTCCTTCTTCAAACGTATTAAAAAGAAGTTATTCATAAAGGTAGATTTATTTGAAGGTAAAAGGTGTTTTCGGGGTATTTAACAAAGAAGATAACAACTATGGTAAGAGTTTTTTTAAGGATCATTCTGATATTTGGTGTTTGTCAGAGCATGTATGGACAATACGTTTCAAAGGTGTGGGTGCCCGATCAAAAGGATGGTACTTATATCAACCCTATCCTGCATGCCGACTATTCCGACCCCGATGTTTGTGCCGTAGGTAATGATTTCTATATGACTGCATCCAGTTTCGGGTGTGCTCCCGGATTGCCCATCCTTCATTCCAAAGATTTAGTCAACTGGCGACTGGCGAATTATGCACTGAAAACCATTGAACCGAAAGAGTTCTATAATCAGCCTCAACATGGAAAAGGGGTTTGGGCTCCTTCCATTCGCTATCATAACGATGAGTTTTACATCTACTGGGGAGACCCTGATTTCGGCATCTTTATGGTGAAGACTAAAGACCCGCTTGGAGAATGGGAAGCCCCTGTATTGGTAAAATCCGGCAAGGGAATGATAGATCCGACACCTTTGTGGGACGACGATGGGAAAGTTTACTTGGTGCATGCTTGGGCAGGAAGTCGTGCTTCTTTCAACAGCGTTATTGTGGTATGCGAGATGAATGCCGCAGGTACAGAAGTCATCGGTGAACCGGTGCTTGTTTTTGATGGTAATGACGGTGTAAATCATACAATTGAGGGACCTAAATTCTACAAACACAAAGGATATTATTATATAATGGCTCCTGCCGGTGGTGTGGCTACCGGCTGGCAGCTGGCACTTCGTTCAAAAAGTGTATATGGCCCCTACGAATCGAGGGTAGTGATGGCGCAGGGAAATACTGATATCAACGGCCCTCACCAAGGAGGTTGGGTAGAAACCGCTTCGGGTGAATCATGGTTCATCCACTTTCAAGATAAGGCGATGTATGGTCGAGTTGTCCATTTGAATCCTATGAAGTGGGTCAATGACTGGCCGGTAATAGGAGAAGATAAGGACGGTAATGGTTGTGGAGAACCCGTCAGACGATATAGAAAGCCGGACGTAGGTAGGACTTATCCGGTAGAGAATCCTATCGAAAGTGATGAATTCGATTCCCGTAAACTGGGTTTGCAGTGGGAATGGCATGCCAACTATCAGGACTTTTACGGATTCACCTCCGACTTGGGATATATGCGTATCTACGGTCATGTCTTGTCAAAAGACTTTGTGAACTTCTGGGAAGTACCCAATCTCTTGTTACAGAAGTTTCCCGCCGAGGAATTTACCGCCACTACCAAGCTGAAAGTAGTTGCCAAAGCCGACGGACAGCAATCCGGTCTTATCGTCATGGGTTGGGATTATTGCTACATCGGAGTGGAAAAAGAGGGAGAACAGTTTGTGCTCAAACAAACAGTCTGCAAGGATGCGGAGCAGAAGAATCCGGAAGTTATTACCCGCATGGTCGAACTGCCTTTTAGTCGGAAATTCGAAGCCGGGCTATATCCTAATTATGAGCGTGATATCTACTTGCAGGTAAAAGTCGGCAAGAATGGTCTTTGCCACTTCTACTATAGCTTGAACGGAAAGAAATATAAACCGGCAGGAGAACCTTTTACAGCCCGTCAAGGTAAATGGATCGGTGCTAAAGTCGGTCTGTTCAGCACCGCACCGTTCGGCAAAGAAAGAGGTTGGGTGGATGCCGACTGGTTTCACATTGAAAAATAAATGAACATAGTATATATGAAGACAAAAACTCTATTAGCAGGTCTAGGGTTATGCCTGCTTGTCGCTTGTGCAGGTTCGAAGGAAGAATTGAACGTGGACAAGGCGCTTGATTATTGCGATACTCAGGTACATCGCACCTTGGCGGAACTGAAAGGAAAGAACGGCAGCATCGACTATACCCTGATGCCCCGTAACATCATGGATAGCCTCACTACCTGGCACTGCCGTAAGGCGACCAAGGATGAATGGTGTAGTGGTTTCTGGCCCGGCATTCTATGGTACGATTACGAGGCTACCGGCGATGAGAAAATTAAAGCCGAGGCCGAAAAATTTACCGCTTCCCTTAAGTTTCTTTCCGAAACTCCGGCGTTCGATCATGACTTGGGCTTTCTGGTTTTTTGCAGTTACGGTAACGGTTATCGTCTGACTCAGAATCCCGAATACAAACAGGTGATTCTGAATACGGCAGATACATTGGCTACTCTGTTCAATCCCCGCGTAGGTACTATTCTCTCCTGGCCGCGCAATGTAGAGATGTTTGGCGGACACAATACAATCATGGATAATCTGATAAACCTGGAGATGTTGTTTTGGGCTGCCAAGAATGGTGGTAATCCCTATTTGGCGGATATAGCCATCGCTCATGCCGACAAAACAATGAAGTATCAGTTCCGACCTGACTATACTTCCTATCATGTGGCTGTTTACGATACGTTGACAGGAGATTTCATCCGTGGATGCACCCATCAAGGATATGCCGATAATACGATGTGGGCTCGTGGGCAGGCATGGGGTATCTATGGATTTACTACCATTTATAGGGAAACGAAAGACATCCGTTACCTCGACTTTGTACAAAAGATAACAGATGTCTATCTTGAGAAATTACCGGAAGACTACGTACCTTATTGGGATTTCGATGACCCATCTATTCCGGGTGCTCCTCGTGACGCATCTGCTGCTGCTGTAGTAGCTTCCGCTTTACTGGAACTATCCGGTTATCTCCCGGTTAAGAAAGCTACAGAATATAAACATGCTGCCATCAAGATGCTGACAAGTCTTAGTTCCGATAAATATCAAAGCGGCCAATCAAAGCCTTCGTTTTTGTTACATTCTACGGGACACTGGCCTGCGGGATCAGAGATAGATGCATCTATTGTGTATGCCGATTACTATTATATAGAGGCATTGTTGAGGCTGAAGAAGCACTTAAAGGATCCATATTAATATTGAGAAAGATGATGCTGAGTTAGCTACACCGTGGCTCTTGTAAATCAAAGAGATTGATTTTAATGGCGAATAATAAGTCGATAAAATGCGATCTTCTGTCGAAAATGTCACTCTTTTATTATACTGCTTTGGGTATATTTGCAATAATTCTTTTGGTATAAGAACAGTGTTTGTTGGCGTACAAAAAGAGTTTGATACAAATCTACTAAAAAAATAATATGGAAGAGAAATGTTTTGGATATGCGGTTAAGGAATTTAATAGTCCTGTGAAGCGTTATTGTCAGACGATGGATTTGAAAGATGACCCTGAATTAATAAAAGAATATATAGGTTATCACAGTCCTGCCAAATCTTGGCCTGAGATTAGAGAAGGAATTCGCTCTGTTGGCATTTTAGAGATGGAGATTTATTTGCTGGGTTCCCGTTTGTTTATGATTGTCGAAACGCCATTGGACTTTGACTGGGAAATAGCAATGGCAAAATTAAATACACTACCCCTTCAGACCGAATGGGAAAATCTAATGGCATGTTTCCAGAATACTTCACCTGGTGCTTCTTCTGCAGAGAAGTGGAGATTGATGGATAGAATCTTTTATTTGTATTCATAATAATTGAGATAGGAAGATGATGAAGAATATTATTCATTTACTACTCTTATTCTTAATGAGTATGGGTGTTGAGTTATCTGCTCAAACTAATTATTATGTATCTTTTTATGGTAATGATAAGAATGATGGAAGCTTTAAAGCACCTTTCCGAACCATAGAAAAGGCTCAACATAAAGCTCGCGAAACAAGTGGTGAGGTTATTATATCTTTACGTCGTGGTGAGTACCGGCTTTCAAAACCTTTGCTTTTTACTCCGGAAGATGGCAATGATAATAAAAGTTTAACACTGCGCGCTTATTCCGACGAACCTGTTGTTATTAGTGGCAGCGTTTTGCTGGAAACCGCATGGGAGCCTTTTCGTGATGGAATAATGCAGGCAACTGTCAATACCAATTTGGCAATAGATATGCTACTTGTGAATGGCGAAATACGTCATCAGGCTCGTTTCCCTAACTTTGATTCTACTGCTGTCCGTTTTTATGGAGTGTCTTCGGACGCTACTTCTCCTTCACGTGTCAAGCAATGGAAGAATCCGGCAGGCGGATATTTGCATGCTATGCACATTGCCGACTGGGGAGATTTTCATTACCGTATTACAGGAAAAGATGATGAAGGCAATTTATTATTGGAAGGTGGATGGCAGAACAACAGGCAATATGGGTTGAGCCAGCAAAATCGCATGGTCGAGAATATATTTGAAGAGCTCGATGCGCCGGGCGAATGGTATTATGATGCCGGGCAAAAGACGTTGTATTATTTCCCTATGTCGGGTGAAGAGATAGCCAAATGTAAAGTTGAAGTAGCTCAGTTGAAAAATTTGATCGAGTTTCGCGGCACTAAAGATAAACCGGTGAAAAATATTAGTATAAAAGGACTTGAGTTTACTCAGACAGCCCGTACCTTTATGGAGAAGTATGAGCCTTTACTACGATCAGACTGGACAATTTACCGTGGTGGTGCCATCCTTTTTGATGGTACTGAGAACTGTAGCTTGGATGATTGTTATTTACATAATTTAGGAGGGAACGCAGTCTTTTTCTCCAATTACAATCGGCAGTCTGCGGTGTCGGGTTCTCATTTCACCCGCATAGGTGCCAGTGCAATCTGCTTTGTAGGTAATACGGATGCGGTGCGTTCACCTAGTTTTGAATATAATGAATTTGTTCCTTTCAATGAAATAGATAGGGTGCCCGGGCCTAAGACTGTGAATTATTCGTCGCACTGCTTGGTGTATGACAATCTGATACATAAGGTAGGTTTGTTCGAGAAGCAAACAACAGGGATCGAACTCTCTATGTGTCAATTTATAACAGTTAGCCATAATAGCATCTATGATACTCCGCGGGCGGGTATTAATGTGAGCGAAGGTACTTGGGGCGGGCATATTATTGAATATAACGATGTTTTTGATACGGTAAAAGAAACAGGCGATCACGGTTCGTTTAATTCATGGGGACGCGACCGCTTTTGGCATCCTAATCGGAGTGAAATGGATAGTATTACTAAGATACATCCTGCTTTGATTTTAGCCGATGCAACGGCAACTACCATTCTTCGTAATAACCGTTTCCGTTGTGATCGGGGATGGGACATTGATTTGGATGATGGATCTTCTAACTATCATATTTACAATAATCTATGTCTTAACGGAGGGATTAAGTTACGGGAAGGGTTTTATCGGAGAGTAGAGAATAATGTTTTGATAAACAATACATTTCATCCACATGTATGGTTTCAGAACAGTGGAGATGTGTTTACCCGCAATATAGTAATGTCTCCTTATCTTCCTATCAATGTTTCTGAATGGGGAGCTGAGGTGGATTATAATATATTTACCGACAGCCTTACCTGGAATGCTGCTTCAAATATGAATTTGGATAGAAACTCCATTGTACATCCTGTAAGCTTCGTAAAGACTTTGGAAGGTAATTATAGTGTTGCAAACACCGACAGCGAGGTTTTTCGATTGGGATTTCAGAATTTTGAGATGAATAATTTCGGCGTTCTTTCTCCCCGACTGAAGCTTTTAGCTCAAACTCCGGAATTCTCTTTTCCTATTATTAATAAGGATATAGTTGAGGCTGACATTATGCTGTGGCAAGGGTTACGTATAAAGAGCCTGCAAACTCTTGGTGAGCGTTCGGCAACAGGAATGGATTCAGAGCGTGGTGTATATGTAATTTCTGTAGTCGATCATTACTCTCCATTGAAAGACTTTATTCGGGCAAATGACGTGATATTAGAGTTTGCAGGTGCGGTTATAAATAATATTGATGACTTTAAAGTAGCATTAAAAGAGGCAACCTCAGATAAATCACAAGAAATAGTACTCTTCAGGAATCAACATAAGAAAACGATTTCACTTCCCGGACATGCCATAAAGTGGTGAAAACTACTTTATATGCGTGGTACATCTTTTGTATTCTTGGGGTGTAATTCCCACCATTCTTTTGAATATTCTGATGAAGTATGAATAATCTTCATAGCCCAACATATATGCTATATTTTTGATCGGTGTGTCTTGAGTAATAAGTATGAGTTGGGCCTTTTCTATTTTTTTTAGGTTGATGTACTGTAGGGGGGTGCTTTTCATCTCCTTTTTGAATAGACGTATAAAGTGATCTTTTGATACACAAGACAGCTGGGATAGTTGTTCTATTTTTATAGGCTTATAGATGTTCTTTTGAATGAATGAGAGGCTCTTCTCAATTCTAGTATCTTCTGTTTTTGTTTTGATTTTCGCTTTTCTCATAAAACGGGATATAAGTTGATAGGTGATACCTTTGGATTCTATCTTTGTAGCGAAATCTCGTTGCTTATTTTTGAGGATGTTCTGAATTAAGGTAGATTTGTTATCGTAAGTAGCCGGGTCAGACTCTGCTAATTTCATCGTAGGATTGAGTTCGCACAATCTCTTTATAAGCATCAGGTCGGAGTTGTCGGCAGGAATCTCTATGGGAAACTCCCACTCTTCCTGAATGCTTGATTCGAATTGAATGTCCTCATAGATATGGAGGTAATAATGTACGAAGTGTGAGTTACAAGAATAACTGTGTAACACAAAAGGAGGAATCAAGTACAAGTGGTTGGGAGTTAATTGGTAGGTACCGGAAGGAAGGGTTATTTCGGCTACTCCTTCTGTTATATAATAAAGTCTTGTAAAAGGACTACAAATATTTTTCCAATTCCAGTCTGCATTGTGAATGGCCAACCCTACATTTAGAATAAGTAGATGTAACTGATCAATTGATTGCGGCATAATGATTTGTTTTAATGGTACATGCAGGAGGGAGTTTAGTAATAAGAGTATCTGTCATTCTGCTTTGAATGACAGATACTCTGAAATCTAATCAGATCACACTTTAATTGGAATAAGGATTAATTGCTACAGATAATCGATGCAACTAGTATTTAATGAAAGTAATTTCGGCAATCATCGGACATTTCTCGTACTCCAATACTGTTAAGCGGAACTTTTGAGCTGTAACGTCTTTGAATGATGCTTTAAAATTGCATGTCATATTATCGGCACGTACAATTTCCCTCCATTTGCCTTTTACAAGCACTTCAATCTTAAAATCTTTTACGTTTTCGTCCAATTCCCCGCATACAACGGTATTGAATGATTCGGGTTTGCCAAAATCCAACTCAATCCATCTTTCCTGATCGTTTTCGGCAAACTGCCAACGAGTAAATAAGTCGGCATCGATAACGTTCTGAGGAGAATATTCGGCACTGCTCTGACTGGAAGCCTTTACCTTTACGTTGCGCTGTACTTTCTGAACTGTTGGAAGCTGTTTTATATCAGCGGGTAGCTGTACACTACTTCCAACCTCTTTTAAGCGTTCGATAATATTATTATCCATTAGCCCTTCCTTATTGGGAGCCGCATTAAGCAGGTAATTGCAATAATGACTATTGGAGAATTTTAATTCCTGAAGAATAGATTCTGTGGACTTTAATTCATCATTAGCAAATTCGGGCTCCCAAAACCAAGCTCTTTGCAGAGTAGGACCTTGCTGAGATGGAATGGTATTGTCGTATGGACAATGTTGACCGTGAGTTGCCTCATAATGAACCACTTGCGTTACTGATAAATCGGTTTTGCAACTATGGTTAATTACCAGGCAATTGGGTTGGATAGCATGTATGTGGTCTGCTAAAACTTTAAAAGGCAATTCTTCAAAAGTAGGACCTGCCCATTTCGAACCCCAACCATCAATTACAAGACAGGTGATTTCGCCATAATTCGTAAGAAGTTCGGTTAACTGCTTTTTGGTAAAAGCAATATTTTCGGGAGTTATATTTCCCGGATCGATGTTGTGATGTCTGTCCCAAACCGAAAAATACAATCCTACTTTTAAGCCTTCGGCTCTGAAAGCGTCTGCATATTGCTTCACAATATCTTTTTTATAGTCAGAACTTGCTATATCGTAGCCTGTGACACTGGTATCCCATAAACAGAACCCATCGTGATGCTTGGCTGTTAAAACGGCATAGTTCATTCCGGCAGATTTAGCTGCTTTTGCCCATTGACTACAGTCCAGATTTGTAGGTTTGAACTGTTGTGGATCATGAAAAGGGTAAGCCCACTGTTCTCCGTTAAAGTAAGTGCTCATGTTGTAGTGAATAAACATACCAAAGCGCAAGTTCAGAAAATCTTTAATCGCTTCATCTTGCGTTTTGGATTGTATCTGCCCAAAAGCAATGAAGCTGAAGGACAGAAAGAGGGCAGTGAATAATGTTTTCATTTTTGTTTTAAGTTAATTATGTTGATTAATAATGTATTCCTTTAGTTTTACAGGGCCTATTAAGCCCGCCTTTTGCAAGGGTGAATCTGCTCGATAGTAGTACCAAGTTGTAAAATATTGGCGTGCCGATGGACGTGGTTCACCCTTCAAAAACCAATCGGGATATTTCTTGATAGCTCTACCATTTTCATTACGATCTTCCCCCCACTCAAAATCAGCAGGAATCTGTTCATCGCCAATCAAAGCATTTGCCCAATTGTTGGTTACCGCAATTGTTATTTCATTTTTACCTTCATGGAGCCATTTTGTGATGTTTTTATTATAGGGAGGATACCATAAAACGCCTGCGGATTTACCGTTAATTTTGAGTTCGGCAATATCATGCAGTTCCCCTAAATCGAGTTCTAGTATTTTGTTTTGCAGCATATCGGGAGTGACATCTATCGTTTTATTGTAGATGGCTGTACCTGCAAAATAGGCGATACTCTTATCTGCTTGTTGGCTCCAATCGGCCAATCTATCAAAATTGAGCTCGAATGGTTGCCCTAGTTTAGGTATGAAATTGACCTCCCAATTCGAACTGATTATTAATTCTTTTTGTAGTTTGGGCTTCGGTTTTACTTCTAAGCCTGCTGCTATTTGCGTGGCATTGGGTTGTTTTTGTAAAACAACTATGGTTGATTGCATGGAAAGTAAATTCAGTGTTATCTCTGTGCGGTTGTTTTTGATTTGCCACGTTGGCGCTACGGTGATAGTACCTTCTTCTGCATTCCATAATTCGGGTAACTTATTGGCAACACGTAGAGAAGCTGTAAACGTTTGCGGTTCATCGGATAGATTAACGATGTAATAGATGTCGGCCGATGAGGTGCGACGATGAACAAAGCCAATTACTTTTTGTAGCTCTGGTCTGTCTGTTATAAAGTCCGGTGCGATATGGGCATACTTTTTGGCTTCTTCTACTGTAGCGAAGATTTGCTCTTTATAAGTAGTCCAAGCTTGGTTCCCCATATCCACCAATTGCTTGTCACATGCTGGATAACCTTTTAAGCTGGGAGACAACTTTGGCTGCTTGGCTGCTACAATAATAGCGCCTTTCTTGAGGAGTTGTATTAATTTATTTAGAGTCTCAGGTAGCATTGTTTCACTATCAGGAAAAACCATAAAGGCATATTTGCGTCCCGAAGGTAAAATGAGCTGATGATCTTTTACTATAATCTTGTCATCCAAGAAGTGGCGCGTAGAGATGACATCGCATAAGCCGCCGATTGATTTTTCAAGACAAAGGTAATCAGCTACCTGTTCGCCTTGTTGCAACATATATTGTGTACGCCCCAGATATGTGAAATAGGCTTTTGCTGGTTCAAACCAAGTTTGGTTACGGTTAAAATGAGTTCCCCACCATCCCATGCCCATTCCAGGCTGATAGCGCTTGTCGAAAGGCTGGTGTACCCAATGATGAAGGATCAACCTGTTGACACCTGATGCGAATGCTCCTTCAGTGGAAGGTTTTAAAAAAGCAGGGTCTTCTGTCCAGGCACTCAGTGTGGGCGCTCCGGTAAATGCTTCGGCTCCAATAATGGTGCGCCCTGCCGCTCGTGCCGCAGCAGGTATTTCCGCATTAATAGCTCCGTTACTGTTGGTCCAAAATTCACCCATTGGAATATCCGCTAAAGCGGTTGCATCGACTAAGTTAAATGGACCGTAATAAGGTTCTTGAAAGAGGGTCATACCTTGTCGGTGAAGCATTTTTGCTGCTATTTTCCAACCATTTGTATAGTATAAGTCGGCAATCACATCCTGATAATCCCATTTGAAGCGCTTCGTTTGTTCTTCATCGTTGATAACTTGCTCATTTGTAATCAACCATGGTATTGGATCATATCCTTTTCGTTTAATGAATTCTTGCTGAAAGTTATCTGACCAATTCTGCAAACCGGCCTCATAGCTATCTATTAGCATGTGTTTAAAGCTCCGTCCGATTTGGCTTTTCAGATGCTTCACAAAAGGATTGAGTACATTGTTCCAGTGAAATCGGGTGTTTTCAGCTGTCATCTTATCGGCTTCCAAGGATTTCCCGATTAGCTCATCGGGTAGGGGGTGGGGATTTGACATAGTAGAGGCGTAGCCGATGCGATATACGATCCACTTGCCGGTAGGAAATATATAATTCAGAACTCCTTTGCTGTCCAAATGTCTCGTCAGGTTTCTGACATCATTCATGGATACTTTTCCTTTCTCATCAGCGGGATAAGCGAGCACGGAGATCTCTTTGTATTTGGTAGGATAACGATTGGTGCTTCCCCATCCCGTGTAGGGTTTTAGCTCGGGTTGTGGTATTACAATCTTGTTTTCACTTCCACCAGTAACTTCATGTTTACTCATAACAACCTGTTTCATGGCTCGATCTTCCTCTATCCATGGACCACCTGTGGTAGAGTATCCGGCTGTGTTGTGTAAGCCGAGTTCAAGTCCCAGTCTTTCGGCTTCGACAGCAGCCCACAGGAGTGCATCCCAATACTCAGGGCTACGGTAAGTTTGGGTGGCCCAGGGATTGTTCTCTGTAGGCTTGTGCGACTCTTGTACCGCAGAGCAGATATTAAAGATAGTGGCTCCGCCAATGCCTTCTTCTTTCATCGCCTCAAGATCTTCGGTAATCCCTTTCTTTGAGAAATTAGGACCCATCCAGTGCCACCATACATAAGGTTTTGCAGATGTAGGAGGTGTTATGAAATTTCGCTCCAATTGGGGTGAGTTCTCCGCATGTAATAGGATGGGTAGAAAACAGAACAGGGTTAAAAGTACTCGTGTCTTATACATGATATTTATTTTTTGCCAAAAATAGACAAGATGTAAAAGACATATAGTGTTGAAATGATAAAAATAACACTATCAAATAATAACAGATTCACCTAAAGAAGCTTTTTTCTTCTGTTTTGAGGTATTATTTATAATTTTTCCTATACTCTGAAGGAAGTATACTATATTCTTCCTTGAAGTACTTAGAGAAATATTTGGGTTCTGTATAACCTACTTCATATGCGATTTCGGATATGGAAAGCTGTGTTTTAGTGAGCAAAGCAGCTCCTTTCTTTATGCGAATAGAGCGAACAAATTCACTACTTGTTTTTCCGGTAAGTGCAGAGATTTTCTTGTTCAGGTAGACGCTACTTATCCCAATCTCTTTACTAAGTTGCTCTATCCCAAAGCTTGAGTCGGATAAGTTTTCATTGGTAATAGCAATTACCTTTTTTATTAATTTCTCATCTAGTGAATTCAGCTCTACTTCACTGACCAAATCTTCGCTAAACTGTCCGATAATGGAACTCTTTTCTGTTTGTTGCCTTTTTATCAGATTTACTATTTGTGCTTTCAGCACCTCTACATTGAACGGTTTAGTCAGGAAGCTATCTATACCTAACTCTAAAGCTTCAATCTTGTGTTGGTCCGAAACACTTGCTGTAAGCAGAATGATCGGAATTTGTGAGGTTTTTTTCTCTGCCTTTAGTAGAGTACATAGCTCTAAGCCATCTGTCACTGGCATCATAACATCCGATATAATCACGTTAGGAATGTACTTAATGGCTTTTTCATATCCAATTTTTCCGTTTTCTGCTTCAATAATATTGTAGCTTGCACGAAGATTTTCTACTAAATAGAATCTAAAATCATCATTATCATCTACTATAAGAATCGTATTTTCTTTGGGAGAAAATGCTGGGGGCGACAAAGGCTTTACTACCTCTATATGAACGGTTTCTTCTATCTCCGGAAGGTTTTTAGGAGATCTATCATCTTGCAATTGAGGCAAATTAATAGTAAAAGTACTCCCTTTACCAACGTCACTTTTTAAACTGATTTCACCTTCGTGCAGCCGGACAAAGTCATGAATAACAGACAGGCCTATTCCGGTTCCAATGTTTGCAACTCGTCCGTTAGACTCCACCTGATAGAATGGCTTGAAAATATTGGGTATATCCTCTTTTTTGATACCTATTCCGGTATCCGACACCTCTATTTTTATAGGTAAGTGTTCATCTTTATTGTATAGTACAGAAACAATAATTCGACCTTCATTGGGGGTAAACTTAAAAGCATTGGAAAGAAGATTAAAAATAATACGTTCCATTTTTGTTGGGTCAAATTGTGTGTAGAGTTCCTCAACATTACTTGTAAACGAAAGCTTTATATTCTTATTCTGTGACATATCGGAGAACACTGCGGTTGTATCTTTTACAAAAGATACTAAATTGCCTATCACCGGATTATAAGAAATCTCTCCGACTTCCAGTTTTCTGAAGTCCAATAACTGATTTACAATAAAGAGTAGTCGTTTGGCATTTCTCAGCACCATATTTAGATTATTCTTTATTGCCCAGTTTTTTTCCTGAGTAAGCAAGTTTTCTATGGGTAGAATTATTAGTGATACAGGGGTCCGAAGTTCATGGCTCAGATTCGTGAAGAAATTTATTTTCATCGCATTGATTTCTTCTAAATGCTTCTTTTCCAACTGTTGCTGTTGTATCTTATATTTTAAGGTGGTACGTAGCATTATATTTTTGATAATATAAAATATGGTGATGGTAATAAGGATACCATAAAGTAGATAAGCTTGCCAACTAAGCCAAAATGGAGGCATCACATTTATTCCTATTCCTATATTCTGCACATAGCCGGCTCCCGATTGGTCGGTGGCTTTTACATGCAAGGTGTATTTACCTGTTTCTAAATCAGTGTACAATGCGTAAGGTATGGCCCCATCTGTGCTTTGCCAGTCTGTATCCACTCCCTCAAGCTTATACTCATACTTATATTTTTGAGGATATAGCAAATCTAAAGCGGAGAATTCTATTCTGATATTGTTATCATGGTATTTGAGAGTGATGTTTTTGGTTTCAGACAAAGACTGATTCAACAATATTCTATTTGCCATATCTTCACCCACCTTCACTTGCTGATTATTGATATATAAATCTGTAAACAACAAACGCTCCACCTTTTCTTCTCGAACAATCTCTGAAGGATTGAATAGGTTATAACCATTTACTCCCCCGAAAATAACTCTGTTGTCTTTAGTTAGTAAACCAGCTTTTGCATTAAATATGTTATCCTGTAACCCATCATCTTTGCCATATTTCGAAATTCTAACTTTGATATCTGTCAGGTTACCATAGTCAAGAACTTGAACACGATATAACCCTTTTGAAGTACTCACCCAAATATTATTCTGTTTGTCTACTATGGCCATATATATTAAATCTTGTTCGATGCCCTCCTTGGCTGTAAAGAAATGATAGTATTTCATCTTTGCGTCCAAAACAGCTAATCCTCCTTGTGTACAAATCCAGTAATAACCTTTTTTATCTTGTACTATTTTATTGATAAAGTTCTTTTCGGGAGTTTTATCTTCTATTTTAGTAAAGTTGAATTGCTTTAACTGCTTATCGGAATCTGATAGTACTTGGATGCCTTTGGAGGTGCCAAACCATAGCTCGTTGCCCTTTTTGAAAATGCACTCAATGGTACCGGATATTTGTTTAGGTGTACATTCCGCCTTGATGAAGCGATTTTCGGAATCGATAAATCGGAATATTCCCTTATTTAAAGTACCAACCCAAATGTTTTTATTGGTATCTTCTTCAATGCACCACACTGAATTATCTATACTCTCGCTCTTGTCTTTCTCTTCAGTGTAATGCGAAAACTTATTGTTCGAATAGCAATATAACCCATCCATAAATGTACCTATCCACATTCTTCCTTTACTATCGGGGAAAAGAGAAACGATCGTTCCTTTTTCATAGCTCTTGGGACTGTAATGTATCTTTATGTATGTATTCTTTTCTTTCTCTTTTTTATAAAGTCCGTTGTCGTTCGTCCCGATCCATAAATTTCCATGAGAGTCTTCGGCAAAGCAATTAATATCATTGAGTAAATTCGATTCGTTTATTTTGTAGGTATGGAATGAATTGAACGAGGAGTGATAGCAATCTAATCCATACTTAAAGGTTCCAACCCACAAAATACCGTCAGAGTCAGAATGAAGGCTGTTGATAGTGTTGTCGGAGAGTGAATACTCTTTATCGGTTTTATTTATAATTTTGATTGAAAACGAATTTACATCGATAAGGTATAAACCGCCGTGATCAGTTCCTATGCATACATTTGTACCATTTTGAACAATGTCTCGAATTGAAAATAAGGAAAATAATTCGTAAGGAAACTCATGCCATTGATTGGTTACAGTATTATATTGAATCAGATTCCTGTCATTATAAGCTATCCAAATATTATTCCGGCTATCGATGAAAATCAGGACATTATTGATTGATTTGTTTAATAGATAGTTAGAACTGTCGATAATCTCTCCGGTTTCTGCATTGACTTTGAATAGTGCGGATTGCTTGTTTAACAGCCATAAATATCTTTTTGAGTCAATCTTCCCTACTATGAATTCATTTTCTTTATCAGTCTTTACCTGAACCGTTTGCTTCTTTTCATGGTCATAGATGGCTACAGAGTGGTTTTCTAAGATGTAGGCGCTCAAACTTTTGTCTTGGATGAATTGCCTTACCTTATTATTAATTATACCTCTTTCTTTTAAGATAAAACTATAGTCATTATAAAAACACTCATTATGTGAGTTGAATACCGAATAACCAGATCTAGTGCCTACCCAAAGAAAGCTGTCCGGATCTTCGGTGATGGAATAAATATAATTATCAGCAATACTTTTGGGGTTAGTGGGGTCTCCCTTATAGGTTTTAATTTGATACCCATCATAACGGTTTAATCCCAAATTGGTACCAATCCATAAAAAACCTTTTGAGTCTCTATAAATAGCGTTCACCGAGTTACTGGATAACCCTTGATTAGAGTTTATGTTTCTGAAATAGTATTGCTGGGCCGATGTAGTGGTTAATAACAGATGCAAAAACAGCCACATTATGTAATATTTGGAATGTATAGTGTTGTGTTTCATAGTTGTATAATAATGCTGATGGTTTATTCTCTCTGCACTACTTTGAATGCAGAAGTGTACAAAAGTAGAAATTTAGTTCTAATTTTGCACAACTCCTGCACATTTTATAAAACCTTTTCCAGTTGTCTTCTTTGTAGGATGGTTATTTTATTTGCGTAAGTAGGGTACTTTCTTGTTCCACAGCACTGGTGTATTTGAGAGGAACCAAGTTTGTCCGAAGTCATTGTTCCCTTGGTAAAAGAGATAGCTCTTCTTGCCGTCATCAAAGATTCCCGGATGTCCGGACTCGCTGCTGTTCCATTCTCCGAGTTTGCCCGATACCAAGAAAGGTTCTTCGAAGCAGCGTTTCCAGGTTAGCCCATCCTTACTTTCTGCGACACCTATTTGTTGAGGCGCATTGTTATAATTTCCGGCGTAAAACATATAGAGTTTTCCATTGCGCTTGATAATGGATGCTGCTTCAATGCAGTTACCTTCCCAAGGAAGTGTTGGGGCAAGAATGGGTTCTGAGCATGCTTGCTTCCAGGCTCCATGATTAAACGATGATTTGGCCGAGGTGGTGGCAACACCTAACAGCTGTTTTTGGTAACTTTGGTCGCGTGTGGCAAAATATAGGAAATAATTTCCTTTATGCTTAAAGACTTCTGCATCAATGGCCCGCCCGCAATTCCAATCTCCTGTGGGGCGAAATACCGGATTGGTTTTATTACGTTCAAAATAAATCCCATCCAGTGAGTAGGCGTGGCAAATGGCATCGGATGCTCCATTGCCATACGATTGATAGAAAAGATGTATCGTATCATTTCGTATGATTGCGCAGGGGGCGCAAATCCCTTTTTTTTCGAGTGCAGAGTCGGGAAGTGGATTGATTTCTCCTACCTTCGTCCAGTTCACCAAGTCGTCACTCTTGGCAATGCCGATGCCCCATCCAATGCTTTGGTCTTTGGAAGACGGTATTGAATAGTACATCAAGTAATTATTTCTCCATTTTAATACATACGGGTCTTTGGTATAAGGTTGACCTGTTCGACTACTGTCTCCATACATCATTTGGGATGATTGGCTTTGCTGCCCGAAGATAAAGAATGGGTAGCACATTACAAACAAACTAAAAATAAATGTTTTCATACTATTTGGCTTTTATCGTATATTGTTTTCCATGTTTGACCTTAAATATACTCAGATAAGTGGTTCCTGCCGGACTTTTCTGCCGGATATTTTCAGCATTGGTGCCTTCAATTGAAACAGGCACGTTGGTGCGCAAGTGGCATATTGAATCGTTTACGCTATGAAGAACAGCCATCTTTAATTTTCCCTCTTCCCATTCCATATCTACTTGATATCCGCCACGAACCTTTATACCAAGAATTGTTCCGTTAGCCCAGGTTGTGGGTAAGGCCGGTAGCAAATGTATCTCATCTAAATGGCTTTGGAGTAACATTTCGGTAATGCCTTCTACAATACCAAAATTTCCATCGATCTGAAAAGGTGGGCAGGCATTAAAGAGGTTGGGATAGGTGCCGCCATTTTCGGAAAATCCGCGTTCTGTAGTATAATTCAGGTAATTTTGAATCAGTTTATAGGCATGCTCACCATCCAATAGGCGTGCCCAAAAACATACTTTCCATGCAAGTGACCAGCCTGTACCGCCATCTCCCCGCTTCAATAAAGTCTTTTTGCAGGCTTCAAAAAACTCCGGTGTTTTATTGGCTGAGATGTCATTGCCCGGATGCAAACAAAAAAGATGGGAAACATGCCGATGTTGCGGTTCAGCGTCAGCATAGTCTTCTTGCCACTCATTGAGGTCGCCCTCGGCCCCTATCTGATAAGGTAGCATTCGATTTAGGGCATTGCTTAGGGATTCTCCGAATTTCTTGTCGGTTCCTAATATTCTGATTGCTTCGATCGTGTTTTCAAATAAGTTACGGATAAGGGCCAAGTCCATTGTAGCCCCCTTGGTTACTGCCCAGGTATTGCCATCCTCGCCTATAAATTTATTCTCGGGAGAGGTAGAAGGGGAGGTAATCAGATGTCCCTGTCCGTCATCGATGAGCCAATCAAAGCAGAACTCTGCGGCAGACTTCATAACCGGATAAGCCGTTTCTCGCAGATAGTCCTTGTCGCCATTAAAAGCATATTTTTCCCATAGATGCTGTGATAACCAAGGGGAAGCCATTGTCCAATTGGCCCACTGAGGATCGCCCATACCTAAATTTCCGACCGGATTTGTTGTAGCCCATATATCTGAATTATGTCCGGCTGCCCAGCCTCTACATTTGTAGTAGTCGGAAGCAACATTCTTTCCGGTTTTCGACATATTGATAACTTGCTGTATCATTGGATAGTGCATCTCCTCTAAACCGACCTTCTCGGCCGCCCAGTAGTTCATTTCTACATTAATATTGGTGGTGTAGTTGCAACTCCAGGCCGGTCTTACGTCTACATTCCATAGACCTTGGAGGTTAGCAGCGATTCCGCCTTTGCGCGAGGAAGATATTAATAGATAACGGCCGTATTGATATAACAGAACCTCTAATCCATGGTCTGAATTATTCTCTTGATATAACTTTAAACGTTCATCTGTAGGCAAGCTTTCCTTTGTTTTATCTCCTTTCAAATTCAGTTTTACTTTATCGAAATAAGAGGAATAGTCGGCAATATGTGCTTGCTTTAATGCGCTGAATGATTTGTTTTGCATTGCTTTCAGGTATTCTTTCGCTAGCTTTTTCTCATCTTTACCGTCGGATACGGGGCATTTGTCAAAGCCATTGAAGCTTGTGGCTATAGATACAGCTAACACGACTTCGGAAGCTGAAGAAATTTGGATTTGTCCGTCTCCAGTCGTTTCCTGACCGTCATTCTTCACTGTTTTGATGCGGGTCTGAAAGCGCATGCCCTTACATTCATCCTCCCATTGAACAGGTTCGTCGGATGTATCTATGTATGTAGGGTCTGCATGTGAAGGAGCTCTTCCGCTTACCAATAAGTCTTTATCTTCTACCGAAACGGATGCGTGCATTTTGGTTTGAGTGGCGATGTTTAGATTGAGGGCTTTGGGTACAGACGATGAGAACATCAGAACCAATACCTGATCGGGGTAAGATACAAATGCTTCGCGTGTATAGAGTATATCGTTGACTTTAAAGTGAGTGGTTGCGATGGCATTTTGTAGATCCAGACCTCTGTAATAGTCGGTGACCTCTCCCTGGAAGTTTTGTTTGATTAGCAGATCGCCTATCGGAGCATAAGATTGGGTGAATAGTCCTTGCATATTGCGAATTAATTGCTCGGCCAACGCATAATTTTTCTCATCCATGGCTTTACGAACTTGTGGAAGGTATATCGATGCATTGGGATTGGGACTTAAATTGACAGGTCCACCACTCCAGAAAGAACTTTCATTTAAATGAATGACTTCGTCAGTGGGGTTTCCGTAAATCATAGCTCCTATTCGGCCGTTGCCTATAGGCAAAGCATTTATGAAATACTCTGCCGGTTCGTCATACCATAGCTGCATGACATTCGTATCTTTTTGTTGTACTGTCTCTTCACATGAACTGGTGGTCATTGCTAAAAAAAGAACCAGCAAAATTTTTGGTAACGTACTTCTTTTAATCATATATCTGTTTTTACTTAAAATGTTATATTCGAAATGATTTATATCTAGGCTAAACTTCATAATACAAAAGACAAAAATAGTGCGTATTCATCTATGTCATTAGATGTAAATCATAACAAGATATGGCGTTTTTGAAAACTCAGGGCTATTTTAAAAGGGAAAAATTATTTTTAATACATGTTGGTGAAATTGGTTCATTCTGATCTATTCCCTACTGATTAAGAAAAGGATAAAGTAAAGAGTAGGTACATAGTAAGTGCATTTTAATGAATAAATTTTGCCAACGGTTTCTTTTAGATAATTCTGAGCTTTAACAGGGTATTTATAAAAAACGCCCATTATTGTTTTTATTTCACCAATATCCACATGCTCTTAAAACGCTTCTTTTGCATTTGAATTTTAAAATCTAATTTATATGCAAAACAAAATTTTAAACTACAAGGCAAATTTTAAACGTCTTTTGATTTTTCTATTTCTGTGTGGTGTTTATTGTTTGAAATTACAAGCTCAAACGGTTAGTGTGTCCGGTACTGTTCTTGATCAGCTAGGGGAACCTTTGATTGGGGCTAATGTAGTAGAAAAGAATAATCCTACTATAGGTACTATTACGGATATAGAAGGACATTTTAATTTGAATGTTAATAAAAAGGCGATTTTGGTGATTAGTAGCATTGGGTATAAAACGAAAGACGTTTCGGTTGGGACAAATCGGGTCTTATCTGTTGTTTTAGAGGAAGATGCTGAGGCTTTGGACGAAGTGATTGTTATTGGGTATGGCTCTGTTAAGAAGCAAAACCTGACAAGTTCCGTTTCAAAGATAAGCGATTCGTCGATTAAAGATCGTCCTCTTTCATCTATGGGAGATGCGTTCTCCGGTCAGTTATCAGGGGTGCGTACCCAAACTGCGTCAGGGATTCCTGGGGCTGAACCCACAATCAGAATTCGCGGTGTGAATACGATCAATGGTGATAGCTCGCCTCTTTACGTTATTGATGGAGTGCCTAGAGATAATATGAGTGATATTAATCCTTCGGATGTAGCCTCCATTCAAGTCTTGAAAGATGCTGCTGCGACTTCAATATATGGAGCTCGTGGTGCGAATGGTGTTATTTTAATAGAAACCAAGCAGGGACAAGGTAAACCCACGGTCACTTTTGATGGCTATTTTGGTGTGCAAAGCCCTAACAAGATGCTCGATATGATGAATGGAGACGAATGGGTGGCTTACATGACTTACGCTCGTAATGAAGGATATGTTCGTAATGGTGGTAAGATGAGTGACCCAATGAGTTCGCGTCCAGTTTCAAGTCAAATACCTAAGTCTTGGACAGACGGTTCTCGCCCTTATGTCGATTGGCAGGATGCTATTACACAGAATGCAGTCATGCAAAACTATCAGGTTTCGGCTTCCTCTAAGGGAGAAATAGGTAGTATTTATGTCTCAGGAGGTTATATGGAGCAGGATGGAGTGATAAAAGAAACTTATTATAATCGTACTAATTTCCGCTTGAATGCTACTCTTAATGTGGGTAAAAAGATTCGTTTAGGAATGAACATAGTACCTTCTTTTTCTAAGCAGTCTGATCAAAATACCGAAGGAAAAGAAAGCGTTATTCACCATGCACTGGCTCAATCTCCTTTGGTTCAGTTAAACGAGGCTACGAAACAATGGGGCTTTCCTACCGATTTTTCGCTAGTTTATACAAATCCTTTGGAACGCTTGAAAAATGTGGTTGACGATACTGAAACAACTAAAGTTCTGACATCTGCCTGGGGAGAATATTCTATATTGGATAATCTGAAGTTTAAGACACAATACAGCTATGATTACTACTCTAATAAATATGAGTTTTTCATGCCCGATTTAGATCGTGGAAGTACTCCTAACGGAAATAGTTCTGTTGCTCAATCAAACGCTTGGTCGATACAGAATACATTGTCTTATGAAAAGACTTTCAAAAATGATCATACTTTAAATATCTTGTTAGGACAGAGTGCAGATAAACATCGTTACTATCAGTTAAGTGCAAGTAAAACAGGTTATCCTAATTCACTTATACCTACAATGAATGTAGCGTCAACGCCTACAGGGGCTTCTACTTATAAAGATACTTATGCTACAGCTTCATTTTTCGGGCGTGTGGGTTATAACTATCAGGAAAAGTATTTGGTAAACGCAAGTTTGCGTCGTGATGGTTCTTCCCGTTTTGGTAATAATAACAAATGGGGCATGTTTCCTTCTGTTTCTGCTGCTTGGAAGATAAATCAAGAAAAATTTATGGAAAGCTTTTCATGGATTTCATTATTAAAAGTGCGTACTTCATGGGGTAAAGCGGGTAACGATCGTATTGGAAACTATGATTATATGTCGCTTATCGGCATTGATAATGCTGTTTGGAATAATAAACTCGTATCAGGATATGCGCCATCAAATATTGCAAATGATAACTTGAAGTGGGAAACAACTACTACATTGGATTTAGGTCTGGATATTTCTCTTTTTAATAATCGCGTTCAATTTAATTTCGATTATTATAAGAATAAGACTACCGATTTGCTTTTTAGTAAACCTGTACCGGCTACTACCGGATTTGGTAGCTTCCGCACGAATATAGGTTCTATCCAAAATAAAGGTTGGGAGATTGATTTGAATACTTATAATATTAAGACAAAAGATTTTAGTTGGAGCACTTCGTTAAATTTGTCACGAAATACTAATAAAGTATTGGATATGGGTGGTGATGATAAAATTATTTCAGGCAACTGGGATGCACAATTCATAACTCAGGTAGGAAAACCCGTTTGTCAATATTATGTTTACCGTACAGATGGAGTGCTTACTGCAAAAGATTTCGATGCGAATGGCAAACCTTTAGTTCCCATTATTCCTGGTCAAGTGGAAGGTAACCAGAAATATGTGAATCAAAATGACGATAATGTGATTAATAGTGCTGACCTGGTTGCCTATGGTAATCCGCTCCCTGATTTGATGTATGGTATGACCAATACTTTTAGTTATAAAGGTTTCGAACTGCGTATACTTCTGCAAGGTCAATTTGGAGGTGATGTATGTTGGCTAGGCTCACGCCAATTGGATGAAGGTTCGTGGGTAGTTACCAACTTGTCTCATTGGGTTAATTGCTATAAGCCTGACTATATGACGAAGTATGGAGAGAATCCGGTACAAAATGTGAATGGCGTGAATATGTCGTGGGACGGAAAGACACCTTATGTACTGACTGGTAAATTCGAGAAAAATAGTGATTATCGTATTTATGATGCTACCTATTTGAAAATAAAGAATATAACCTTGTCTTATACTTTATCGCGTGGACTACTAAAGAATACAATGCTGCAAAATGCTAAAATCTATTTTTCTGTAGATAATTTGGCACAATTTGACCATTACCCAGGTATTACTCCCGAAGCAAACAATTATGGAAATCAGACAACACAGCAGGGAGTAGATTACACTACTTATCCGCTTTCTAAACGATTTGTTATTGGTGCAAGTTTAACTTTTTAAATTTTAATTATAATATGAAAACAAGATATAAGCTGCTTTTGATGTCACTCTTAGGAATATCAATTTTTAGTGGATGTGATGATTTCTTGAAATGTGAACCGGAATCTTCGTACAGTGTGGTTGGAGCATATAAGACAGCCGCGGATTTTGAACAGGCGTCTGCCGGCATCTATGGCAAGCTACAAGGACTTTATGCGGGGAATACTAGTTTTTTATACGCAATGAATATGCGCACAGATGAATTGAATGTAGTGACTCCGGGAAATCCGAGCGGTTATCTGGGAGGTCTCGAAAGATTCACCAATGATGCTCTTAACGGAAGTACTGAGAGTTGGCTAAATAATTTCTTTGGAGTTATAAGCAGAACAAACCAAATTTTAGATAAAATTGATAATGGTATATTCACAGATGAAACACAGCGTGATTGTATAAAAGGGGAGAGCTATTTCTTCCGTGCTTATTCATACTGGTACTTGGGGCATTTATTTGGTGGGATGCCTCTGTATGAGAGAAGTTACTCTGTTGAAGAGACTAAATTGATTCCTCGCTCTACACAGGACGAGACATTCGATTTTGCAGAGAAAGACTTTAAATCTGCGATATCATTATTGCCGGAACAATGGAGTGGAGATAACAACGGACGCCCTACGAAGTATGTAGCGGCAGCCATGTTAGCTCGTATGTGTATGTTTCGTCATCAATACGCCAAAGCCAAACCTTATTTGGAAGATGTAATAAATAGTAAGGTTTACGAAATGGAAACACAATATGTTGATTGTGTCAACGAAAGTGGCGAATACGGAAAAGAACGCATGTTTGAAATACAGTTTATGGGCGGACAATTAGGCGAAGGTCAGCACTTTACACCCGGTTGTCTGCCTGCCGAATACCGCGGAGATCTTCAAATCTGTAATGGGTTTAATAGTTACCCTTTGGTTTCAACTACTTTATTGGCTGCCTATGAACCTGGTGATTTGCGCAAAGATATATCTGTTGCTACTAATTTGATGATTAATGGAACCGTTGACGATCAAAATACCTATATCATTAAATTTCATCATACAGCAATAAAACCGGTCAATCAGAATGATTGGGGAGTTAATATACCCATCATACGCTATACTGATGTTAAGTTAATGTATGCTGAGGTGCTCAATGAACTGAACGGGGTAAATGATACTTCTATCGCGATACTTAAAGAGGTACGTAACCGTGCAGGATTGTCTACACCCACTACTTTTAATACTAAAGAAGATTTCTTAAAAGCACTTATTAAAGAAAGACAAGTTGAATTTGCATTTGAAGGGCTTCGCTGGAGTGATCTGCTGCGTTGGGGAATTGCAAAGAAAGTGATGAATGATTTTCTTGGCGATATAAAACAAGATGGTGGTATTTATGTGATGGAGGATTATCAATGCATATTTCCAATTCCCTCTAGTTTGCTGAATACGTATGCTAATGAAAAAGTAATGTGGCAGAATCCAGTATATTAAATCTAAAATTGTATATCAATCGGAATCAATAAGAATCCGTAAATTAAAGTACTGCAGATTTCATTGAAACTTTATGGGTTGACAATTAGATGTAATTAATTGAGCTCCTACTTGGTTTTGTGAAATCTGTAGTTTGCTGTAACTAATATGTAGAGTGATAAAAAGAAATAATTATGAATTCAGTATGCGTAAATTAGAATTACAATGTTTTATTACATCCTTTGTTTTTATGTTATTCTTTTCTGTTGCAGTCGGCGCTGCTGCCCAGGAGAGGATTTACAATAATCCTATTCTACCAGGGTTTTATCCTGATCCTAGCATTTGTAGAGTGAATGACGATTTTTATTTAGTGAATTCTTCTTTTGAATATTTTCCAGGAGTTCCTATTTTCAAAAGTAAGGATTTAGTCAATTGGAAACAAATAGGTAATGTTTTGGATCGTCCGTCGCAGCTCTCTCTTGATTCCGTAAAGTATGGTATATCAGGTATATTTGCTCCTTCTATTCGTTTTCACAATGGAACTTATTATATGACTACCACCATGATTGGATCCAAAGATTCAGTCAGGAGTGGTAATTTTATTTGTACTGCTAAGAGTCCCGAAGGACCATGGTCCGATCCTTTTTATCTTGATGGAGCACCCGGAATTGATCCATGTCTTTTCTTTGATGAAAATGGCAGAAGCTACTTTATAGGGACTCGCTTTGCTAACAATGATGAACAGAAATATTGGAAACACAGTATTATATGGATGAAAGAGCTCGATGTAGTGAATATGCGATTACTTGGTGAAGAAAAAGTGATATTGGCACAAGGTGGTGCTTTGCATCATGCACGAAATGCTGAAGGGCCGCGATTGTTCAAACGAAACGGCTTCTATTATCTTATAGTTGCTGAAGGAGGTACCGGACACGAACATGCTGTAACAGTTTTTAGAGCGAAGAATATAGAAGGCCCTTACGAAACAAACCCAAGGAATCCTATACTAACCAATCGGCATTTGGAAATGAATTATCCAATACAAAATATAGGTCATGCCGACTTGGTGGAGACTCAGAATGGTGATTGGTGGATGGTTGTCTTAGGTATTAGACCTTATAGAAATGGAACTACTAATTTAGCGCGCGAAACTTTCCTGGTTCCAATGGCATGGGAGGATAATTGGCCTGTTGGAGCTCCCTCAAGCGGACATGTGTGTATGCAACATCCTGCACCTAAACTCCCGGAGTACAAGTTCCCTTCTCTTCCATTTGAAGATCATTTTAATTCTATTAGATTGGAACCTTATTGGAATTTCATCCGTACCCCTAGCCAGAAAACCTATTCATTAACTGAAAGAAAGGGGTTCTTGAGATTGTATCTCAAGCCTCAAACGTTAAGTCAGGAATTAAGCCCTTCCTTTATTGGAAGAAGGCAGCAACATAAAGATTTTATATCTGATGTTTTTATGGAATATATTTCTAGCAAAGAAGGGGAGGAATCTGGCCTAGTTGTATTTCAGTCACCACAATGTCATTATCGTTTAGTGAAGAGGGGGCTTTCAGAAAATGCGTCTTTAGCCTTGGTTAAAACGGATAATGGAATTGAAACCGATGTGAGTGTAGTGAAATTTGATGAAAAGAGAATTGGTCTGAGGGTAATTGCTATTAAACAGCAATATTCTTTCTACTATTCATTGAATGGTAACGAATGGCATTCAATAGGAAGTGCTCAGGATGGAAAGATTTTGACCTCGAATTATTGCGGAGGATATACCGGTTCTTATATTGGAATGTACGCTTCTTCCAATGGGAGTAAAAGTACTAACTATTCAGACTTTGATTGTTTTTCCTATAAAGAGGCATTTGAATAAGTCTTAGTTATTAAAACCGATCCTAAAAGTTTTTATTTAGGATACATAAATGTCTTAAAAGTTCTCTTATTTTGCAGATAACTAATTCTAAAAGTGATTCTTGAATTAAAGAAGATAAATGTCTTTATTTAATAGAAATACTATGATGAGAAAAATACTCTTTATATTTTCTTTTTTTATCGTTGTTTTTGCATCTTTCTTTGTTGTGAAGATGCACGCGCAAAATCAGGTAGTCGATTTTAAACGTATACCTTTCAGTCTTTGGGATGTACGTTTAACAGATAGTCCTTTTAAGAGAGCAATGGAGTTGGATAAGACTTGGATACTCGATGTTAATGTGGATAGACTATTGAGTGGGTATCGTTCGGAAGCTGGATTGGAACCTAAAGCCTCCAAATATGGTGGTTGGGAATCGGGAGGACTTTCGGGACATTCACTGGGGCATTATATATCTGCGTTGTCGCTAATGTATGCTTCGACAAATGATGTTCGCTTGAATGATAGAATAAACTATATTCTTGCAGAGTTGGATTCCTGCCAACAGAAAAATGGTGGAATGTTGGCGGGCTTTCCTCGTGCCAAAGATTTGTTCTCGGAACTTAAGGAAGGAAATATTCGTTCTCAGGGCTTTGACTTGAATGGGTATTGGGTGCCGATATATAATATACATAAGCTGTTTGCAGGCTTGGCAGACACTTACCTTTACACTAAAAATGAGAAAGCCCTGAAACTTTTGTCAACATTCTCTTCGTGGTGGATTTCTATTTTATCGAATTTAGATGATGAACAGTTACAAAAAATACTGCTATGCGAATCAGGAGGAATTAATGAAGCAATGGCTGATGTATCTTTCTTGACTGGTAATAAGAAGTTTTTGGATTATGCCGAAAGATTGAATCATCAAATTCTGATAAGACCACTTATGTGCAAGAAGGACTCTTTGTGTGGTCAGCATGCCAATACTCAAATACCCAAGATACTAGGTGTTATGAGGCAATACGAACTAACCGGTAAAAAAGAATATAAGGATATAGCCGATTTCTTTTGGAGTACTGTAGTGAACCATCACACTTATGTAATTGGTGGCAACAGCGAATCGGAACACTTTGGGCGCCCCGATAACTTGTATAATAGTCTATCTGCAATGACCGCTGAAAATTGCAATACTTATAACATGCTTAAACTTACAAAGCACCTATATATGCTGGATGCGTCACCCGACAAGCCGGAATATAGCGAGCGTGCCCTCTTTAATCAAATATTAGGTTCTCAACATCCCCAAACGGGAATGGTCAGATATTTCTCTCCAATAGTAGCCGGGCATTCAACAAAAGGATTTTCGGATCCTGAGAATTCTTTTTGGTGTTGTGTAGGCAGTGGTTGGGAAAACCATGCCCGTTATGGAGAACAAATCTATTTTAAGGACTTAAATGAAAACCTTTATGTGAATTTATACATTCCATCTGTTCTAAAATGGGATAGCAGGAAAACGGAAGTTAAACAAACATCCGATTTGCTTCAGTCAGGTAATGTACAAATTTTTATAAATACTCCCAAGAAACAAGGCTTTAGTTTATTCCTTCGCATGCCTCAGTGGGCAAAGGGATATCAAATTTCGATCAATGGCAAAAAGCAGACTGCTAAAGTGGTAGATGGGTATATTAAGGTAAGTAGAGAATGGACAAATAAAGATTACATTGATCTTCATTTTGAAATGTCTATCTATTCAGAAGCAATACCAGGTAAGTCTTCTATGCGTGCATTTCTTTATGGTCCTTTTGTCCTTAATGCGGTAGTTCCGTCTGATACTTTAATCAACGCTCTTGTAACCGATGATGGTAATTTTGAGAATTTGGTGAAGAGAGACAGTGAGGGACAATTTTCGATTAAGTTGGCATCAGGTGAAGCGTTATTGATGAAACCTTACTATAAATCTCCTGATGATGTAGGGTTTGTGTATTTCAATTGTTTCACCTCTGAAGAGTGGACACAATCGGAAAAAACGCTCCGCGTTAATAAAATGAACGAAGCAGAACTGAAGAAACGGACCATTGACTTTATTCAATTAGGTGAAATGCAACCTGAAAGAGATCATGATCTGCAAGGTGAAAATACCGATGTGGGTGTTCTTAATGAGCGGAAGTATAGAAGAGCCGTTGATGGTGGGTATTTTTCTTTTAAAATGAAAGTGAGTCCCAATGATCCAATGACGTTGATTTGCTTGTATTGGGGAAATCTGCCTCACGGTCATACATTCGATATTCGTGTGGATGGTACCTTACTGACTACTGCGACAGTCCATTTTAAAGGTTATATGTTTTATGATGAAAAGTATAGTATCCCTTCCAATCTCACTAAAGGAAAGGATAGTGTGGTGATATCTTTCCATCCTGTGCAAAAGGAGTTTATAGCAGGTCCCTTGTTTCAATGTACAATGATAATAAATAAATAAGCAAGAATGGCAGCAAATAATCAGGAGCAGAACACTACATAGTATTTTCATAGGTTTAATATATAGTTTGGTTTTGGAGGAGTATGATTGGAAAATTCTTCTCCTCCTCTTTTTTTCTGATACCTAAATAGATATTTGTTTTTACTTTACTTTGCAATAATATAATTATTTGACAAGATTATGGGAAGTATAATAATAAAAAAAACATTGCCTGGCCTAAAAAGGTCTTTTTGTTTTGTTTTGTCAACTTTGATGTCATTGTTGTCATTTTCACAGTTACCATATATTATGGATATGGTTCATAATAATCCGGGCGAACCTCTCTATGAAAGTGTATTTAACAGATCCGATAGCTTGAAAAAGATGGGATATAACTCTAAGTGCTATTTCCTGTTTGATTCTCCTACACTGGCTATTAATTGGGATGAATTCGACAAAGATATTCTGCCGCTTGGATCACCCGACAGAGAGTGGGTAGATAAGAAAGCTGCAAGATTGCACGGGCTTTTTAATGATTGCGAGAAAAACGGTGTTGATGTATACGCTATGAGTGATTTAATTCTTCTACCTAAAAGATTGGTTTCTAAATATGGTATTGAGGAGAGTTTTGGCAATCCGCAGGATACATTAGTTCAACGTATCCTTCAATATCAACTTCAAGCGTTCTTTAAGCAGTTTCCACAGATGGATGGAATTGTGGTACGTATTGGCGAAACATATTTGGAAGACGCTCCGTTCCACTTGGGAAATATTCAGAATAAGGATAATGCAGATAAATGTATTATTCCTTTGATTAATCTGTTACGAGAAGAGGTTTGCGTAAAGTTAAAGAAGAAACTTATTTTTAGAACTTGGTGGGCATTCGATACCGATGATAAGAAATATCAATATATCAGTGATAAAGTAGAGCCTCATCCCAATCTAGTCATTTCGATAAAGCATTGCGAAGGAGATTTTCATCGTGGAAATCCGTTTAGTAAAGTATTGGGGCTTGGACGTCACCAGCAGTTAGTAGAGGTACAGTGCGCCCGAGAATATGAAGGAAAAGGTGCTTACCCAAACTATATAGGACGAGGAGTTATTGAAGGGTTTGAGGAAGATGCAAACCGAAAGAAGGAAGGAAAATATTGGTGTATGCGTGACATTTATGAGACTGGAAAGTTGGTAGGTATGTGGACCTGGACTCGTGGTGGTGGATGGGAAGGTCCTTATCCTAAAAACGAATTATGGTGTGATCTCAATGCTTGGGTAATGGCTCAGTGGGCTTCCTCTCCGAATCAATCCGAAGAATCAATCTTTTATAGATATGCGACAGACAAGTTGGCACTTTCTAAGGAAGATGCCAGGCGGTTTAGAGAGTTGGCGCTGCTGTCTGAAGAAGCTACTTTGAAAGGAATGCGCAGTGCTGCTTTCCCGGATGATGTATTTAGCATGTGGGTAAGAGATGAGTATATTACATTTCCTGTTTTACCGAATGACATAGCAAAAGCGAAAATACTTTTGTCAGAAAAAGATGCGGCTGTAGTATGCTGGGAGAAAATAGTTCATTTAGCACGGCAAATCAATGTGCCTGATAAACTTCTGAATGAAACCCTGAAGGTTTCTTGTCAATATGGACTACTAATGTATCGTATTTATCGGGCATTATTTCATTTGGGAGCCATCAGGCAAGGGCTGGTTGCCGAGGATAAACTTCCTTATCTTGTTGAATATGATAAAGCTTGGGCCGAGCTAAACATCTTGGAACATGACAATCCAAAAACGTGTCCGTCTTTGTTTTCGAAGACCGTTATACGTCGTACCTGGACCGAACCGGCGGACAAGGTAGTGAATGAAATGAGATAAAAAGAAGTCAAATTAAACTGATGAGTTTGGATAAATTATTGAACATCAAGAGGAAGCATAAGTGGAATTTCCAATACAAATCGTGCACCTTTCGTATAGGTGGTATCCAAATAGATACGTCCGTTTAGTAAATCGGTGATGCTCCGGCAAATACTGAGCCCGATGCCAAAACCTGGTTTGAAGCTGTCCAGCTTTTCGTACCGCTGAAAAATGGCTTCGGCTTTCTCAGGAGCAATGCCGCAACCACTGTCGGTAACGGAAAAGATTACCTTCTCGGAGTTGGTGGTATAGGAGAGTACTATGCTGCCATCTTCGGTATATTTGCAGGCATTTCCCAAAAGATTGGTTAGTATTTGTTGTAAGCGTGAGGCATCTGTATTCACAATCAGGTTTTGGGGAGAGGCTTCTAATTCAAGTGCTACCCCTTTGGATACTTTGGATGCCATATTGGTCAAAGTGAGCTTGCATAATTCTTGTATATTTGTGGGAGAGGGAGTTATTTTGTAATTGCCGCTTTGCAAAGTGCTGAGGTCGAGGACATCATTGACCAATGTCAGCAAGAGTTCGGTATTGCGGTAAATGTTATTGAGAAGATCTGCCCGTTCTTCCGGTTCCAGTTCGAGGTTTGCACTACCGTTCAGTAAGTCGTTGAACCCAACAATGGCATTGAGCGGGGTACGTATCTCATGACTCAAATTTTGCAGGAAAACACTTTTCAGGCGGTCGGCAGCTTCAGCTCGACGACAAGCTTCTTCGGCCAACTGCTTTTCTGTACGCAGGCGATGTGCCGAACGGCGGCGGCTGATGGCGTATAATGTGGAAAACCCACTTGTTATCAATAGAATGACGATAAGTACAATGAAACTACGCTGTTTCTCCCGCGTTTCTAAGGCTATCCGACGCAGTTCTTCCTGTTGATGCTGTACTACGAGGCGGTTCTTCTCCATTTCGAGGGCTTGGTTGTTGAAGCGGGCGTTGTATGCTGCAAGCACTTCGGCATTGGTAGCACGTACAAGGGAGTCGGACAGCTTGTTTTTCAAGCTCATGTAGTAATAAGCTTTTTCAAAATCTTTTTGTTCTAAAGAGATTTTTCTTTGGCGGTCGGCTTGTGCAAGCGGGTCTTCGATGGAGTCTATATAGATGAGTGCTTTATTCCATTGCTTTAAAGCGATATAATAATCGCTAATACTTTTCATATAACTGATCTTATTGGCTCCATTCAGCATTTTTTTAGCGTTATAGTCGTCAAGATACTTTTTGTATAGGTGTGCTTTTTCAAAATTACGGCTTTTGATATAAATATTCAATAAAATGCAGTAGGCGCTTATTTTATGACCGGTTACCTGAGCGTATTTCAATGATTTTACTGCATAATTCTCGGCAGTTATCAGGTCATTCTTTGTAAGGTAGCAGTGGCTGAGGCGATTGTAGGGATAAGATATATCTTTGGTTTCGCCGATATTATTATAATATTCTATGGCATTTTCAAATTGGACAATAGCCTGCTCGTTATTCAATGACTGGTAAAGTTCGCCCATGCGGATATAACTACGTGCTATGCCATACGAATTGTTGAGGCGAAGTGCTTCGTCCTGATATTTTTTTAACTCCCGTAGTGCTTGGTCATTGTCATGGTGCAGAATGTAGTAAGAGATGATGCGATTCCATGCGCTGAATATATACTGCTGATGCTGAGTTTGGCGGGCAAAGTTGGCAATAATTTGTTGTTCGTGCAATAAGGCTTCCAGACTGTCTTTGTAATAGTAATAATCTACTTTGAGATGTAATGCCAGACATTGTGCTTTTTCGTCTTTGGCATGGGCGGCACTTTCAAACAGAGTGTCTGCCATAGCTAACACTACTGGCTCGTTGATATAGGAATTGCACTTCTGATAGTAGGTATACAGGCTATCATTAATCTTATAAGGATTGTTCTGTGCTCTTGCCACTTGATAAAACAGGGTAGAAAACAGTAATAATAGGGAGAGTCCTGACAGTCGATTCATAGCAATATCTGGTTGATATTGCAAATATACTATTTTTATTGTTCATTTTTCATATAGTTACAAATTCTCTTCAAATAGTAGTATATTTAAAGCAATGCAGTAGTATAAGAAGAACATCCGGGTATCATGGGATTGATATCCGGATGTTGTATAAAAAAGGGACAATGTGTAAGTATGGAGATTTAGAACTTCACATTCGTTTTCTTTCCTGTATAGTTGATACTCTTTCCTCCTTTCATCGGTGCATCTCCCGTTCCTGATTTCTGATTTACCAATACTACTTTGAATTTGCGGTTCTTCAGCATACCGGGATACTCTCCCTGACGGTCTTCTATCGTCAGATTGCGAGTTTTGTCATTCCATTGGAAACGGATGGTGGAATACATACCTTTTTCGTAGTTGTAGTTATCATTCTCGTCTTCATACAGCGTAAACGTACCATCTGCACCGGGATAGATGCGGATTTCCAGATTATCCCAGTTCTTTTCCGTGGAATACTGAACCTGCGGACCGAAAGGCAGGATACTTCCGGCTTTGATATATACGGGCAAGATGTCTTTGGTCACAGCACGGTTTACGGTTTGTCCACCTGATTGTTTTTGGTTATTCCAAAAATCCCACCAATCGGCTCCTTCGGGCAGATAAACAGACCATTCGGTTACTTCGGGTTTAGTGACAGGAGCCACCAGCATAGAGCGACCGAAAAGGTATTCACCACCCAACTCATAGGTTTTCTTATCAGCAGTGAAATCCATCAGTAACGGACGCATAAAGGTACCGTCGTTCTTCGAAACATCCCAAGAGGTGCTATATATATAAGGTAAGAGGCGATAACGCAGTTTAATCATTTTCTCTTGAGCGTCGAAACACCAGTCACCACGCTTGCCGAAGTTCCAGATTTCACGGGGTAGCTCTGTTCCGTGTGAACGCATCATGGGGCAGAAAGTGCCGAATTGCATCCAGCGCACATACAAGTCTTGGTACTTGGGATTCTTGGCACCGCCTTCTTGGTTCCAGCGGCCGGCAAAGAAACCACCTATGTCACTGTTCCAGTTAGGAATACCCATGAGGGTGTAGTTCAGTGCGGCAGGTATTTGTTTTTCCAGCATCTCCCAGGTGGAGGTTACGTCACCGCTCCAAGTATTGGAACCATAGCGTTGCTGACCGATGAAGCCTGAACGGGTGAGGATGACTACACGTTTGTTTTGGTCGAATGCTTTTTGATGAGAAGCGATTCCTGCATTGTGCATCAATGAGAAAGCGTTCTTTACGCTGCGGTAAGAACCCAGTGAGGTGGGCAGGTCATAATCGGAGTCCTTGCGGTTGATGTGGTCGGGTTCTGTAGAGTCGAGCCACCAGCCGTCGTTGCCGATATAACTGAAAATACCTTTATTGAGATACTTCCAATAGATCTCTCTGGCTTCGGGGTTATAAGCATCATACGGACGGGCGCCGCTTTCAGGAGGCCAGGTGTCGAAGTTGATAACCATACCTTTGGAGTCGAACTCTTTGCGTTGTTCGGTTTTAGGACCGAAACCGGGCCATGCCACAATCATCAGTTTGGCGTTGAGACGATGTATTTCGTCAGCCCATTTCTTAGGTTCGGGGAAACGCTCGGGGTCGAAGCTGTGAGAGTTCCAGGCACTATCGGTCTTCTGATATTCGGGCCAGTAACGCCAGTCCTGAATCATACAGTCGATGGGGATTTGTAGCTTGCGGAATTCTTTCAGTACATTGAGGTTTTCTTCCTGGGTATGATAACGCTCTTTGCTTTGGAAGAAACCATAGCTCCATAACGGAAGCATGGGGGCATGTCCTGTGAGGTCACGTACTTGGGCAATAATCTGATCGGGAGTACCGCCGTACATAAAATAGTAATCGGCACAATGTCCCAGGCTTTCAAAAGCCAACTCCTGCGGAGTGTCCACAAACTCGGAGATGGAGTAATTGTCCCAATACACGGCATAACCTTTTGTGGGTGACATGAAGTAGGGAGAGTAGGTGAACATGTTCTCATTTTGCATGTGATGCGTGGAGTTGCGGCGGTTGAGCTTGCCATCCATCACCTGGCCGACACCGTAGACGGGTTCGTCCCGATCCAACAAGAAAGCTCCTCTTACCTGATAGGAGGGAGTGCCTGCATCGTTCTTTGCAGCAAAGGAGGTGCCATAGTCTTTGTCTTTCAGTAACTCTTGTCCATCGGGAGTATAGAAACTGATCCCTCCGGTGACGGGATTGACAAGAACCTTCAACCGGGAAGATTTCAGCGCATACAATCCTCCTTCCTGAGATACTTCTATCGGAGTAGCTTCGGGCAATTTGGTTACGACCAGGCTTTCCTTGTTATAGCTTTTGCCTTCGGGAGTTTTGTAAACGCGGACAATGTAAGGCGAATAAAAGCCTACATTGATGTCCATTCCTTGAGTGGAGTACTTGACTCCTTGCTCGGTGCGTTGCACGTTCTGTGCTGTGCAGAGAGTGGTTGCAATCATGGTTGCGCAAGCCAGCAGCAAACCGGCTTTTCTACTGAATTTCATTTTCATGGTCTTTCAACGTGTTTTCATTTTACCCTGCAAAGGTACGCCGTAGAGCCATCGGTGTTGCAACAATCCTGTTGAAACGAACAACACTCAGGTTGATTTCTGCTCTCTGGCTGCATATTCCGAAGGTCGGCAGCCGTACATTTCCTGAAAACATTTGCTCAGATAACTGGTACTGCTGAATCCGGTACGTTCGGCAATTTCGGTGATGCTGAGACGGTTCTCAAGTATCAGTTGTGCGGCCCGTTGCAGGCGGATGTTACGGATAAACAGACTGGGCGACTGGTCGAGCAGGGCTACCAGTTTGCGATAAAGTCCGGTACGTTCCATGCAGAGGTCACGGCTCAGTTGCTCTACCGAGTAGCCGGGAACGTGCAGATTCTTCTCCACCTGCTCGATGGCTTGGGTGAGGAAAGTATCTTCTGCCGGTGTCAGAGAAGGCTCCTCTTCTTTATGGATGGGCGGTGGTATGTGCGTTTCTTCTGCGTGGGTTCTCTGTTCGCTCTCGTAACGGCTGCACTGTTCTATCAGATTGCGGATGCGCAACAATAGAATTTCTTCTTTGTGGCGGCGTTCCATTTCTTTTCTTGTCCGATAAGTGTAAAGGCGGATGCTTGCGTAGATTATTATCAACAGTAGAATCAGATAAACGGTATATGCCAGGTTCGTTTTCCACCAGGGGGCATGAATGATGATGTTTACTTTGGTTATCTGCTGTTCGTTCCAATTGCCGGCATCGCCCGATGCCATCACTTTGAGCGTGTAGTTTCCCGGAGGCAGATTAGTGTAAGACACTTTTAAGATGCCGTTGCTTTCCTTGCTGTTGGTGGTAGAAAGCCAGTTCGAATCGATTCCTTCCAGTTGATAGCGGTAGTATGTGCGCTCCGGATTGAAATAATTCAGTGCGGAGAATTCGCAGGTAATGAAGTTTTGATTGTACTTCAATGAGATTTCCCGGGTATAAGCAGTGGCTTTGGGTAGGATAATCCGGTCATTATAGGCTTTAGCAGGGATTACTCTTTCGCCATGCAGATAGAAGGCGGTGAAGACGGGCTGATAAGGTAGTCCGGGAATAGCCGGCTTGGACATTGGAGGAAGGGTTGTAAACCCGTCCACTCCTCCGAAGTAAAGAGTCCCGTTGCTCGATTCGAAAGCGGAGTTTGCTATATATTCTCCCTCCAAGGTACCATCGCGTTGGTTGTAATTGGTGATACTGATATGTTGTGTCTTCGGGTCGATGCTGAGTTGTGAGATTCCGTTACTGGTAGTCACCCATATTCTGTGTTGCCGGTCTTCGAGGATGGCTTGTACGAAGTTATTGGTCAATCCATCCTCACGGTAGAAACGGCGCGGTTTTGTTTGTGTGTCATGCCAGAAGAGTTCCAACCCGTCTGCCGTCCCCGCCCAAATCCATCCTCTGCTATCTCTGCACAGGGCCGTATAACTTTTATTATGAAAAGAAGTGGAGCGGGAAGATTGCAGCTTAGCTTGCAATTCGTTGGAGAGGGAAGAGAGGAGGATGGGAGTGAGGCTTCGGGTTCCGTCCTCTTGAACATCCAGTTGGTAAATTGCGGAACGTTCTTTGATATAGATGTTCCCTTCTTTGTCTTCGGCAAAGTGGGTGACGGCTATATCTTCTTCGTTCGATACAGGGAATGCTTTCCGGTCTGTATGTACCAGTTTGTACATGGCAGGATGGTAGTAAAGTAATCCTCGGTTGAAGGTTCCTAGCCACAAAGCCCCTTGCCGGTCTTGAAACACAGTGCTGATTTCTGTAGCCGGCACACTTCCTTTTTGGGTTTTGAGTGAAGGCAGGTGTTGCTGTGTCCCTTTATCGAGGTCGATAATCCAAAGACCACGGATGCAACTGATGTATGCTTTATGATCGTCAGAAATAATTAAGGTATTCAGCGTGTAGTCCTTTTCCATGATTTTGGTCCATACCTGCTGTTGCGTGTCGAAGTGAAAGAAGCCTCCTTTTGCCCCGTTGCGTAACTGATAGAATCCATCCTTGCCGCGGACTACAAGTGAGGTATTCCGGAACTTCATCTCTTCATCTTGGGGATAGGCTGCTTGGGCATAGAGCTGTTTCCCTGTTTTGAGATTGTGGCAGACGAGCTCTCCGGTATTGTAAAACAGGTATAGGGAGTGGGTATCCGTAGCCAAATCTTGTATCTTTCCTTGATTGGCGGATAACTTTAGATTGAATTTGAGCTCTTGTTGCAGAAGTTTTCCGTCACTTATCAACCATATTCGCCTTTGATCGTCTACAAACAGGTCGTCTATGGGTTTCTCTATACCTTTGTTTTTGAAATAAGAATTCAGGTCGGTGATGTATTGCTGCTTCTGCAAGTTAACACACATCAGCCGGTGGTGGTCTTTAATCCATAACAATGAGTCGGCACTGAGGTAGATGTGATAATAGCCGTCGTATTGACTGAGTGGATAAATATCTTCCGATGTGCGGTGAAGATTGGTGAAGTGTACGCCGTCATATAGATTGATGCTTCCGCTGGTAGTGAAGGTCATTCTGCCGTCGGGGAGCTGGAAGATGTAGCGTATCTGATTGTCACTCAGCCCTTGCATGGCGTTGATGGTGATAAATTGGAAATCGTCCGCATAGGTATGGCAAAGAGGTACTTCTAAGAATAAAACAAGTAAAAATAGATGTTTTATACTTTCTATGTAATGCCGGTATGTCTGTGTGATAGTATCCAAAACTCTTTCCATAGTAATACGTTCCTGTTTTCGTAGGCAAAGATACACTTTTACTTCTAATCCGTCGATCCTTGCCATCATATTGGCAAAGCTTTGCCATCGTATTGGCAATCTATTGCCATCGGCTTGGCAAGACTTTGCCACTTCGATGGCAAAAAGTCAAAGAGGCTATTCGGGAATCAGCTTGTTCTTATCGAACTTTCTCTCACTTGTAGTTGCGTAGGAACTATCACTTGCTTGATAGTCTTATTCCCTCTAGTTTGCTCTATCAGCAGTTGGCAGGCTGTTTCTCCCATTTTATAGGTTTGGTGGCATATGGCAGACAGTTTGGGTTCTATGTAATTGGCATGTTGTTCGTCGGTATATCCTATAATGGCTATATCGTCCGGTATGCGCAACCCATGGCTCTTGATTACCTCAATGGCGGCAAAAGCCAATGTGTCATTCATTGCAAGGATGGCATCGGGCGGATTGGGTAGGGAGAGCAGTGTTTCAGCGGCAATCTTTCCTTCTTCATAATCAATCTTCCGGCACACTACCAGTTCTTTTTCGATAGGGATCCGATTGTTGCGCAGTGCCTCCAGATAACCATGTTTCCGCTTCTTTACAATATCCAGGTGATTGGCGCCCCCGATAAAGGCGACCCGCTTGCTGCCGTTGTCCAATAGATGCTGGGTAGCTATTTGTGCGGAGTGTTCGCCATCGGCCACTACCGAAGAAAACCGGTCGGTGAGACAGACACGGTCGAATAAAATAAGTGGCATGTTGATATCTTTCAAGGCGGAGAAGTGGGAATAATCCGTCGTTTCTTGCGACAGGCAGGCAATAATGCCTTCCACCCGCATATTCACCAGGTTCTCTATGTTTCTCTTTTCGTTCTCGTACGACTCGTGCGAGGTAGTGATAATGACAAAGTATCCGTTACGGATCGCCATATTCTCTATCCCATTCAAGATGGACGAGAAGAAGTGAGTGACAATGTCCGGCACTACTACTCCGATAATGCGGGGTGCATTCTTTCGCAGGCTCAGTGCAAAGGGGTTGGGGCGGTAATTCATCTCTTTGGCCAGCTCTTTAACCTTGGCGCAGAGTTCACGGCTGATTTCAGGACTATCTTTCAAGGCCCTCGAAACGGTGGGGATGGACACCCCCAATGTCCGGGCAATATCTTTGAGCGAAGTATGTTTCTGGTTTTTCATGGAATAGTCTTGAATTGGATTCGTACACAAAGTAAGCACATTTATTTTAGAAATCAGGTATCTGAGACATGTTTTTTTACGTAAACCGTTACGTTACTTTTTCATCCGGTCGTAGTCTTATCAAATCCGATTCCTCTCTACTTTTGTCACAAGCAAAATAATTTAAATTCTGAGAAATATGCAGTACCATGAAATCGGCAAAACAGGGATGAAAGTATCTTCCCTTAGCTTCGGAGCTTCTTCGTTGGGAGGAGTTTTCCATGATATTAAAGAGAAAGAAGGCGTTGAAGCGGTCTTTACGGCTATCGAATTAGGAATGAATTTTATCGACGTTTCTCCTTACTACGGGCATTATAAAGCCGAAACGGTGTTGGGTAAAGCACTGAAAGACATCCCTCGTGACCGTTATTACCTATCCACTAAGGTAGGACGCTACGGCGCGGACGGAATTAATACGTGGGATTACTCGGCAAAGCGTGTCACCGAAAGCGTGTACCAAAGTATGGAGAGGCTGAATATCGACTTCATTGATCTGATTAATGTACACGATATTGAGTTTGCCGATTTGAACCAAGTGGTGAATGAAACACTGCCTGCGTTGGTCGAACTGCGTGAGAAAGGTGTAGTGGGGCATGTGGGGATTACCGATCTGCAACTCGAAAACTTGCAATGGGTTATAGAGCATTCGCCCAATGGCACTGTCGAGTCTATTCTCAACTTCTGCCACTACTGCCTTTGTGATGATAAATTGGTGGACTTCCTCGATTACTTTGAGTCCAAAGGTATCGGTGTTATCAATGCCTCTCCCTTGTCTATGGGACTATTGACCGAACGTGGCGTACCTGCATGGCATCCGGCTCCTGCCACTTTGGTCGCTGCATGCCGCCGGGCGATGGAGCATTGCAAGGCAACCCACTATCCGATCGAGAAACTCGCTATGCAGTTCTCTGTCAGCAATCCTAGAATTGCCACCACCCTGTTCAGTACTGCCAATCCGCAGAATGTGAAGAAGAATGTCTCGTTCATAGAAGAACCGATGGATTGGGAGTTGGTCAATGAAGTTCGGAAGATCATAGGAGATCAGCAACGTGTAAGCTGGGCAAACTCATAATATCGGATTGCCCTATGGACTATACAATCATTGATGCCCATGCCCATTTGTGGCTGCGACAAGATACGCTGGTAGACGGCTTGCCTATCCGTACTTTAGAACAAGGTCGTTCGCTGTTTATGGGAGAAGTGCGCCAGATGCTTCCCCCTTTTATGGTGGACGGCGTGAATAGTGCGGAGGTTTTCCTTTCGAATATGGATTATGCCCGTGTCTCGGCTGCCGTCATTACGCAAGAGTATATTGATGGTATTCAGAATGACTATCTGGAAGAGGTTGTTTCGCGCTATCCCAACCGTTTCTTTGTGTGTGGCATGTGCGAATTCCGTAAGCCGGGTTTCTTTGCGCAGGCTAAAGAGCTTATTGAAAAAGGGTTTAAGGCTATCAAGATTCCTGCTCAACGTCTGTTGTTGAAAGAAGGGCGGGTGATGCTGAATAATGATGAGATGATGCGGATGTTCCGTTATATGGAGGAGCGGGGAGTCCTGCTTTCCATCGACCTGGCAGACGGAGCTACGCAAGTTTCCGAAATGGAAGAGGTTATTCAGGAGTGTCCCCGCTTGAAGATTGCTATCGGGCACTTCGGGATGGTGACACTTCCCGATTGGGAAGAACAAATCCGCTTGGCACGCCATCCGCAGGTGATGATTGAGTCCGGAGGAATCACCTGGCTTTTCAATGATGAGTTCTATCCGTTTGCCGGAGCAGTAAAAGCCATCCGCAAGGCTGCCGAATTGGTTGGAATGGAGAAGTTAATGTGGGGTTCCGATTATCCGCGTACCATTACAGCCATTACTTACAAGATGTCATACGACTTCATCACCAAGTCCGTGGAACTGACGGATGATGAAAAGCGATTATTCTTAGGAGAGAATGCCCGTCGATTTTATGGCTTTGCTAATCTCTCCATACCACCTTACATCAAAAATATGTCAGAGTAAATAAAGGACAACACCATGAAACACAATAAATATACCATCCCTCTTGCACTGGTCTTTTGCCTGTTCTTTTTGTGGGCAATCAGCAGCAATCTGCTGCCTACCATGATAAGGCAATTGATGAAAACTTGCGAGCTGAATACTTTTGAAGCCTCTTTCACCGAGACCGCTTATTGGCTTGCCTACTTCATCTTCCCCATACCCATAGCTATGTTTATGAAACGTTACAGTTATAAATCGGGAATAATCTTCGGTCTGGTACTGGCTGCCATCGGTGGGTTGCTTTTCTTCCCGGCTGCCATCTTGAAAGAGTATTGGGCTTATCTTTGTATCTTCTTCATCATCGCTACCGGAATGTGCTTTCTGGAAACAGCAGCCAATCCGTATGTCACTGTCTTAGGAGCGCCCGAAACTGCTCCGCGGCGGCTGAACCTGGCTCAATCCTTCAATGGACTGGGTGCTTTTATAGCCGCTATGTTCTTGAGCAAACTGGTTCTTAGCGGCTCACAATACAGCCGCGACACACTTCCCGCAGATTATCCGGGCGGTTGGCAAGCGTACATGCAGTTGGAGACGGACGCCATGAAGCTTCCTTATCTGATATTGGCTCTGCTGCTGATTGTGATTGCGGTCGTTTTCGTTTTCTCCAAACTTCCGAAGATTGGAGATGAAGATACGCATGCAGCCTCCGGCAAGAAAGAAAAGCTGATAGACTTTGGCGTATTGAAACATTCGCATTTGCGTTGGGGAGTGATTGCCCAGTTCTTTTATAATGGCGGGCAGACGGCTATTAACAGTCTGTTCTTGGTTTATTGCTGTACCTACGCCGGAATGCCCGAAGATACTGCCACTACCTTTTTTGGCCTGTATATGCTTGCCTTCCTTGCGGGACGTTGGATAGGTACGGGGCTGATGGTGAAATTTCGTCCGCAGGATATGCTGTTGGTCTATGCCTTGATGAATATTCTTCTGTGTGGAGTAGTCATGGTATTTGGAGGAATGGTGGGATTGTATGCAATGCTGGCTATCTCTTTCTTCATGTCCATCATGTACCCCACTCAGTTCTCACTGGCACTGAAAGGATTGGGCGGACAGACAAAGAGCGGTTCGGCTTTCCTTGTCATGGCTATTGTGGGTAATGCTTGCCTTCCTCAGCTGACGGCGTACCTGATGCATGTGAATGAGCATATTTACTATGTGGCATATTGTGTGCCGATGATTTGTTTCGTCTTCTGTGCCTATTATGGATGGAAGGGGTATAAAGTGATTGATTAAAATGGGAACGGAGTATCTCAAACTCCTCCGCCTGTAAGGGGAGGTGCCCGTAGGGCGGAGGGGGTTTACATCCGAAGGGACTTGCACAAAGTTACTTTCTATTTACGTAAGACCCCTCCGCCCGCAAGCGGGCACCTCCCCTTACAGGCGGAGGAGCTTGAGATACACTTGCTATCACGCGCCGCTTCATTTAATAGTGATTAGTTCTTAATAAAATAAAGATAATATGAAAGCTGTACAAATTGTCAACCCCTTTGAAATGCAAGTGGTTGAATTGGAAAAACCGGTGGTGGGTGCCGGCGAAGTATTGGTTAAGATAAAGTATGTCGGTTTCTGTGGTTCCGACTTGAATACCTTTCTAGGGCGTAACCCGATGGTGAAACTCCCTGTCATTCCCGGACATGAGGTCGGGGCGGTGATCGAAGAAATCGGTGAGGATGTACCAGCCGGTTTCGAACGGGGAATGAACGTTACGCTGAATCCTTATACTAATTGTGGTAAATGTGCCTCTTGCCGTAACGGTCGTGTCAATGCCTGCCAGTACAACGAAACCCTCGGTGTACAGCGCAATGGCGTAATGTGCGAATATGCGGTATTGCCTTGGACTAAGATTATTCCCGCGGGAAATATCTCTCCCCGTGATTGTGCGTTGATTGAACCCATGAGTGTAGGCTTTCATGCTGTTTCTATCGGTAGGATAATCGATAATGAATTTGTCATGGTGATAGGTTGCGGAATGATTGGTGTCGGCGCCATTGTGCGTGCCGCCTTACGTGGTGCAACTGTTATTGCTGTTGATTTGGATGATGAAAAACTGGAATTAGCAAAGCGAATAGGGGCATCTTATGCCATCAATTCCAAGACCGAAAATGTACACGAACGAGTACAGGAGATAACCAAAGGTTTTGGTGCCGATGTCGTAATTGAAGCCGTGGGTAGTCCTGCAACCTACGTCATGGCTGTTGACGAGGTCGGCTTTACAGGACGTGTTGTCTGCATCGGTTATGCAAAGAGCGAAGTTGCCTTCCAAACCAAGTATTTTGTACAAAAGGAATTAATGATTCATGGTTCGCGTAACGCATTGCCTGCCGATTTTCGTGCGGTTATCAACTATATGGAAGCCGGTAATTGTCCGGTCGAAGAATTGATAACAAAAATCGTTCAACCCGGCAAAGCCCTTGAAGCTATGAAAGCTTGGGAAGCCAATCCGGGAAAAGTATTTAGAATCTTAGTAGAGTTTTAGTTATGATGAAGAAATTAGTATGTTTAATTGGGTTGGGACTGCTATGCGCTTCGCTCCATGCCCAAATTACCGAACGAGAGCGTCCCGCTGAGTGGAAACAACTTGTAACTGGAGCCCGCTTCATGGACCGCTTCCTTCCCATGCCCGATGGTACTCAGGCTAAAGGTGTCTGGGGAGCCGACAGTGTTCAAAATCGCTATGTAGACAATGGCATCGAACTACCGGAAATCTCCTTCTGGGGTGGAAATATCTTACAGGCTGCTGATGGGAAGTATCATCTTTATGTGTGCGGTTGGCCCGAGAGCTCTCCCAAAGGACATATGTTTTGGTCAAACTCTACGGTTTATCATGCTGTTTGTGATAATTCTGTAGGACCTTTTAAAATTCAGAACTCTGTAGGTAAGGGACATAATCCCGAAGCCTTCCGGTTGAAAGACGGTCGGGTTGTGGTTTATGTGATTGATGGCTATTACATTGCCGACAAGGAAGACAGTTCAGTCTGGACATACGGCAAGTTCGACTTCGATCCGCGTGACCGTAAAATTATCGAAGGTTTGTCTAATCTCACTTTTGCCCGCCGGCAAGATGATTCTTATCTCATGGTGTGTCGCGGTGGTGGTGTTTGGATTAGCAAAGACGGACTTTCCACGTATTCTCAGTTGACCGACAAGCGGGTTTATCCTGCCGTAGAAGGTCATTTTGAAGATCCGGTAGTATGGCGGGACGAACTTCAGTACCATTTGATCGTAAACGACTGGTTAGGTCGGATAGCTTTCTATCAACGTTCAAAAGATGGCATTCATTGGGTTACTGAGCAAGGAGAAGCTTATGTGCCGGGTGTATCTTTCCACAAAGACGGCGAAGTGGAACATTGGTTCAAATACGAACGTCCCAAAGTATTTCAGGACGGACATGGTCGTGCCGTTCAAATGAACTTTGCAGTAATTGATACTCTTAAGTGGGAAGATAAGCCTAATGACCGCCATAGTTCGAAAAATATCAGTATTCCATTGAATAAAGGTTTACTTCTTTCTGTTTTGAATGAGAAAGTGATTACTCCCTCTACTCGTAACATTGAAGTAAAGATTGCAGCCGAAGAAGGCTTTAATCCTCAGACGGATGTGGATGTACAATCCTTACGTTTCGGTTCTTTTACAGAAGTGAACTTCGGTCGTGGTTGCAAACCCTTGAAAACAAGAAACTCCGGTAACGATCTGATTGTGGTATTCAGTGGAAAAGGAAGCGGTATCACAGCCGATGAATTTGCACCGAAACTGATCGGAAAAGATAAGAACGGTGCTCTGCTTTTCGGCTATGCCCGTCTGCCTTATGTCGATTATCAACCGGCTTTGTTATCTGCCCGCCGCCCTGTTTACGACAAAGATAAAGGTGAGCTGAAAGTCGAAGTACAGAACTTTGGTTTATCAGCTTCAAAGCCTGTTGAAGTGGAAGTGATGTGTAACGGAGTCAGTCAGGGACGCACTGCGATACAGACGCTGAAGCCATACGAAACAGTGAATTTATTCGTGAAACCTGTATCTTCCGCTTTCGATGACAAGTCTCAGTTTGAAGTCACTTTTATACAGAATGGAGTAGAGATAGAAAAGAATCAGTTTTAATCACTCTAATCGAAAAACACGTAACCTTATGAAAACAACACTTTGTAGTATAGTAAATATATTCTGCCTGTTGGCAATAACCTTTTTCTCCTGTACTTCTACCGGCGAAGAGTTAGTATCACCTGATGGTAAAATTACTCTGTCGGTTACTGTAGGCGATACTAATGAAAAGGGTTTTGGAAAAGCATTCTTCACGGTTGATTATAACGATGGGAAGTCTTCAAAAAGTGTCTTATCCAAAGGCATTTTGGGCATAGAAACAGAACAGCAGAAATTCTGTGAGTTGAAGTTAACTTCTGTTTCAGACATTAGGCAGATAAGCGAAGACTACACGATGATAACCGGAAAGCAAAGCCATTGCAGTAATTACGGCTCTGAAAGAATCTATAGCTTTGAAAATGAAAACCAACAGGAATTGCAGGTCATTTTCCGGGTGTACGACGATGGTGTCGTTTTTCGATATGCTTTTAACGGTATCGGTGCCGATACGGAGTATATTACAGATGAACGGACCACATACTTTATACCCGACGGTACGAAAAGATGGATGCAACAATACAGTGATGGCGGCTACGAAGGTTTCTATCCGTTGGCAACCAATGGCGAATCAGTCAATCAGAAGAATGCTCATCTTTGGGGATATCCTGCACTCATCGAACCTCAGGACTCTATTTTTATGCTGATAACAGAAGCCGGCATGACAAAAGGACATAGTGGTTCCAGAATGGATAACAAGAATAATCCCGACGAATATAACGTTCAACTCATTGATGAGAAACTTGCTTTCAATCAATCATACACCTCGCCCTGGCGCGTATTGATAGTCGGATCACTTTCTGATGTCGTAGAATCTACCTTGGTAACAGATGTGTCGGAGCCTTGCAAATTGAAAAATACGGATTGGATTGTTCCCGGTACGGCAGCTTGGATCTATTGGGCATATAATCATGGTTCGAGAGATTATCAGATTGTGAAAGAGTACATTGATCTGGCTGCCGAGATGAAATGGCCGTACGACCTCATCGACTGGGAATGGGATGTCATGGGAAATGGAGGCACTATGCAAGATGCAGTGAAATATGCTCATTCCAAAGGGGTGAAACCGTTGTTGTGGTATAACTCCGGTACCAGTTGGATAGGTCCTGGCGCTCCGGGTCCGCTCGACCGTTTGAATACCCGTGAAAATAGACAGAAAGAATTTGCCTGGCTCAAAGAACTCGGCGTTGCGGGTATAAAGATAGACTTCTTTGCGGAGGATGGTGTAGACATCATGGACTATTATCAGGATATACTGGAAGATGCGGCCGACTATCAGTTACTGATCAATTTCCACGGTGCTGCCATTCCCCGTGGCTGGCAAAGAACCTACCCGCACTTGATGTCAGTGGAGGGAGTGTATGGTGCCGAATGGTATAATAACAAACCCATTTTAACTGATCGGGCTGCTGCGCATAATGCCACACTACCTTTCACCCGGAATGTGGTGGGATCTATGGACTATACACCCGGCACCTTCTCCGATTCACAACATCCACACATCACCTCTTACGGACATGAACTCGCTTTACCTGTTATCTTTGAATCGGCCTTGCAGCACATGCCCGACCGTCCTTTAGTTTACCGAACCATGCCCGAAGAAATTAAATCATTTCTTACAGCCTTGCCTACTGCCTGGGACGAAACCAAACTTCTAGAAGGATATCCCGGCATTGAGGTCATACTTGCACGCCGTAAAGGAAATATGTGGTATATCGGTGGGATTAACGGAACCGATGAGTCAAGGACACTTCGCTTCAATCCTTCTTCCTTAGCAGGAATCGGTAAAACGATGACTCTCTTCAAAGATGGAACGGACAGCAAAAGTTTTGCTGTGGAAACAGATATTCCACTGAAAGATATGAAAAGTGAAATACAGATCGACTGCCTGCCTCGCGGTGGATTTGTAGCATTAATACCGATAAACTAATTATGAGAACGAAGTTATTACTACCCATCTTGCTTTTCTGTAGTTCCACTTGTTTAGCGCAGAACTATAATCCGATTATCCCGGATAATGTAGCTGACCCTTCTATCTCCAAGTTCGGAGACACTTACTATCTGTATGGCACCACCGATATAGACAGGGGGCTTGAAGAAATGGGGCCTCCGGTAGTGTGGAAATCAAAGGACTTTGTGAACTGGAGCTTTGAAGGAACCATACTTAAAGATATTGACTGGAATAAGCCCTACGTCTATGCCGATAAGGATGGTATAAAGAAATACGGCTATTACAGATACTGGGCTCCCGGGCGGGCAATAAAGAAAGGCAATCTTTATTATTTATTCCCTACCATCGTCTCACCGGACGGAACCTGCCCCGTCTATACATTGGTGTCAGAATCGCCCGACGGACCATTCCGCTTTCAAAATGGTGATGGCTTGTTTTGGGATCATCAACCCGAAGGAAAGAAAGTTAGTCAACCTTTTATCCCCGATATAGATGTGGAACCGTTTACCGATGAGGATGGCAAAAACTATGTCTACTGGCGACGTCGAAAAGCGGCACAGGTCGATAGTGACTTTTCTCGGATTCAGGGAGAAGTTATCACTATGCCTACCAAAAGGGATGCTTACTCGGAAGGGCCGACACTCTTCAAAAGAAAGGGTATTTACTATTATGTATACACTCAAGGAGGCGATCAGAACTATCGCAATGCCTACATGATGAGTAAAACAGGACCATTGAAAGGGTTCGAAGCACCCAAAGGTAACGATGTATTCATTTCTTCTTCTCTTGAAAACGGAGTATGGGGACCCGGTCATGGAAATGTATTCTACGACGCTGATCCAGATACTTATGTTTTTGTATATTTAGAGTTTGGTGAAGGAAGCACTACCCGGCAGGTGTTTGCAAACAAGATGCAGTTTAATTCGGACGGAACGATTAAAACCATCGTTCCCGATTTTAAGGGCGTGGGATATCTTAAGAATACACCCGATACCCGTATTAATCTGGCACTGAATGCAAAAGTATCGGCATCAAGTAATAAGAAAGAAAAAGTATCTACCGAGAAGGTAGAAACAGATCAGAACAACCCTAAACCCAATGAAGGATCTGTAGTTGTCGCATCCCGTACCTTCACTTACGAAGCGGGTAATGCGGTTGACGGTTCAAATGGAACCCGTTGGATGGCGTCGGGAGATGATAAAAGTCCGTGTCTTACTCTTGATTTTGAGAAGATCATCTCTCTCAATACCTGTGAGATGGCATTTACATTCCCCGCTTTCGGACATGCATGGATTCTGGAGAAGTCCGTAGATGGACGTCACTGGCAGGTATGTGGCATACAGGATGAAGTGGTAGCACGTTCTCCACACATAGCCACTGGAATAGGAGAAGCCAGATACTTGAGACTGAAAATAGTAAAAGGGAATCCCGGGTTATGGGAAATAAAAGTGTATTAACTAAACGATATCACACCATGAATAATTACGTACTGATCGTTTTATTACTTTTGTTAGGTAGTGGCAGAGGTATTGCGCAAGATAAGAAGACATGGGGCAATTGGACTCACTGGGGGGAGCAGAAAGACGGAACTTATCTGAACCCGATTATTCCGTCCGATTATAGCGATATCGACTGCATCCGTGTGGGCGATGATTATTATGCTATCTCTTCCACCTTCCAGTTTTCGCCGGGAATGACTCTCTTGCACTCCAAAGATCTTGTGAACTGGAGGATTTGCGGGAACATCATAGACGATCTGACTCAGATAGGTCCCGAACTGAACTGGGATCGCATGAACCGTTATGGCAAAGGAGTATGGGCAGGTACACTGAGATATCATAACGAACGTTTCTATCTGTTTTTCGGCACTCCCGATGAAGGTTACTTTATGACTTCTTCCCCTCAACCCGAAGGGCCGTGGGAGCCATTGACGCCTCTTCTTCGGGAAGCAGGGTGGGACGATTGTTCCGCTATGTGGGACGAAGAGGGGAAGGCCTGTTTCATAGGTACTCATTTTGCCGATGGCTATAAAACATATCTCTTTAAAATGTCCGGAGACGGAAAGAAGATAGACCGTAAATCTGCCAAACTGGTGAACAGCGGAAGTGGACGCGAGGCCAATAAAATGATCAAAGTAGGCGATTGGTACTACCTCATCTTCAGCGAACATAAATCAGATAAAGGTCGTTACGTCATGGCAAAGCGCTCGAAGAAGATGATGGGACCTTACAAAGAAGAACGGCAGCTAGCTTTGCCCGGTCGCGAAGCCATGGAGCCCAATCAGGGAGGTATCGTTCAAGGAAAAGACAACAACTGGTATTTCTTTACTCATCACGGGACAGGCGACTGGAGCGGACGTATTGCAAGCCTCCTGCCTGTGATCTGGATAGACGGCTGGCCCATTATAGGTGAAGTTCTGCCGGAGAATATCGGGACGATGAAGTGGAGAGGAAGCATGCCTTTCAGCATCCCTGAAAAATTCCATATACAACGGAGTGACGATTTCGACACCGATAAACTTTCTGTGCAATGGCAATGGAACTATCAGCCGCGTGCAGATAAGTTTTCATTAACTGAGAGACCGGGATGGATACGTCTGAAGGCCTTTACTCCTATAAAGGCGAATGAATTGCTGTCTGCCGGAAATACACTTACCCAACGCTGTTTTAGAGTTACCAATAGTGATGTGGTTATCAAAGCGGATATTTCGAATATGGCAGACGGACAAAAGAGCGGACTTTGCCACTTCTCTTCCCAACATGCAGCTATCGGAGTTGTGAAGGACGGTGGAATTTGCTATCTTGAATATAGAAAGAACGGTAACGTGATAAGAGGTTCCCGAATCGATGCATCCTATATATGGCTGCGTTCTCAATGGGGATTGGATGGCAACTCCCGTTTCTCTTACAGCCTTGATGGTGACCGTTATCAGCCTTTCGGTGAACCTTATCAACTGGTATGGGGAAATTACCGAGGCGACCGCTTAGGCATTTATTGCTTTAACGACAAGGCAGAAAGCGGATTTGTGGACATTGATTATTTTCACTATCGCTAATCTCCTGCAAGTATCATACATCTAAAGTCCGTGCTATAGTGTTTATTTTCTACATTAATCTTTTTGAGATTTTATGTTTTGACAAACGTATGGATCCCGAGTCTTTTTTTAATAAGACAAACAAGTCGGCCGCATGCAATCAGCCGACTTGTTTGTAGTTATTTTAAAAGATGATTTCGAATATCTCTACTGTTCCATCAATTTGTACTTTCTTTGTTCCCTTTGCAAAATCTACTTTTATGAAAGGAGTGTCTATCGTAGTTTCTGCCAACAGTTTATTGTCAGAAGCATATTGAAGCAGTTTCAAAGGTTGTTTTGATGAATTTGGTTTAAGTAGCAAAGTGCATCCTGAAACATTTTCGGGAAGCGTAAAGGATAAGATACCCTTGTTAATGTATGAAGTAAACGGATTTTTATCAAATGCAAAAAGAGCTTTTCCTAAATCATTAGCTTCGATTTGAAAGTTCAGTTTCTCTACTTTTATAGGATTTATTTCAAATGAGCGGATAGCAGCCCAGTTGCTTTTTGTTGAAGGAAGTTTCTTTAGTCGAACATACCTCGCCTTCACAGGGGCTCCGCTCCAGTTTATGACATATTGTTGCCTCAGACTATCGGTAAGGGCGGTCCAACTTTTTGCGTCTTCTGCATATTCTACTAGGGCGTTGTCGAAGTAATCTACATCGTCAACCGAATTTCTACCTTGCAGAATCGATACTTCGGAAACTTCTTTTGTATTGCCAAGATCCACGCCAATCCAGCTTTCATTGTTTTGCGAAGTGCCCGAGGTGTAGAATGTGGTAGAGTCATTGTCGAACATCAGCTTGCTTTGAATGGTGCTAAGATTCTCGAATGATCCGATTGCTCTGTAAGAAAGCGGAAGTTTCCCGGTAAGTTTGATGTAGAACTTTCTTAATAAATCATCCATTGTGTTTTCGTAGAACGATTGCATTTTCAGGGTGCCGGACTTGTGGGCATTGAATGCTTTGCGGTCTTCCTCGGTCATCAGACTATTGACGTATGCGGTCCAAAATGTAGGTTCGTCAGCTTTTCCATAAAGTTCTATCAAGTCCAAGGCTTGCTTTCCCCTGGTACCTAGTTTGCCAAACTCTGTGAGCCAGGGACGTAGTTCGTTGAGGAGTATCTTGTTTGCGCATTTCTCTTCCATCTCTGCGGGAGTTTTTTCTATTTTATCAAACTCTCTTTGCAGGTTATCGAATTGTTCTTGAGTGTAGTTGTCAATTCTGAATGTTTCTGTTTCCCACGATTCGTCTCTACGGTATCCGGTTTCTGTATCACACGAATGAATGGCAAAAGTCCTGTAAGCTTCTTTTGCTTCGGGGGTGAGTTCGGCTATGCCACGTTCCCAGTTATCGATAGCATTATATCCCCTTATGTTCCAGGCATAATCGGCTACACCGTAAAGTGCCAGTTTGGAGGCTTCGCCGTGTTCCATCGGATTGCTGATTAATCCGCAAAGGTCGTTTGAGGTAAGCGAGGTGTCAAGCCCATAAGCGGGACCTTGCATGATAATATGGCGGGCATAGTCGGTAACGGGGAAGTTCCACCAATAGAGTGCGGGGCGTTTGATACGGGAGTTTACCCAATCCATTGTTTCTTTGGTGAGATCGCTGCACACAACGTCGCCTGTCCAGAATACATTGATTGAAGGGTCTAAAGTGTTGCCATAAATGCTTAGGCTTCCTTGCGGAGTGGGGTTTGCCCATAACTTCGAGTAGTCTGTGGGACAAACTATGAGAGGGGTTACGTCCCCTTTTGTTTTCACAAAATCTTCGTTCAATCTGTTCAGTAATTCAGTCTGTTTCACAGGGTTGGTACCTTCGCCATCAATGTCGTCAAAGAAAATGGCGAACGAACGTACACCGAGGTCGTACATCAGGTTGAATTTGTGAACAAGATTGTTGTAATCGGTATCATTCCACTTGATGTCCTGTCCCGGATGAATGGCCCATACAAAGTCTACCCGGTTACGATTACAGGCAGTCACCAGTTCTTTGATGCTTTCGGCTTCTTTTTCCGGATAGGGCAGTCGCCAGTTGGGACAACTGTGGTATGGGTCATCTTTAGGACCATACAAGTAATAATTCATTTTGAATTGACCGTAAAAGTCAATGAGTGATAGCCGTACCTGGTGTGACCAAGGTGTGCCATAAAATCCCTCAACAACCCCTCTGTACGGAAGATCGGGATAATCATTGATTGTTAAGTGCGGTAGTTTGTTATTTGCAGAAACGGGACTTTTCATTATTTGGCGAAGAGTCCGGATTCCGTAGAAAGCGCCTTTTTCATCATATCCGATAATGGAGATACCTTTTCCATCAATGTTGATTGAATATGCGCCTGATATGCCTTTTACTCCATATTTGAGCGAAACCTTTTTCCCAAAGTCTATTGTAAGCTTCGTGCCTCTTTTGTTAACGTTGACAAATTCCAGGTCATTAGAAAATTTTCCTTGTATATCTTTTAGATTGATCCCTTGTGATATATCAAGTTTGCTACCCTCTGTTATTTTTATGTTATGAGGGGTTGGATTAATAATTAATCCTTTGTGGTCAATGACTTTTCCTGGAACCCTAAGAATATCTTGAGATTCTGATCTTTGCGTGTTCAAATCAAAGTCTTGCTCTTGTGCCGTAAGATTGCCACATGTAAATAGGGTGACCGCTAATAGGGTCAGGGTTTTCTTATAATTTATCATGGTGTGATAGATAAGTTTAAATGTAATTCCTAATACCTATATGAAACATATCTCAAACATATATGCTCCATCGTTTCTTCATTTGAAATATCATAAATACGGGAAAAATATGGAGAAACAATGGAGCAAATACGAATGAGATATGCTTATTCTACCTGATTGGTTATGCCAACAGGGTAGAGGGTTTCACTGTGTTAGAAGTTGCCTTTGTCTGCGTTGTCCCACCACAAGTGCGTTCCACCTTTATCTCCGGAAATTCCATTCTTGCTTGAATTTTCTTCATTCAAAAGTTTGAGTCCGGTTTCCAGACCTTTGGCATTAGCATCATAAGCTTGGCTGCTATAGATAACACGGCGTACACCTTCTGCTGTGTTTACTCCTCCATTGCTCTCATTTACAAATGCAGGGAAGAAATGCGGATAACCTGTACGACGTTGTTCTGCCCACGCTTCAGTTGATAATGGGAATAGTGCAAGAAACTTTTGGGTAATGATGCGTTCCAATTTTTGCTCGTTAGTGGCAGCTTCATCCCATTTTACTCCCAATTTATTCACTGCAGGTGTGCTAAGGGCCGGGTCAACCGGGTCTACAAAGTCTATTTGAGTGGTAGTACCATTGATATAGGCGTCAATTGCTCCATCATCATATTTCTTTACTCCTGCATACTCACCTCTATAAGCTAATTCGTTTTCTGCGGAAACCCGAATACCTTTTTCGTATAAATCTTTCACACTTTCGGTACCGATATTCCATCTTAACTTAGCTTCAGCCAACAAGAAGTATGACTCAGCAGCTTTCATGATCGGTAGTGGCATGGAATAAGAAGAGCCTCCGTCACCTTGAATCCAACCTGAGAAGTTACCCCAATTGTTTGGTTTAGCAGGCAGACCGCTGGCAAAACGGATGCCAAGATATTGACTATCTTTAGGTACCGTCACTGCATTATCGTTCTTATCTTTCACTTCTCCTGTATTTTTCGTCATATACAACGGCTGTCTCGGATCTTTCATTCCACTCATCAGGGTCACCAAATTGGCATTGAATCCACAATCCCCCCATGCAAACATCAGCCACATTTCATTTTCTAAGCCTTTACTTATTAAGATGTCTTTATTAACAGTAGCCAGTGTGTTGGATGCTGCTTCTGTAGCCATTGCCTTTAAATTCATGTCTGGACCGGCATCAGCCTCTCGCTTAGAGAGTCGTAAAGCCATGCGAAGCTTCATCGTATTGGCAATCTTTATCCATAGTTCGGTATCTCCGTTGCACCAACAGTCGAAGGTTTTCAACTTGGCTACCTCATCGGCACTCATGGCTTTGATATCTATCATAGCTTGGTTCAGGTCATTGAACATAGCCTTATACAAATCCTTTTGGCTATCGAATTCGTAGTATGCTTCGTTCTTATTCTGAAGGATGGAGCTATAGGGTAGCGGCCCGTAAGTATCCGTTGTCATCAGAGTTCCGTAGGCCTGTACAATGCGCATTACACCTGCTAGACCTTTGTTACCGTCTACATCGCATTGAGCAATGATGCGGCGTGTATTATTAAAGATATGCAAGTAGTAATTTTCGTACATACCACCACTGTGTCCTCTATTTTCACCCATGTCTCCGTTCGTGAAGTTTCCGTTAGGAGTCATGAAATATCCGCCGTAAAGGTCAATTGTTAAGTTAGTCCAGAACTGGAACATGTTTTGCTGCGGCGGGTAGCAGTAAGTCATTGGCTCGGTACACTGTGCCGAGAAGGGCAAGTCTGCCGGATTCACCTGAATGTTGCTGGTGTTCAGACTTTCAAAGTTATCCGTACATGAGGTGATGACATTCGCTCCGAAAGCAGCAAATGCAGTCAATAAGGTGTATTTTAAAATAATTGTTGGTTTCATTATCGTAGGTATTAGAAGTTAAGTTTTAAATTCAATCCAAAACTGCGTGCGGTAGGTAAGGCAAACATATCAGCGCCTTGCATACCATTGGTGATACCTGCTGATACATCCGGGTCCATAGGAGCGTCTTTGTAGAAGAAGAACAAATTGCGTCCGATGAGGGCGGCAGTCAAATTCTTACCAAATCCGAACAGGTTGCGGAATGTATAACCGAAAGTCATTTCACGCAAACGAATGTTGGTGGCATTGTAAACGTAGTTTTCAACGGCGTATGGACTATTGAAGTTGTTATTACCTGTGGTGCGATAATACTTATCAGCATCAAATTTTACACCGTCTATGGTTACACCTCCGGCATCTCGTGCATCGCCCGAGCGTTTGGAAACTCCCCAACCATCTAATGCGGCTTCGGTCATGGCAAGGACTTTTCCTCCCAATTTGGCGTCAATCAAGAATGATAGGGTAAAATCTTTGTAGCGGAAAGTATTGTTCCAACCCATATTGACTTTGGCATTCATGTTGCCTGCATAGTTGAGCTCTTCATTGGAGTCACCGCTGACGATGGGTTCTCCATTCTCATTTTGCAAAGGCTTTCCGTTGTCATCGCGCATGATGTGGCGTACATACAAATCACCGTATTCTCCACCTTTTTTCAAAATAACTTTGGCACCGCCGAAGTCAGTTAATGTCAATCCGTTTGGAAGATCGTCCACCAATTTCACTATCTCATTTTTATTGTAAGCGAAATTGAGGTTGGTGCTCCAGCTGAAGTTGTCTGTAAACTGTTCAAACCATCCGGCTGTAACTTCAACACCCTGATTCTGTACATCTCCTGCATTCACATAGCGGTTTCTTAAACCCGATTCGTAAGGAGCAGCAATGGTGAAGAACTGGTTCTTAGTATTTGTCTTATAATACGTAATACCTAGGTTGAATCTGTTTTGGAAGAACGTTCCGTCAAAACCGATTTCCAAAGAATTGGTCTTTTCCGGTTTTAAGGTTCTGAATGGCGCTTTGTCAGGAGGAGTGATGGCACCTTGAGAGCCCAGACTATATAATAGATTGGTTACATAAACAGGCACATCGTTACCTACAATGGAGTAGCTTGCACGGAATTTGAACAAGTCGACATTTTTGCCCATGTTGATGAACTTGTTAAGAAGGGCACTCACACCTACCGATGGATAGAAGAAAGAAACGCTTTCTGTGTAAGCCAAGGCTGAAGACCAGTCATTACGTGCGGTTAAGTCGAGGAACAGACCATCATGATAGCCAACTTGTGCAGTGGCGAATACGGAATTCAATCGTTTATTGGTCATCCAATTGTCGTCTTTGCTTACGGACGACATATTACCGTAGTAATTGTTGGGAGTAAAGATATTGGGGTAATAGATATTACCGGCACCCGGTTTGGTAAATATAGAGCCTTCACCCCAAAGGTCAACATGTGAAGTCTTGGTTTTTGTAAAGCTCGAACCGGCAGTTGCTGAAAGTGATATTTCATTGAACTTATGATTGTAGCTAACCAGAAAGTCACCGTAAAGTTGTTCGCTGAAGTAGCGGTTGTCCTTCATACGTCCCATTGGATATAAGTTACCTACACTGGAGGCGTATGCATTGTGTACGAAATGTTCTTCACCACGTTCGTAACGCATACGGCCTTGGATGTTCAAGTCGGGAGTGATATCCCATTTGATGTTGCCTCCGAACTCATAACGGTTACGGTCACTTACAGGAGTTTGTCGGTTCAACATCCAATAGGGGTTGCCGAACTGTTGTTGCTTTACATTCGTCCAGTTTTGTACATAACATGCACGTTCGTTGTCATAAACTTCAAACTTGTCTTTGTAGCCATTCCAGTCTTCACCTCTTGGGAAGAGATATGCACCGGTCAGCGGATTCCACAAATAACCCGAGGCGGGCTGATTGGCAATGTGCTGATTGGTAAATTTAGATGAGAAGTCCACATGGATGGTTTTCAGTACATTGAAGCCTACTTTTGCATTCAGGTTATGGCTGCGATAATCATTTTCCGGTGTCACACCTTTAGAATAGACGTTGGCATAAGAGAAATAAGCCTGAATGTTTTCGTTACCGCCACTCAAAGCAATAGAGTTATTGGTAGTAAGACCTGTACGGAAAAATTCTTTTGCGTAATTGGGTGCTTTCTTGCTCAGTTTTTCTCCCCAGCTGAAAGTACCGTTGTCGCTCATACCGTATGTGTTTTGGAACTCAGGCAGTATCATCGGGTTTTCCATGGTTGTGTTGCTCGATACATTGATAGCTACCTTGCCCGATTGTGCCGATTTGGTGGTAATCATGATAGCACCGTTCGCCGCTACCGCACCGTAAAGAGCTGCTGCCGACGGACCTTTCAGCAAGGTCATCTGTGCAATGTCATCCGGATTAATACCTGACATGGCATCGCCACCGTCACGCTGGCCTCCATAGTTGCTATCTACTTGTGAATTTGTAATGTTCATCATCATCGGAACACCGTCTACTACAACAAGAGGCTGGTTGTTACCACTGATTGACTTGTTTCCACGGAACAGGATTTTAGAAGAACCACCTGCACCTGTAGAGTTCGGAGTAATGGACAAACCGGCACTTTTACCTTGCAGGGAGTTAATCATGTTGATGCTTTTAATGTCGTTTACATCTTTACCGCCAACTGTCTGTGCCGAGTAAGTCAGTGTCTCAGATTGCCTCTTGATACCCATAGCGGTAACTACAACCTCACCTAAAATTTCAGAATCATCCTCCAGTATTACATTGAAAGAAGTTCGGTTCTTTACCGGAATGTTCTGTGTCTTATATCCTATATAGGATATGACGATAGTAGCATCTTTGGGAACACCATTCAGTAAAAAGGCACCGTCCAAATCAGTGATTACTCCATTGGTAGTACCCTTAACCAAAACATTGGCTCCAATAATGGGATTTCCTTGTGAATCTTTGACTAAGCCTTTGATGGTAGAATTTTGTTGGACAACATTTACAGCAACGCTTTCTGTTGCCGTCCCATCGGCATACATTGGAGATACCGACATTGATAGACAAAATAAGAGCGCTCCGCTCTTCAGCAAAGGTAACCATTTGAAAGATCCCTTTACACTTTCGTTTAAATGTTTTTTCATAACATATTACATTAGGTTTAATTACGAGCAAAGCTTCAGACCTTGCTTCCTAAGTAATACAGATGATGATGAGAACGTACTAAACGGAGTATCTACTTTTTTTTAGTTTTCAGATGGAAAGTTACCGCTTTCCGCTATATCCCACCATAAACGGGTACCTCCGGTATCGGGACCTTTCAGGTACCGGATGGCTTTCTGCACCTCTACTCCATTGGTATTATACTCTTTCCGAGTAAACGGTAGGCGGCGTATTTGGAGCTCGGTATCAATAAGTCCTCCACTGAGGTTATACACTACCGGGAATAAGCGGGGATAGCCTGTACGTCTGAATTCAGTCCAGGCTTCAAATGAATCGGGGTAGATGGCGAGCCATTTTTGGGTGATGATACGTTGCAGTTTTTGTTCTTTCGTGTCGTTCTCATGCCAGGTTACCGAAATGTTGTTGATGCCCGGCGTATTATAGAATGAGTCGTGATAATCTATATAGTCGGCAGCTTTGACTCCGCCGTCAGGAGCATGGATACCGCTCAGATATTCGTCGGCATGGCTTATTCCGTATGAACTAAGAGCAACCCGTACCCCTTGTTCGTAACAGTACCGGGCACTTTCGCCCATTTGCCAACCCCGCAATGCTCCTTCGGCACGTAAAAACCAGGCCTCGGCGGCATGCATTACCGGGCGGGGGTCGTAACTTTGATAAGTAGAAGATGAGAAGTTCAGATACAATAATGGAGATTTGGTTTCGATAAGAAGTCCTTGTCGGATGCCTGCACAGGTAGAGTCGGCTTTCAGAGTCATTTCTCCTTCGTTGTTCACGATTCTTCCGGTGCGGGTGAACCATATTTCCATGCGCGGGTCTCCATAGCCCTTCAAGATGGACTCAATGGAGGCATTCATGCGTGAATCTCCGTAAATGACGTCCACAGTCCAGATGGGGTTTCCTCCGGAAAGCAGTATGTCGTCCGAGGCATCCATAAATACACCATATTTATTATTGACGGCTTTTTCTGCCAGTTCTTTGGCTCGTGCAGGATCAGCTTTTACCATGTGCATCGCTATTCTGAGGCACAAGGTATTGGCGAGACGGAGCCATTTGGTGTGGCTGCCTCCGCATAACCTGTCAAACTTTGCCAGTCCTGCCAATCTTTCGGTTGGTGGATTACTTTCCAAAAAATCTTTCAGCCATTGGATAGATTGGCGTAATTCGTCTATCAAATCGGTATAAATATCTCGGTCGGAATCATAATATAAAGTAGGTGCATGTTCTTTGATGCTGCGATAATTTGCGGGGCCATAGGTATCGACTACTTGTAACATACCCATTACTTGGACGATAAGCGTTACTGCTGCATAGTCATAAAATTCCAGCTCCTTGCAGATGGGAATGTAGCGATTGGTGTAGGGAAGTACATTTAAGAAATAATTTTCGAAAGGGCCATGATTAAAATCTTCACGAAGGCGATAGTTTCCATTATGATTATTGCCGAAATTGTGTGGAGTTGTATAATATCCGGCAAATATATCTACATGTAAACTTCTCCAATATTGGTACATGTTGGCTTCGCTGGGGAAAAGATTTTCTTGTGGAAACTGGAGTTTGTTTTCAAGGCCGATCTTCATGTCGTCCACTCCATTGGGATTCGTGTTTATGCTTTCAAACCCTTTGGTGCATGCCGATAAGAGTAATACTAATAATGCAATGTGGCAACTCCGTTTTATTCCGATCAATTTAAGTGTTTTCATAGAGTCAGTTTTAGGTTAATTCCAATGCTTCGCTGGATAGGCAGATTAAATACATCCAGTCCTTGCCAACCGTTTCCGGTTGACCCGGATACACTTGGGTTACAGGGAGCGGACTTGAACAAAAAGCATAAATTCCGTCCTATGACGGATACTGACAGATGCTTGCCGGGGGCAAACAAATTTAGGAACTGATAGCCTAACGAAACTTCCCGTAGCCTGAAGTTGGTGGCATCATACACATATTCTGTTCCTACATAGCCTACGTTGTAAGCGGTAGCTCCTACGATGTGGTAATATTTCTCAGCATCAATCAAGGTTCCGTCACCCCTGGGTACACCTCCTTGTTTGCGGGCTTTTTCCGTGCGGGCGGACACACCGTAACCATCGAGCATGGCTTCGGTAGCCGAAACAACTTTGCCTCCTATCTGCCCGTCGATCAGTGCATACAGACTGAAATTCTTGTAAGTGATAAGATTGCTCCATCCTGCGTTTATATCCGGATTTAAGTTACCGATATACACATCCGGCTGGTCTGACTTTATCGGCGCCCCGTTCCTATCCAAGAGTATCACACCTTCTTTGTCTCTCAATAACTGCCGGGTATAGATGTCTCCGTAAGATCCGCCTTTTTTCAAGATACTTAAAATACCGCTGCCATCTTGCAGCAAGAAGTTGTCGTTTTCTTTGTATAGCTCTTTGATACGGTTTTTGTTATAAGAAAAATTGATGCCGGTTTGCCATTCCCAATCGTGAGGGAAGCTGTGAAGATAACTGGCCGACACCTCGGCTCCCATGTTCTGCACATCACCGGCATTCACATTCCGGTAACGGTAACCAGAGCCCCAGGGAGCTTCGATGGTGAAGTACTGGTTCAAAGTGTTTGTCTTATAGTATGAGAAATCGATATGCAATCGGTTATTTAATAGCGAAATTTCAAATCCTCCTTCTATAGATAGTGTACGTTCCGGTTTTAAATCGGAGAAAGGAGCGCTTGAGGGATAAGAGATGGAAGTATCTTTAATCACCGGTCGTTGTGAAGATACGTAAGCCGGCAAACCATTTCCTACTACCGAATAGGAGGCACGGAGCTTCAAAAAGTTCACTGTCTGCTTCATGTCCGGGAATACTTCACTCAACAAAACATTGGCACCTATCGACGGATAAAAATATCCCATGTGCTTGTTGTTTGTAAAAGCTAAGGTCGACGACCAGTCATTACGTGCCGTAATGTTGAGATAGGCTAACTCCTTATAACCTATTTGCAACATCCCGAACAAGGAGTTGAGGCGTGTGTGTGAAAACTCTTCCACAATCTCGGGGTGGTGGTAATTGTTTTGAGTGAAGTTATTTACGAAAAAGGCATTTCCACCGTTGGGTATCTTGTAAATTTTGCCTGATTCGGCATCTTCGATTTCTATCCATTCGAATTTGGTATTGCCGCCATCCGTTATAATACCCTTTTTTCCTTGACGCACGTCACTGAAGCTTGAACCGGCGGTCAATGAAAAAGAGAAATCAGATAAATGGCTTTCGTAGTTCAGTATAATATCGCCATACAGATGTTTGTAAGAATCATCGATATTTTTGTAACCTCCCATTTCATCTTTCCAACTGGTGGCGTAACGTTCTACTCTATATTCGATTTTGTCGTTTTCATATCCGATGCGTCCTTGTATATTAAGTGTAGGCATGAATTTGTATTTAGCGGTAGAATTGAAAGTGATGCGATGGCGACCCTCTTCCTTCCGATTGCGATGCAGTAACCAATAAGGATTCTGGTTATGTTCTTCAAGCTGGTTCCAGTTTTGTACATATATTTCCTTCTGCGGATCAAACTGCTCGAATTCATTTTTGTATTTGGAGAAATTGCCGTTCCGTGGAAAAAGATAAAGTCCCGTGAGAGGGTTGCTCAACATGCCGCCGTAGTGCTTATTGACCGTATTCTGATAAGCGTATGTGCTGCTCAGATTCAGCGAAAGGCGATTGTCGAATCCCTGATAACTTTGTCTGATGGCGATGTTGTGACGTGCGAAACTATTGGTAGGGATGATTCCTTCCGAGAGTACGTTTCCATACGAGAAATAGCTTTGTGAGTGTTCCGTACCACCATCAATTGATAGGGAGTTGTGTAGTGTATATCCGTTTCGAAAGAAGGCACCTATATTGTCAGAGGCTTTTTCCTGCATTTTGCTGCCCCAGCTTTGCGCTTGCAGGCTTTCTTCGTTGAGTTGTCTCGCACCGTAGCTTTGTTGTATTTTGGGTAGCGAATAAGCAGTCTCAAATGTCATGTTACTGGATGCGTGAACTTGAATACCGCCCACATTTCCTTTCTTGGTAGTGACCATGATAACTCCATTGGCAGCTACTGCACCATAAAGCGCCGATGCGGATGCTCCTTTCAATATACTGATGCTGGCTATGTCGTCCGGGTTGATCGTGGAAAGCGCATCTCCTCCATCATTTCCTCTACCATAAACAACTTCAATTCCATCACCATAGCTGTTGTTAGCCATGGGAATACCATCAATTACAATCAATGGATTATTGTTCCCTTGGATAGATTTGTTGCCTCGAAGCAGTAGCTTGGTGGATGCTCCGGCACCATTTGAGTTGGGAATTATAACTAATCCTGCGGTTTTGCCTTCCAGAGAGTTGATGAAGCTTACTTCTTTGGCTCTTGTCAGTTCGGTTCCGGGTAATACTTGCAGGGCATATATCAGACTTTTGGATTTCTTTTCGATGCCTAAAGCTGTGACGACAACTTCATTAAGCAGGTTCAGGTCTTCTTTGAGTACAACATCTACGGTCTGTCTCCCATCAACTGATACTTCTTGTGGCAGATATCCGATGTATGAAAAAGTTACAATATCTTTATCAATTGGAATCTCTAGCGTATAGTCTCCTGTTTCATCTGAAATAACCCCTTTCCCTGTCTCTTTAATGAAAATATTTACTCCAATCAATGGGATATTCTGCTCATTGACTACTTTTCCTCTGATAGTTCGTGTCTGGTTGGAAGATGGCTGGGGTTGTTTGCCATTTCCGGTGTGTCTTATAGAGAGTACGATATGCTTGTCAACAATGGTGTATACAATGTTGGTTTCACGGAATAGTGCGTCGAGCGCCCGGTTTATGGTTTCATTCCGGACGTGACATGTAACTTCGCGGTTTGGGTTGATGTCATCCACATTATATACAACAGACAATTTTGTCTGCTGATTAATGAGCTGAAATATTTGGTGCAGAGGAACTTTCTTCACATCTATAGTCAGACGCGAAGATTGTGCAAAAAGTAATTCCGGCATCAAAATTACCCATAAAAATAAAGTAAATCTAACCAGTGTTTTACTCTTCTCACCCAACTTCCAAACAGAATGAAAGCGCAGGTCCTTTCCCATATATTAATTTAAGGTTTACGGGCAGAAAGCGTCACTTGATTATCTTTAATCCGATAGTCAAAGCTTTTGGTAAAACTAAGAATCGACAGCACTTGGCTAATGTCATCGGATAAATCGAAATCACAAGTGAACCTCTGCTGTTGTAATTTTATATCGTCTATCTTGATGAGCACATTGTAATGTCTCTCAAGCGTTTCTGCTATTTCTTTTAAGGTTACTTGGTCAAAGTGCAAAGAACCTTTTATCCAACTGATTGCTTCTTTCGCTTTTTCAGTATATTCTAAATTGGTTTCCAGGTTTACCAAGTTGACCGATAGCTGCTCATTGGGGACCATGCGTATTTCTTCTTTGTCCTTTATGGGCAGACTTATTTCTATAGATCCTTCAAGCAAAGTGGCTTTTAGGCTGTTTTCTTCTTTATAGTTACGTAAATTAAATTTAGTCCCGGTTACTTTCGTTTCTATGTTAGAGCAATCTACAATAAAGGGTCGATGTGTATTCTTCTTCACTTCAAAGTAGGCTTCTCCTTCTAGGCGTACTCTTCTTTCTGAAGAGAATAGGGGCGAAAGGTATTCTACGCTTGTCGAAGCATTGAGCCATAATTTCGTGCCATCCGGGAGAACTGCCTGTGCCCGTTGCCCCGCTTCGGTAGATATTATATAGGAAGAGTTCTGTTGGTAGTATATGCCTAAAGCACCTCCGGTACAGATTACTCCTATTAAAAAAGCGGCAATATTGACCGCATAGCGCCTCCAGCTGGTTGTTTTCTTCGCGGCAGACTGTTTCTGTTTGAGCTTTTTCTTGAAATCGGCAAGAGATTTATCTACATCAACAGCTTCCATTGCTGCATGACGTTCACCTAAGAAAAGCACACAATACAAGGATTCGAGTTCTTTTCTGTTGTCCGCCGATGCTTCACACCACTCTTCTACCTGGAGGCATTCTTCCTGGTCAGCTTCGTTTTTTAAGTATTTTATTAGAGTCGATTCATCCATTATTTTCTTTGAAAACGGTGTTTGTAGTTTTGATACTGCACCCTACTCTTATATATGATACATTTGAGAGGACAAAGATACTAAACCGCTAGCAAAAAAACATATTTATTCGAAAATCATTTTGCCGATAACTCTATTTATAGTATGTTTGTGGAATCGTATATGAAATGAACGAATGACCAAAGTTAACCTAAAATTGAATATTGAAGATAATGATGTTATTATCACGGCTTTAAAAACGGGAGATGAAGCTGCGTTTGACACGGTGTATCGTTTTTATTTTAGAGCTCTGTGCGGCTTCTGTTCACAATATGTCGGTATTGACGAAGCCGAAGAAATAGTGCAGGATACGATGATGTGGCTATGGGAGAACCGAACGAATCTAATACCTCAATTAACCCTTAAGACCCTCCTTTTTACGATAGTGAAAAACAAAGCACTTAATAAAATTTCACATTTAGAAACCAGAAGGAAAGTGCACGAAGATATTGCCCGAAAATATGACGAAGAATTCTCCTCCCCCGATTTTTATCTAGATAATGAATTGTTCCAGTTGTATGGAACTGCTCTCGAAAAACTACCACAAGAATTTAAGCAAGCCTTCGAAATGAATCGTAAAAAGCAAATGACGCATAAAGAAATAGCCGCAAGTCTGAATGTATCCCCGCAAACTGTGAATTATCGTATATCCCAGGCTTTAAAGATCTTGCGGATAGCGCTGAAGGATTATTTGCTATTTGTTTTTCTTTATATATAATTTTGTCTTTAAATTGAAAAGATAGAAAGATATTTAGGTAAAAGAACATATTCATAGTAAGATATATCTTATGTTATCTAATTTGTTCTTTTGTTCTTATGTCTAAAAAATAATATTTTTTTTAGCTCATGTCTGAGTGGTTATTCCCAATATCAATTCTTGATTCGCATTAATTCATGATTACTTCTTAGTATATTTGCTTGTTCATTTGTATTATATAAAAATTGCTGCATTATTAGCGGACTACTAGGTCGGTTAAGCATACTCTGTTCTTGTTTCCTGATTGATAAAGTATCTATTAAATATGAATATACAGTTTATTATGAAACAACTATTGATTGTTATTTTTTATGTGGCGACGATGTTCTCCACTGCTACCGCTTCACAGGTTGGAGATGTTTATATTATCCCGCGACCTCAAACGATGCATGTACAAGCCGGTCGCTATCTTTTAGCACGGCAGTCGGCCTTTACTTGTAACTTGAGTGGTACTGATAGAGATGATTTTGTTCGTTATCTAGAGAACTCTCCGTTAGGGCTACAATACCAAAAGAATGCGGCACCGGTTACTTTCCGGCTAACCCCGTCAGGACCTTCAAAAACGAACGAAGAAGGTTATCAGATAGTGATTAACCCGCAAGGTATTAAAGTAGAAGCGGCTTCCACGGCAGGATTGTTTTATGCCTTCCAATCGTTGTTGCAGTTGGCACAGCCCGATACTGCGTCCGGATATTGTTTTCCTTTGGTAGAAATAAAAGATTATCCCCGTTTTTCGTACAGAGGGTTACATTTGGATGTATCCCGTCATTTTCGCACAAAAGAGTTTGTCAAAAAGCAATTAGATGCTTTGGCACGATATAAACTGAATCGTTTTCATTGGCATTTGACTGATGGAGCCGGATGGCGTATAGAAATAGAAAAATATCCGGAGCTTACCCATAAAACGGCTTATCGGCCTTTCCTCGACTGGAAAAGCTGGTCGAAAGGTGGGCAGACTTATTGCACAAGCGATACTCCTGGAGCAGAAGGTGGATATTATACTAAAGAGGATATTCGGGAAGTGGTAGAATATGCACGTGAGCGGCACATTACCATTATACCTGAAATAGAAATGCCCGGACATTCGGAAGAAGTGCTTGTTGCTTATCCGCAATTGGCATGTGAGGGTTTGCCTGCCGGAGGAGAGTTATGTCCGGGCAGGGAGGAAACTTTTACTTTTCTGACCAGTGTCCTGATGGAAGTGATGGAGCTTTTTCCTTCCGAGTATATTCATATCGGTGGTGATGAGGCTTCTACTGCTCATTGGAAACGGTGTCCTCTTTGTCAGAAACGCATGCATGCCCAGGGTTTGAAGGACGAGAGTGAACTGCAAGCCTACCTTATTTCCCGAATTGAAAAGTTCCTTCAGGCTCATAACCGGAAGCTCATAGGGTGGGATGAAATTCTGAGTGGAGATTTGTCGAAAGATGCTGCCGTCACAGTATGGCGTAGCGAAGAGAAAAGCATTGAAGCTGTACGAAGGGGGCTCAGTACTGTGATGTCGCCGGGAAGTTATTGCTATTTGGACGGCTACCAGGACGCTCCGGCTACACAACCGGAGGCAATAGGCGGATACTTGCCCTTACAGAGAGTATATTCTTTTGAACCGATTCCGGCACAGCTAACTTCAAAAGAAGCAGTCCATATTTGGGGTGTACAGGCAAACATATGGACAGAATACATACCTACTGCCGAGCATGCCGAATACATGATTTATCCTCGTCTGCTGGCTTTGGCAGAAGTGGCATGGACGCAGCCGGAGCAGAAAGATTGGAAGCGTTTTCATGCAGAAGCCTTATCTGAAGTGGATAAATTGAGGGATCTTGGTTACCATACGTTCGATTTGAAGAATGAAGTGGGTGAACGACTTATTGCGCTGGCAGTAGACAATCATAAAGCAAAGGGAAAAAAGGTGAATTATATTACCCCTTATTCCGAACATTATCCGGCAGGAGGTAATTTTGCACTGACCGACGGTCTTCACGGAGGATGGACTTATGGTGATAATCGTTGGCAAGGATTCTTGAACAGTGATGCGGAGTTTGTGATCGACTTGGAAAAACAAGAGAAACTACATTGGATATCTGCCGACTTTATGCAGCTTATAGGACCTTACGTTTGGCTACCCAAGGAAATCACTATTTCTGTTTCTTCTGATGGACGGGAGTTTGTGGACTTAAAGCATATTTCCACAGAACTCCCGGTTACAGATGAGAAGTTAACCATTCAAACCTATGCTTGGAATGGTGATTGCATAGCTCGCTACATACGTATAAACGCAAAGTCTAACGGTATGGACGGAGGCTGGTTATTTGTTGATGAAATCGTTGTCAAATGATGGCTCAACTTAATGCACGTGTCCATTCCAAATACCCATAATCTTTCTGCGTATCGTCAGTATATTCAATAGAGAAACAGCGAGGAATAAGAGGCATCCCACTATTATACAAGGTAATAATGAGCCTGTTTCCATTTGTGGAAAAAGAGTTTGGATTACGTCTGTATAATACGTGCGGATCCACGTTACGCTGCCGATGGCAAGAAGCAATACAAGTATATTCAAGCTCACGGTTAAGATGTAGTAGGGGAGGGCTACTCTCGTCGGACTATAACCAATCAACAAGAGGTTCTCCAGCTTTACCGTATTCTTTTGTAGCAACAGGAAGATGCTTAACATCAGGATGTAGAACGATAGAACGCTGATAAATAAACCTACCCCCAAGACGATACCGGTAATGAGGCGGAGGAAATAAGTCGTCTTTCCGGCGTCCAGGTTATCGCCTTCGGTTTCATAATTCTTCTTATGAAAATAGTCTGTAATCTTGGTATCGGTAGGGTTGTTCACCTCTACTATAAGGCGGGAAGGTTGCGCTTCTTGCTCGGGAGCGAATGATTTGTTTGCCCAGTCCATAAAAGATTGGGGAACAAGAATCGTATTCAGCCGATTGGAGAAGCCGACGATATTTCCTTTATATTGTTCTACCCTGCCGTTGCCACGCATCATGATATCCATTTGTACAAGGCTCATCAGTCCTTCCGAAAGTTTGGGCAGGCTGCGGCTTTGCGCAAAACCAAAGTTATATAGATTCAGATAATTGCGGGGAATAATAATGGGAATAGAATGCGTATTTTCATCGAAATGCCATTTATCGAGATTTACATCCACATACTCGTCGGGCACAGCCTCAAAGAACATTTCCGTAGAGAGACGAATACCTGCTTCTTGCATGCCTAGCCCTGCAGAAACCTTGAAGAGCGAGGGTGTAAAACCGCCTACACTCTTAGTGAAAGGTTGCGCCTTCAGTTCCTTAATTTCATCTTTGGTGAATGTATTACTTTTACCCGAAAAGCTGCCTAGAGTACTAATCTTTTTCGTAGCAATAATGTAATCCTTCTTCATAAAGCTATCACCCTCGGTAAAGATAGGGAGCACATCGCGATAAAATTGTACGCTAAGCAATACAATCATCATTCCGAAGAGATTGGCAAGAAAGAAGCCGCTCAGTTGTCCGATGCTGATGTGCCGACGAAGGAGTTTCCAAACAAGTCTGTTCATTGTATCTTAAGTAGTTATAAGTTATGAGTTATAAGTTATTTGTTTGTTAGTTATAAGTTACTTGTTTGCCTATGCGTTTCACCGTTGTTTATAGGTCATAGCAAATAACAACTCATAACTTATAACTAAAATCGTATTCTAATCCCAAATGTTTTCCGATGGAAGTCACGATAATTCCTGCTTCTTGGCGTTCGGCTTCTTCTGTAAGCAGCCGGCCCATGATAGCTCCGTTGTCATCGTCCAGATGGCTGATAGGCTCATCTAGAAAGATGAAATCGAAAGGCTGGCAAAGGCTACGTATAAAGGCCACCCGTTGTTGTTGTCCAAAGGAAAGTTTGGCAGCTTTCTCGTTCACTTTATCAGAGATACCAAGCGTTTCGAAAAGGGCGAGGATATCCTTTTTCTTTTTATAATTGGTAAGCCGGTTTTTTAGTTGTACGTTCTCAAGTGCGGTAAGTTCGGGGAAGATTCGTAATTCCTGGAATAGGATGCTGAGGGAGTGTTTGCGTATTTCCACCCATTCGTTGACAGAGAGTGAACGAATATTCTGCTCGTCAAAATTAATGATTCCCTGATAATCACGGCGATAACCATAAATAAAACTGCAAAGTGAAGATTTTCCGGTACCCGAGGCTGCTTCTATCAGATAGCGTTTCCCTTTGCAGAATAGTATATTTTGATGCCATACGTCCGAAGTGATGGCATCACGGTCAGCAAACACTTGAGGTAGGGTTTGCTGGAGATGGATGCTGTTCATTAGCATAATGGTTTTGAGTTATGAGTTATAAGTTATAAGTTATTTGTTTGTCAATGCGTTACACCATATTTAGTAGGTCATAGCAAATAACTTATAACTCATAACTATTTTTACATTCCTGCAAACTCCTTGATAAAGTTTACAATCTGTTTTAAAGCATTTACGTTCTTGTCTTTCAGTTGCAAGGTGATGATGGCGTTGTTGTTTTCACCTACGGCTTCGAGATAAGAAATATTGTTGGCAAGAGAATAATAAGTGTTGTATTCCGCTCCGCCGTATTCAGCCATCATTTTGACGAGTGGCAGTTGGAGGACGGCTTCAGCGTTGATTACGAAGGCAGAATTTTTGCCTTTCAATCCGGAAGCAAAGTTGGTATCTTTGAGTGACGGGTCAACGGATTTGCAGATATTCTTGTACAGCAATTCGTCGTTGGTAGCATACATTTGCTTATCGCGTACACCAAAGAATAGATTTATATCACGTGATTTGAAGACATATTCATCTTCACTAAGTTTCACGATGTCATCTCCTTTTCTTAATCCTAGTTCGGCTTTCTTTTCGTAGAGAGCCTTCAGGGCGGCATTGTTTTTAACACTGGCATAAGCAAGGAAAGAAGGTGCATTACTCATGGTTACGTTGATAAGTCCGATGGTGATATCGTTTTGGAACGTGCTGAATAAGTTCTTTACCTCGGCTGCTTTCGTAATAGAAAATTCATTGCGGAATTCTTCGTTCTCCTGCAATAAATTATAGATTTGTTCGCCATTGACACCTACGCTGAGCAGCGCCACTGTAGATTTTGGGAAGTATTTCAGGAAGGTGTTTTCGATAGGACAAGTACTTTTTACTTGCTTTTCGAACATCGCTTTCAGTTCAGCATTCTCAGTGAAGTTTTCGATCTGCATTTCTATTTTGCCTTTTTCAAATGAGAGGCTACCCAGCATTATGAGGTCTTTCAGGTCGATATCTTTAGCCAAACCGTAGTTCATTTGCTTAGTGTATGCACCCAGCAGACTGGAAGGAGATAGAAACATATTGATGTCTCCTTTCATCTTTTGCATCTTTTTGAACGCCGGACTGTTGACGATGCTGTTTGCTTCCGTTTGCTTCAGCAAGGCAGCGATACCCTCTTTTACTTTATCAAGATTGGCAGGGTTTTTACTATTCACAACCATAAATGTATTGGAGTTGAATGCCAACAGGGCTTGTCCTTCGACGGTTGCATAGCTGTAGCCGTCGCCACTGGTTATAGCACCACTTATTTGTTCCTTCTGTGCTACTTCAAGGAAACTTTTGAGGTCATCTTCGCTGCTTACTTTAGCTACTAAAGTGGCATAGTCAAAAGTAGGAGCACTAAAAAGATAAACCGGAGCTGTTACATCCACACCCGATTTGGAAGGATCTTTCATTACAGATTCCAGTTGTTGGAACGTAGCGGCATTCATACCACTCTTCATGGCATCTGTCAGTTTCTTCAACGCTTCTTTGTTTTCTTTATCGTTGAAGCCGGCTTTATCTGCCAAAGACTTCAAGTTGATGGATACTAACTGAGTAGCGTTAGCGGGAATAGCATTGGTGTACTCTGCCTTTTGGGAGCAAGAACTTACAAACACAATCAGCACTGCAAGTACCGAAAGACGGAAGAATAGACTTTTTCTCATATCATTATTGTTTTGATGAATGTTCATTGATTTTGTAAATTCAAAATGTGGCAGGCAACTAGCGCAGCCGTTTCTGTTCGTAACCTCGATTTTCCGAGACTGATGGGAGTAAAGCCGTTTTCTATAGCTTTCTTTACTTCGTCCTCACTGAAATCGCCTTCGGGGCCGATAAGTACCAGCGCATCTTCGCCTTTGCGGATCATATCTTTCAGCAAAGGCTTTTCTCCTTCATAGCAGTGGGCTATGAACTTTTGTCCCTTGAAAGGTTGCGTGATAAATTTATTAAAGTCCGTCATTTCGTTCAGCTTGGGCAGGCGTGCTTTGAGTGATTGTTTGATGGCGGAAACCAGTATTTTAGATATACGTTCCGTTTTGATAACTTTACGTTCCGAGAAGCGGCAGTTCAGGAAAGTCAGTTCGTCGAAACCTATTTCAGTGGCTTTCTCGGCAAACCATTCTGTGCGATCCATATTTTTGGTAGGTGCCATGGCGAGGTGCAGATATCCATTCCATAGAGGTTGCTGCGGAATCGTTTCTATTATATTCAGCAAACAGCGCTTATGGGTGGCGGTGCTTATTTCGGCACGATAGAAGTTGCCTTTACCATCGGTCAGCATAACTTCGTCGCCCGGCTGAAGACGCAGCACGCGTACGGCATGTGCAGCTTCCTCTTCGGGTAGTTCGGACGAGATTTGTATGTCAGGGGTATAGAATACGTGCATTTAATTTGAAAATTAAAAAATAAATTGCTTTATGGTTTGTTTTTACGTTGGTTTATCTGATCTCTCAGCAAGGCGGCACGCTCGTAGTCTTCGTCCTTCACCGCTTTTTCCAAAGCAGCTTTCAGGATATCCAAGGCATCTTCTTGCTTCAGCCCATCATTCGGAAGATGCGGGTTGCTGATACCGGCGGCATTCTCTTGCGTTTTCATACATTCTGTTTCCAGAATATCTTCATAAATAAAGATAGGTGCGCTCATTCTTATGGCAAGGGCTATGGCATCGCTGGTGCGGGCATCAATGCGGAGCACCGTTTCATCAGCTTTCATATAAAGATAAGAGTAAAAAACTCCGTTATCTACTCTATAGATAAGCACTCTTAATAACTCTACATGCAGTACTTCGAGTACGGAGGCAAATAGATTGTGAGTCAACGGGCGTGGTGGTACGATGCCTTTTAATTCGATGATCATTGCTTGTGCCTCGGAGGCACCGATAATAACCGGAAGTTGGCGTTCTCCATCCACTTCAGCCAATACCAAGGCGTATGCACCTGCTTGCGCCTGGCTATTCGATATATTCAGTACTTGTAATTCTACTTTCTTTTTTTCCATATTTATCTATTTCTTCAGTCCATGCTTTCCGGACGGTGTTTGTACTTGAATACAAGTGCAAACACTACGGTTACGACCAGTGCATAGGCGGCGAATGTGTACCATGCTGATTGCCATTGGGCAATCTGTGGTGCGTCACTGCTGAAGTCTACGAAGTGATTGACGACAACTTGTGCCCCCAAAGTTCCAATGGTAGCGCCGAACCCATTTGTCATAATCACAAAAAGTCCCTGAGCACTGGAACGGATTCCTTTGTCCGTTTCCCTATCAACAAAAAGAGAGCCCGATATGTTGAAAAAATCGAATGCAACACCGTAAACAATCATCGAGAGTACAAACATCCATACTCCGCTTCCCGGATTACCTGCTCCGAACAGTCCGAATCGCAAAACCCAGGCAAACATGGCGATCAACATTACTTGTTTGATACCGAAGCGTTTCAGGAAGAAAGGTATCAGCAGGATACAAAGCGTTTCGGATACCTGCGACAACGAAATCAGTATATTAGCATGTTGCACGCCGAAGGTATCGGCATACTCGGGAATGCTGCCGAAACTACTGATGTAGGGATTGGCAAATCCATTGGTTATCTGCAACGAAACGCCCAGAAACATGGAGAATATAAAGAAGATAGCCATCTTCTTCTGCTTGAATAACGTGAAGGCACGCAGTCCGAGGGCTTCCACCAGAGACTTGTTTTGTCCGCCTTTGCTGGTAGGGCAGGCGGGGAGGGTGAGTGCATATATTCCATAGACCAATCCGATAAGTGCACAGGCAAAGAACTGCCCGTATGTATTTTGCAGTCCCAGCAGATCGACTACCCACATGGAGCAGATAAAACCGATAGTGCCGAAGATACGGATGGGAGGGAATGTCTTGATGGTATCCAGTCCGGCTTTGTCCAAGGCGGTATAAGCTACGGAGTTAGAGAGAGCGAGGGTGGGCATATAAAAAGCAACACTGAATGAGTAGAAGGTGAAGAGAAGTCCGAACTCTACATCTGCCCCGGCAGTCATGCCATAGTAGCCGGTCAGTGCCATAAAGAGGGCAGCTGTAAAATGACTGAAACTTAAGAGTTTCTGAGCCGGTATCCAGCGGTCGGCGATAATGCCCAGCACGGCGGGCATAAACAACGATACGATGCCTTGCATGGCATAAAACATACCGATGTGGCTGGCGAGACCTACATTTACCAAATAGCTACCCATAGAAGTGAGATAAGCTCCCCACACTGCAAATTGCAGGAAGTTCATAATGATCAGACGAACCTTTATGCTCATAATAGTTCTTTATTTATGCGTTTTTCTTAATGAATATAATTACGCAAATGTAGGAAAATTCTTGGAAAGGGCGGCGTGCAGCGGTGGAAAAAAAGTATTCATAAAGGTATATAAAAAAAAGAAGGGTATCTATCCCAGACACCCAATCTTCATAACCTTAAATCTAATACCATGAAAAACACAGTGCAAATGTATATGTTTTATGTTATATAACATAGTATTCTTGCTGATTTCTTTTGTTTATTAACTATAATTAAGATATCAGGGGCGAGGCATACACATCTTACCACGGAAAACGAGCTATACTCCTTTTATTCTACATACAGCACCAATCCTTTCAAGTATTCTCCTTCCGGATGGTAAATGCTTACCGGATGATCGGCAGGTTGAGTGAGTTGGTGCAAAATCCGCACGCTACGGCCCGACATAGCAGCGGCGGTAAATACGGCAGTACGGAAGTTTTCTTTGCTGACAGCTTGCGAACAAGAGAAAGTGAACAGAATGCCACCCGGTTTGATCTTTTCGAAAGCCTTTACGTTCAGTTTTCGATAACCTTGCAAGGCATTGCGCAGGGCATCGCGGTGTTTGGCGAAGGCCGGCGGGTCAAGAACGATGAGGTCGTATTGATCGCCCATACGGTCGAGGTACTTGAAGGCATCTTCGGCGTATGCGGCATGGCGGACATCACCCGGAAAATTCAATTCAATGTTTTTGTTAGTCAGGTCGATGGCTTTGGCAGAGCTGTCTACGGAATGTACGAGTTGCGCATCGCCACGCATAGCATAAACGGAGAAGCCTCCGGTGTAGCAGAACATGTTAAGTACGCTGCGTCCACGGGCATAGCGTTCGAGCAGTGAGCGGTTCTCGCGCTGGTCTACAAAGAAACCGGTCTTCTGTCCTTTCAGCCAGTCGATGTGGAACTTCAAGCCATATTCCATGGCGACATTATCAGTACTTCCACCTTTCAGGAATCCGTTTTCGGGATAGAGGTCGGCTTTGAAGGGGAGGGTAGTTTCTGATTTGTAATAGATGTTGTCAATCTTATCTCCCATTACTTCGGTAAGGGCTTCGGCAATAGCCATACGGTCGAGGTGCATACCTGCGGAATGTGCCTGCATAACAGCAGTGCGGGCGTAGATGTCAATAATAAGTCCCGGTAGATTATCTCCTTCACCGTGAACAAGGCGATAGGTGTTATTCGTCGGATTTTCGGCAATACCAATCCCGCATCTCATATTGTAAGCAACACTGAGTTTACGTTTCCAGAAATCAGCATTGATTTCTTCCTCTTGGCGAAAGCTCAGTACACGTACTGCAATACTGCCAATCTGAAAATGTCCTTTAGCAATAAATTCTTTCTTGGAGGTATAGATTTCAACCACCTCTCCTTCTTCGGGCTCTCCGTCAAAGTGTGCAATAGCACCGGAAAATACCCATGGATGAAAACGTTTTAATGACTCTTCTTTGCCGGATTTGAGATATACTTTATACATATTAAATAAGGTGATAATGTGGTAATGTTATAAGGTGATAATGTGATAATGTGATGAGGTGATGGTGTGATAATGTGATAGGTAATGTCACTTTATTACATTATCACCTTCTACTACTTTATCACTTTTCCCTTCTTCTTCCGCCGCTATCTCAAAATCGCCCGTTCGCTTTAGTTCTTGCAGACGGTTGTAGATGTTGAGGCATGCGTATGCATCGGTTGCGGCATATTGCTTCTGCGATTCGCTCAATACATCGGCTTCCCAGTTGGAAAGGCGTTGACTTTTGGAAATTTTTTCTCCGAAGAGGATACCATAAATCTTTTGCAGGCTTTTGTCCTGAATGCCGAAAGCGCGGACATACTCTTGCAACTCTATACAGGAATGTTGCTCGAAAGGGGCACGTTTATGCAGCATCATGAAGTCATCGCGCAAGGATAATCCTACCTTAGTCACGCTAGGGCTTTCCAGTAATGTAATGATGGGGAGGGTAAGCCCGGTAAGGTTCAGGCGGAACAAGAAGCAGTGATCCTCTGAAGATATTTGCAGCAAGGCTACTTTATGCGATTGTCCCTTGATAAACGAAGGGCGCGTCTCGCTGTCAATACCCAGTGCGGGACAGCTTTTCAGGTAAGTAACTGCTCTTTCGGCTTCCCAGGGGGTCTGTATGACGTGTATCTGTCCGGGGAAGGTTGCCTTGGGCAAGTCATTCAGTACTTCTTTATCTATAGTTCTCTTTATGACCATAATTAAAATGTTTATTAGTGACGATGCTCATGGCAATGGCAGTCGTCATCTTCACAGCCGCAGTCTTCTTCGCAATCCTCCTCCTCTTCTTCCTCTCCTTGCGCATACTTTGCATCGTGAAGGGCACGCAATGTATTGACAAGCTTCTGCCCCCAATACAGGCGGAAGTTCTCCTGGCAGATGGCGAGGGAGTCATTCATGGTTTCGTTCAGCCCCAATTGGAAGACAAAGATAAAATCTTTGATGTCCTGATAAATATCGGCTAAGTCTTCGGAGATGAACTTGGTGATAGGTTGGTCACTATACTTCATATCCGATACGAATACGTCCATATAATCATCCTTTTCGGCTAGGATAGCGGCAAGGTTCATGCGGAGAATTTCGTAAGTTTCTTCGGTCACGAAGGTTTCCGGGGCGTCTTCACCTATGGTTTTACACTCCGGTAGCATGGAAGTTTTAAGGTAGAGCAACGGAAGTATTTTTAATGACGTATCGATAAAGGCAGAGCGTTTCGCACCTTCGGCTTGTTCCATAAATTTACAGAACTCAGCTGCTACGGTGACGAATTCCACTACATTACGGTCGAATATCACTTGACTTTCTTTTTTCATATCTTTTTGATTTGAAACGCAAAGATACGAAAAAGGTTTGTTTCTTCCTAAAGAGAGGTAAAAACAATACTGTAATAATTGTAGAGAAAGATATCTCTCTTTTAAAACTTCTGAAAGCGAAGTTTGTGTTTTAGTCTATTTCTATTACTCGATATTCTGTTCCCCTGTTTCTGCGTCGGTTCTCGATGCCCAGTTTGTGCAGAACTCGTCCGAAGAGAGCCACTTTGTTGATAGTCAGGCGGTCTTTTGTCTTCGTCTGCAACCGGCTGAGTATCTCCATCGGTGTCAGCCATTCGCCTTCTTCCGGGTTTTGGCAGGGGATGAGGTCGGCGAGCGCACGGATGTCACTTGACCTTTTTTATCTTTAACCATGGTGCAGGTTATTGCATTAATCCTCCTTTTATAAAGAAAACAACTTCATTCAATCGTTTTTTATTCGTTTTTTCATCTTTGAAAACAGCCGGGGTAAAAACTACCTTATCCTTAATTAGCTTATCTACCAAATGCCACATAACTTCATGGTATAGCATCACCATTGCTACTTTTTCATTGTCAATGCCGTATTGGGCTGTTAAGGAGCCGCAATTATTCTTTAGTTCTGTGCTGATGGAGTTTACCAACTTTTCATTGATTTGATGGAAGCTGTCTTGCTGTTTCTTTATAATAGGGAATAATACATCTCCATTATTGTCTACCAGCCCGTATGGTTTTAACTGGGCGATGAGTTGGGTATTTGTTATTTTTCCGAACTTGTCTATTTCATCAGCACAACAATCCATAATTTCGTTACTGGGAGCAATGTCACTGTTGATGTAGGTTAATATCAAATTTTGCTCTCCGAAAGCATTTGTGCCGCACGCAAGGTTATTGCTTGGCTCGTATAATATCCAGTAGCAGCCACTCCAACTGGTATGATTGTCGACATCATCAAACAATACTAATTTAGTCCACATTCTTCCATCCAAAAGATATGAAAAAACAAGTGAGAATGCATTGTCCTTAAATCCCATTCCACTGATAGCTTGTGTCAGTGTTATAAAATCCGCTTTTGTTTGGGTATACATGGATTCAGCTATTTCTTTGCTTAAACTTCTTAAAGAGTTGGTTTGTTCTTTGTCAAGGATAGGTATGGTCGTTTTCCATTTTCCATTAGTTTTACTGATAAGTCCACCTACTTCCAGTAGTAATAGTTGACTATCAGAGCATTTAATACCCATTTCACGGAGCTCGGCTTGGGTGCGTGGAGTCCGCAAATTGTATAGTATTTCCCAATTATTATCTGGTATCACATAGTCTTCGGGCTGATGTCCGTTTACTGCAATAAACTGGGTTGCTTCCCATTGGCTGTAAGGTCTTATGGGTGTCTGTGCATTAATCATTGTAGAGATAAATAATAAGACTAATAACAATAATAAGTTTGAATAATGTTTCATAATCATTTTATTTTTTTGTTTATCATTTGTACGTATTATTTATATGACAGAAATAACGTTTTTAATAATTCCTGAGATTTTCTCTAATTATTGTTTTTATATTCGATTGAGCTATGTATAACATGCAATTTTAATAAATTAAGGTGGAAATGTATGAAAAAAATATTAAACCTGCAAGATATGGCTTGACAATACACCATTGAATCTGTAAAAAAGATGCAAGCATGCGGATTGAATCTACGTTCACTCTCTTCCCAAACTACTGTACTTTATCCGAAAAACATTCGGCTTTAGTTGCTTTTATACTTGTTGTTTATTATCTTTGTACTCGTTGTTTAGCAATGCGCACAGAGGTGAAGAAGCATTTTTATGAGTATGAAGAAAGAGAACTACTCCTATGAAAATGTTTCCTCACATTTGTGCGCATAACTACTATATCAGTACTTTGCACAATAAACATCTGTTCTTTGTATAAAGAACACCTATAGTTTGCAAAAGGAATACCTGTGTTTTGTCCGTTGAACATCAGTTGTTTGTATCGGTGATATACGTAATGACAATCACAACGGGCAGAGTAAAAAGAATTAGAACATTCACTAAATAGGGAGAAACGATTATGGCTATTTTATTCGATTGGTACGAAAACCCGAAAACCAAAGACAAGCAGGACGAAGAACCGACCCTGCATCCTCGTATCAAGCTGAACGGCTCTGTTACTACTGCCGAGCTGCGGAGGTATATACAAGAGTACTGCTCGCTCACTAAGACGGACGTGTCCGCCGTGCTCGATGCCCTTTCCCATTTTGTGGGTCGGGAACTTGGTGAAGGCAGGCAGGTGCACCTGGACGGTCTCGGTTACTTTTGTCCGGTTCTGACATGTACCGAACCCGTAACCATTGGAACAAAACGGAAAAGTACCAAAGTGAAGTTGAAAGGTGTCAACTTCCGTCCCGACAAAGAACTGAGGAGTGAAATTGGAAATATTAAAGTATCTCCGCTTAAGAGTCGCAACCTCAACAAAAAGAAACTGACCCTCGATGAAATAAAACAGAGAATCGTAAACTTCCTAAAAACTAAGGATTTCCTGACCCGAAGCGACGTGCAGGCTATCTGTGGAATGACCCGTACCACGGCTTCAAGAACAGTGAAACAACTTTGTGAAGAAGGTGTGCTGGAGAATAGGGGACTGATAAAACAACCCGTTTACTTTCTGAAGTAGTGCAAGCAAATTTTGCTTGCACGCTGATTTCAGCTTGCTGCCACCACCTTTTTTTGACTGTTTATAAGTGAGTTACTTCGGTTAGTGCAAGCGTGCAAGTAAAAGCAGTATTAAACCATAGTTATGTTACTGAATTTTTCGAGAATGTTTGTTCGGAAAAGCTGGTTGTAGCAAACGATTTTTTATTACTTTTGCACCAACTCTATCAATCTACTTAAGGAGATTTTATACATGGCAAAGAAAAATATAACCAAAGATACAGAGCAGTCACTATCCTTTTTCGGAAAAGTAGCTGCCTTTTTTAAGAACGAAACGATACATTTTGTAATAGGATTGATACTCGTGATCTTTTCTGTTTACCTGCTGCTCGCCTTTTCATCGTTCTTCTTTACGGGAGCGGCAGACCAAAGTATTATCGATAGCGGAGATGTCCAGGAACTGGCTGCCACTAATAATGGGGTGAAAAACTATGCCGGATCGCGTGGTGCACAGTTGGCTAGCTATCTGATTAACGACTGCTTCGGCATCTCTTCATTCTTCATCCTTGTCTTTCTGGCTGTGGCGGGATTGAAGTTGATGAAAGTTCGTATTGTCCGCCTGTGGAAGTGGTTTATCGGATGTGCGTTGTTGCTTGTTTGGTTCTCCGTCTTTTTCGGTTTTGCATTTGTAGGTCAGTACAAAGATTCGTTCCTCTACTTGGGAGGTATGCATGGATATAACGTCAGCAATTGGTTGGCGTCGCAAATCGGTACGCCGGGTGTATGGTTGTTGCTGTTGGTAACGGCTATTTGTTTCCTCATTTATTTGAGTGCACGCACGGTGATATGGTTGCGCAAACTGTTTTCTTTGGGCTTTTTGAAGAGCGGCAAGGAAAAGGCTGAAAGCACGAAAGGGGAAACTCCCGAAGAGTTTACCGATTCGTGGACTGCCAAAGGAAAAGTCCCCGTTCTGAAACCTGAGAAGGTAGAACCCGAGAAGGAAGTTCCTGTAAAAGCGGCTGAAAAGAAAGAGCCTGCGAATGAGTTTACCCTCGATCTGGGAGGGGCTTCCAAAGCAAAGCCGCTCAAAGCCGATGAGGAAGATGTCACAATGACTATCGAAACTGCTGAGCCCGATCCCGTGCCCCCTTTCCGGGAAACGCCGGCCGATAAAGAACCGGCATTCGAAGTAGAATCAAACGAAGAGGAAGAGTATCAGGGAGCCGAGAAAGAACCTTATAATCCTTGTCTGGATTTAGAGAATTATCATTATCCTCCGGTTGACTTGATGAAGTATTATGATAATGCCGAACAACCTACCATCGACATGGCCGAACAGAATGCCAATAAGGATCGGATTGTCAATACATTGCGTAGCTTCGGTATTGAAATCAGTACCATCAAGGCTACGGTAGGACCTACGGTGACCCTTTACGAAATTACTCCCGAACAAGGGGTGCGTATCTCCAAAATCCGTGGTTTGGAGGATGATATAGCATTGAGCCTTTCAGCGTTGGGTATTCGTATCATTGCGCCTATCCCCGGTAAGGGAACGATCGGTATTGAAGTGCCCAACTCCAATCCGAAGATGGTGTCGGGGCAGAGCATTATCGGTAGCAAGAAGTTTCAGGAAACCACCTTCGACTTGCCTATCGCACTGGGTAAAACCATTACCAATGAAGTCTTTATGGTGGATTTGTGTAAAATGCCCCACGTACTCGTGGCCGGTGCTACCGGTCAGGGTAAGTCAGTGGGCTTGAACGCTATCATTACCTCCTTATTATATAAGAAGCATCCGGCTGAGTTGAAGTTCGTACTGGTAGACCCTAAGAAGGTGGAATTCAGTATCTATTCCGTGATCGAGCATCATTTCCTTGCCAAACTGCCCGATGGAGGCGACGCCATCATTACAGACGTGACCAAGGTAGTGCAGACGCTGAACTCTATTTGTGTGGAGATGGATACGCGTTATGACTTGTTGAAAGCCGCCCATGTACGCAATATCAAGGAATATAATGAAAAGTTCATCAACCGCCGGTTGAATCCGGAGAAGGGACATAAGTTCATGCCGTATATCGTGGTTGTGATCGATGAGTTCGGCGATTTGATTATGACGGCCGGTAAAGATGTAGAGTTGCCTATCGCTCGTATCGCCCAGTTGGCGCGTGCCGTAGGTATCCACATGATTATCGCTACACAACGCCCCACTACCAATATTATTACAGGTACTATCAAAGCGAACTTCCCCGCGCGTATCGCTTTCCGTGTATCGGCCATGGTCGATTCGCGTACCATCCTCGACCGTCCGGGTGCTAATCAGTTGATAGGTCGTGGTGATATGTTGTTTCTGCAAGGTGCCGATCCGGTTCGTGTGCAATGTGCCTTTATCGATACTCCGGAAGTTGCGGAGATCACCAAATATATCGCCCGTCAACAAGGATATCCCACCGCTTTCTACCTGCCTGAGTATGTAGATGAAAATGCCGGAGGTGACTTGGGAGATGTGGATATGGGGCGTCTTGATCCGCTCTTTGAAGATGCCGCCCGCCTGGTAGTGATTCATCAGCAAGGGTCTACCTCGTTGATTCAGCGTAAATTTGCTATCGGTTACAACCGTGCAGGGCGTATCATGGACCAGTTGGAGAAGGCCGGAATTGTGGGTTCTGCCCAAGGCAGTAAAGCGCGTGAAGTATTCTGTATAGATGAGAATGACTTGGAAATGCGCCTGAACAATTTGCAATAAGACAGTGTTTATTTTTAAGATAAGGCATGTACTTGCCTGAAAGCTTCGTATAGAATATGTTGAAAATCAATCAAATCTTAATATATATATGTGTATGCTGTTTCGCTTTGCCCCTATCGGCGCAGCTGACGGATGCCAAAGATATATTAGACCGTACCGCAGAGAATTTCCGGAATGCGGGAGGTGTCAAGGCTACATTTACTGTTCGTACATCCGATGGAACTTCTAACGGTACCATCCGCCTGAAAGGAGAAAAGTTCCTTTTGGAAGCAGAGGGTACGACGACTTGGTTTGATGGTCGTACGCAGTGGAGTTATATCGCTTCCAGTGATGAAGTAAATCTCTCGGAACCTACTCCGGAAGAATTGCAAAGCATTAATCCTTATGCTTTTCTATCCCTATACAAGCATGGTTACAAAGAGAAATTGGCGAAGATGGATAACTCCCAAGACAGCTCTCTTTATAAAGTAGTGCTGACCGCCACAGACCGGAAGCAAGATTTGCAGTGTATCATATTTTATATTGCGAAAGATTCACTCCGTCCTGTTCGTGTCAGCATGGCGCAAAGGGGAGGAGAGACTGTGGTGATTATTATCAATTCCTATCAAACGGGGCAGTCTTATCCGGACAGCCTTTTTGTATTTGATAAGAATGCGTATCCGAAGGCGGAAGTCATTGATTTAAGATAAATAATAATTTAAATAAGAATATGGAAATAGAGAAAGTAAAATGTCTGATTATTGGTTCGGGTCCTGCCGGTTATACAGCCGCTATTTATGCAGGTCGTGCCAATCTTTCACCGGTGCTTTATGCCGGCTTGCAGCCGGGCGGTCAGTTGACAACTACTACCGATGTCGAAAACTTCCCCGGTTATCCGGCAGGTATTGCCGGTCCTGAATTGATGGAAGACTTACGCAAACAAGCCGAGCGCTTTGGTGCCGATCTTCGTTTCGGCATCGCTACTGCTGCCGACCTTAGCCAAGCCCCTTATAAAATAACGATTGACGAAGAAAAAGTCATTGAAGCCCAAACCGTAATTATTGCCACCGGTGCCGAAGCAAAGTATTTGGGACTGGATGACGAGAAGAAATATGCCGGTATGGGTGTCAGTGCTTGTGCTACTTGCGACGGTTTCTTCTATCGTAAGAAGACGGTAGCTGTTGTAGGTGGTGGCGATACTGCCTGCGAAGAAGCTGTTTACCTGGCAGGGCTGGCGGCAAAAGTTTATCTGATTGTTCGTAAACCCTTCTTACGTGCTTCTAAGATTATGCAAGAACGTGTGATGAACCATGAGAAGATTGAAGTATTGTTTGAACACAATGCCGTAGGTCTGTTTGGAGATAATGGCGTAGAAGGCGTTCATCTCGTAAAACGCATGGGAGAACCGGATGAAGAGCATTATGATTTAGCCATTGATGGTTTCTTCCTAGCCATTGGTCATAAGCCTAATTCGGATATCTTCAAGGCCTATATAGATACGGATGAAGTAGGTTACATCATTACCGAACCCGGAACTCCGCGTACAAAAGTGCCCGGTGTGTTTGCTGCCGGAGATGTTGCCGATCCGCACTATCGTCAAGCCATTACAGCAGCAGGTACAGGATGTCAGGCTGCCATTGAATCAGAGAGATATCTTTCGGCTAAAGGACTGATATAATTAGTTATAAGTTATTAGTTATAAGTTATTTGCTTGTCATTTTTCAAACAGCACAGAACAATCACAAACAAATAACTTATAACTTATAACTCATAACTTAATAGATTTCTATCTCATCCACATACATATCTGATGGAATAATTTCCTCAGGAGTATCTTTGCGGCATTCGATGCCGTTCTTCAATGTACCTCCACTTTTTAGAATCACTTTCACATAGCGTGTTTCAGTAGGATTGAACTTCACGGTATCAGTAAATGCTTTTCTGCCTTGCTCGGGATACTCACGGGTATAGGATGCTTGAGCTATCGAATGATATTCTTTGCCATCCGGCGATACCTCTATATTGACGGCGCTTGCAGGTAATATGCGGAAGGCCGGATTGTATAGTGTTCCAAAAATAACGGTGCTGATAAGGGTTGCCTTTTTGAGATCAACGCTAAATACAAGCTCGTTATTGCATTTCTCATTTAATTTGAAAGCTACCCAGGGGGTGAGTGAAGCTGTATTACCACGTTTGCCATTGGTTAATCCTAAAGTTGTGGAATCGGCACCCAATACATCATTTTCACTGAAAATGTCGCCGTTCATCCATCCGCATTTAGGAAGGGTGGTATAGTGCTTTCCTGATATGAGATTGGCGTAAAGTCCTTTCCCGCTTACTTTTCCCAGCATTTTATTTCCTTTGAAGACTGCTGCTTTTAAGTTGACATTGTCTTCCCATGTAAATGGTGTGGTATAAAGAGGAGATTTTGCAGTAGGCGTGCTTCCGTCCAACGTATATCTGATTTTTGCATTCGGATAAAAGCTCTCTAATACTACTTTCAGGGTATCGTTGTAGACACGGGTATTGATATAGACATCGAAGAAACTGCGACATGCTTTTACGTTCATTATATCCATACGTTCGAAATCTTCTACCATACGTTGGCAGAAATTTTTCCAGTTCTTGTTAGCATTCCGTGTCCACCCCGTTTCCGCTAGTGCTATGGCGCGTGGAAAGGTTTGGTAGTCACGACGTTCATCGTTTTGCATGTATTCAGTCCATATATTTCCTTGTATGCCGATAATATGATCTTTTAATGGTTCGTCGGCATCTTCGGGAATGGGATTGTAGCTGTATGTCTTTTTAAGGGTGTTATAGCCGCCAATAGTGGTAGGAGCTATTTCCGGTTCTTCTTGGTACTGATCCAGATAGGCGTAGGGGCTTGGGGTCATGATGGCATCGTGTCCCGCCTTTGCTGCGTTTATTCCTCCCTGCACGCCGCGCCAGGACATGACGGTGGCGTTGGGTGCTAATCCGCCTTCCAGTATCTCATCCCATCCGATGATATAGCGTCCTTTACTGTTCAGGTATTTCTCCATGCGGGTGACGAAATAGCTTTGGAGTTTTTCTTCTTTCGTATGCTTTTTACCGTCAACGGCATTGGGAGTGGTGTCGTCTTTCAAACCAAGCTGTTTGATGAATGATTGGCAATGAGCACAGTGTTGCCATGCGTCCTTCGGGCATTCGTCTCCACCGATGTGGATATAAGAACTGGGGAAAAGCTCCATTACCTCGTCCAACACTTCTTCTAAAAATTGGAAGGTTTCTTCCTTGGGACAATATACTTGTTTGAAGATGCCCCACGTACCGGTTACGTTGTAGGTGGTGTCGGGAGTACATGATAGTTCGGGATAAGAGGCAATGGCAGCAATGGCATGACCGGGCATTTCGATCTCAGGAACCACCGTGATATATTTGCTGGCGGCGTATGCTACCACATCTTTTATTTGCTCTTGGGTGTAGTAGCCTCTATGCTCTTTTCCGTCAAACACCTGCGGCCAATTGACGTAGTAATAGTCTACTAATGTTTCTTTCCGTTTGGAGCCTACCTCTGTAAGTTTGGGGTATTTCTTGATCTCGATCCGCCAGCCTTGGTCGTCTGTCAAGTGCCAGTGGAAAGTATTCATCTTGTGCATGGCTAGCATGTCAATGAACTTATAAATATAGTCGATGGAAGAGAAATGACGGCAAGCATCCAGCATCAGCCCACGGTAGGGAAAACAGGGAGCATCTTCTATTTCGACGGCGGGTAATGACCAATCTTGTTGTTTTACTAGCTCTTTGCCATAAATGGCGGGAGGCAGTAGTTGATAAATCGTTTGTATGCCATAAAAGAAACCATTGGGCTGTGACGCTGTCAATACGATTTCATTGGTCGTAATAGAAAGTTTATACCCTTCATCGGGCATGCCTTCTACAACGAGAAAACGAATATTAGGTAAATCGGCATGTGCTTGTTTGCTTGATTGCAGGCTGATGCCGGAAGTTTTCTGAATCCGTGCGATTAGGCTGTCTGCTATAACTTGTACTTCAGGCAAACAATCTGCGGTTACAACGGATACCTTATCTGTCAGTCTGAAACGTCCTTCTTTAGGGATGAGTTGATTGGGTAAAGGGATTATATTATACTCGTTTACAGTCTCTTTGGGAGTATGGTAACAGCCTGTGAACAAAAATAATAAACCTGCCAAAAGCGAGAGACATACTACTTTTCTCATCGTCTATAATGTGTTAAGTTGATAAATAGCCCGGGGGATAAGGATTTTTTTGATTAACAAGTGGGGGCTTGTTGTCTTACTTATCCTATCTTACTGATCTTCTTGAGTTTTTCCTCGTCAATGATTTTGATTTTGCGTCCGTCGATGGTTATCAGTCTTTCGGTGGCGAAGTTGGATAATGTACGGATAGCATTGGAGGTAGTCATGTTCGAAAGATTGGCCAAATCCTCTCGTGAAAGGTAGATACTTAAAGTAGAACCGTCTTCTTCGAGTCCGTAGCTTTCTTTAAGGAAAATCAGCGATTCGGCCAATCGCCCGCGGATGTGCTTTTGAGTCAAGTTTACGGTGCGTTCATCGGCAATACCCAGGTCTACGGATAACAGTTTGATGAAGAACATGGCAAGATTGTTATTCTGAGACACCAAAGTGGTGATGGCTGACATCGGAATCAAGCAAATAAGTGAAGGTTCGAAAGCTGCTGCTGCGGTAACATAGTCCTCTTTTGCAAAGTAGGCTCTGTATCCGAAGTATTCTACCGGCTTTATCATGCGGATAATCTGACTTCTGCCTCCTACACCGTCTTTGTAGATTTTGACTTTGCCGTTCAGTAAGCACATGAGGTGCGTAGGTGTTTCTCCTTCGCAATGGATCACTTCGTTTTTCTTATAATTTTGAAGCGTAAAATGGTTGGCGAGAAATTCCCGCTGTTCCTCGTTCAGGGGTGACCACATCTCTGAAATCAACTCCGGAACATTTACGTCAGACAAGTTTATTTTTACCATAAGTGCTGCAAAACTGTGTTATAAAGCACAAATGTAATAAGAATAAATTAAATATTGCATAAAGGAGACAAAATAATGAAGAATGAAGAATGAGGAATGAAGAATTTTGCTGCGCTATGTGGGGGTGCCGCATGGAAATTCTTCATTCTTCATTTCCTGCTCCTATTTTGTAAACAGCAGTTCCCGGTATTTGGGCAGCGGCCATATCTCATCGTCAATTTCCATTTCCAGGTGGTCGATATGATCGCGAATACTTTCCAAAAATGGACGCACGGTTTCTTCATAGGCGAATGCCTTATCCTTGTGGTTATCCAGGTGGTTGGCAACTTTGCGGGCTTCGGTCATTTGGCGTACCAATATTTTGATTTGGGTTACCCGATGGGATATTTCCCGGATGAGCTCTTTACGGTCGGCACTAAGTACTTCGTATTCATCGGGACTGAAAATCTCACGCAAGCCGCGCAGGTTTTCTAATAAACGATTCTGGTAGATAACGGCAGTAGGTACGATGTGGTTGATAGCAAGATCGCCCAATACGCGACTTTCTATCTGTACCTTCATGGTGAACTTTTCGAGTTCCACTTCGAGGCGGCAGGCAAGTTCCGTGTCGTTGAAAATGCGTTCGCCGATGAGGACGGAACGGGACTGATTGTCCATATAATGCATCAAAGCTTGCGGAACGTGGCAGATATTTGTCAATCCACGGCGGGCAGCTTCCTCCCTCCATTGTTCGGAATAACCGTCACCTTCAAAACGAATGCGCTCGGAAGCGATAATGGTTTCTTTCAGAATACGGAAAATCGCTTCGTCTTTGCCAACGCCGTCTTCCATCAACTTGTCGACAGAGACTTTGAATTCGTTCAACTGATTAGCCATTGCTGCATTGATAGCAATCATGGCGGCGGCACAGTTGGAAGATGAACCTGCGGCGCGGAACTCAAAACGGTTACCGGTGAAGGCGAAAGGAGAAGTACGATTACGGTCGGTAGTGTCAAGAAGGATTTCAGGAATACGTCCGATGCCCAGTTTTAAAGTGGTCTTTTCTTCTGCCGTCATTTTGTTATCACTCACCTGACGGGCAATTTCGTCGAGTATGGCGGATAATTGTCTGCCAAGGAAGATGGAAAGGATAGCGGGAGGTGCTTCGTTTGCTCCCAAGCGGTGGCTGTTTCCGGCACTGACGATGGAGGCGCGAAGTAAGTCCTGATTCTTGTAAACCATCATGAGGGCGTTTACCAAGAATGTTAGGAATAGCATATTTCCCTTCGGATTCTTGCCCGGAGCAAAGAGGTTGATGCCGGTATCGGTGCAGAGTGACCAGTTGTTGTGTTTACCCGAACCGTTTACGCCGCTATAAGGCTTTTCGTGCAGCAGTACGGCAAAGTTATGTTTACGGGCGATGCGCTTCATTAAATCCATCACCAACTGGTTGTGGTCATTGGCGAGGTTGGCATTCTCAAAAATGGGTGCTAATTCGAATTGATTGGGAGCAACCTCGTTGTGGCGGGTCTTAACCGGGATGCCTAATTTGTGACATTCTATTTCCAGTTCTTTCATAAAAGCGGTAACGCGCGGAGGGATAGAGCCGAAGTAATGGTCTTCCAATTGTTGGTCTTTGGCAGAAGAGTGCCCCATCAAAGTGCGCCCTGTCAGGCAAAGGTCCGGACGGGCGTTGTATAAAGCGGAGTCCACCAGGAAATATTCCTGTTCCCAACCTAGGTTGGTATAGACGCGTGATATATTCTTATCGAATAATTGGCATACGTCTGTTGCGGCTCTATCTACGGCTGCCAAAGCTTTGAGCAGTGGAGTCTTATAGTCAAGTGCTTCGCCGGTGTAAGAGATGAAGATCGTAGGAATACAAAGTGTGCTATCTACTACAAAGGCGGGCGAGGAAACATCCCAAGCCGTGTATCCACGAGCTTCAAAAGTGTTTCTGATGCCTCCGTTGGGAAAAGAAGAAGCGTCGGGTTCCTGCTGGATCAGTAACTTACCTGAGAAACGTTCGATGACATCCGCATCTTCACCAAATTCGATGAAACCATCATGCTTTTCGGCTGTTCCGTCCGTTAAAGGTTGAAACCAGTGCGTGTAATGGGTTACGTTGAGGGATTTTGCCCAGCTTTTCATACCGTTGGCTATCAGGTCTGCCATCTCCCGGCTAATGGGAGTACCTTTCTCAATGGCATCTGTCACAGCCTTGTAGGCTTCTTTGGGCAGATATTCCTGCATCTTTTTACGGTTGAAAACATGACTACCGTAGTAGTCGGACAATTTGTTTGAAGGGGTAGTGACATCAAGAGGCTGCCGATTGGCAAGTTCTTGTAAAGCAAAAAAACGCATTTTTGACATATAAGTCTCTTCTTTTATTGATTGTTGGCTGCAAAAATAGTGTTTTTCTGAATATACCCCTATGATTTAGGGGGTATTCTTTGGAAAAAAGATGCTTTTTGGATGTGTAACCCCTGAAAATGGTACCTGTTTTCGGGAAAAGATGTTTTTATAGGATTCCCTATTAATTGAAAAAGGCTCTTACAATATCTAATCTTTTGTTGGTTGAAGCAGAATGAATAACTGTTTTTTTTTATATTTGTGCCAATCTATAAGGAGACATTGCGGTTGAAACGATTTTTATTGATATGGATTGGAGTTTGTTTCCTACTTTCGGTTGCGCAGAAGGTAGGGGCAGTGCACGTTTCTTATCAAAAAGATAAAGAAGAACTTTCTGCAGACTCCATTATGGAAAAGGTTATCTTTTTTGCTCCCTTCTACGAGCGTATTGTAGATAGCTACAAGGCTGAGTTGTATATAAAAGGAAGAGCGAACATTCGTAAGAAGAATCATATCATCCGTTTTATTCCATCTATGTTCCGCATACGCAAAGGAGTAAAAGAGTATATGATGGAGACATACAGTGATCTGAATTTCACGGCGCCTAATATTTATGACCAAAAAGTGAAAGCTAGTGTAGGCACGGCTTCAGAGTTTTGGGAACTGGATGGGCGTCTTCTTGAATATTTCCACATTAATATATATTCTTCCACTCTGCTGTACGACAAACTGCTTTCTCCGTTGGCTCCTAATGCAAAGAAGTATTATACTTATCGCGTTGATTCGGTCATGGGAGAAAGACATGATATGTCCTATAAGATTCGCTTTATGCCCAAAAGCAAAAGTTTTCAGCTTGTGGGTGGTTACATGATAGTGAGTGATAATGTGTGGAGTATTCGCGAAATTCGCTTTTCGGGCCGTAACGAGATGTTACGCTTTAATAATCTTATCCTGATGGGAGAAGTGGGGGAAGCGGATGAATTTCTTCCGATACATTCTAGCGTAGAAGCGACTTTCAAGTTTCTTGGTAATGTGATTGACGGCAATTACACTGCCGTGCTCGATTATAAAGATATTGTTCAGAGAGACCCTTCCATTATACGGAAGAATGTAGCGAAAACTAAATACGATTTGACCGAGTCTTATACATTGCGTAGCGATACCAATGCTTACCTGCGTGATACTACCTATTTTAATAGCATACGTCCCATTCCTTTATCTCCTCATGAGCAAACCGTATATCAGGACTTTTTCTTGCGTCGTGATACACTTCTTTGGAACAAGAAGCCGAAAAATAAAAATCTGGTGTTTTGGGGGCAGATTGGTGATGCATTGATTAGTCGCTATACAGTTGATCTTGCAAAGATGGGAAGTGTTCGTTGTTCTCCGATCATAAATCCGTTTTTGTTAAGCTATAGCGGGAAAAATGGCTTTTCTTATCGTCAAGAGTTTAAGTATAACCGGCTTTTTACCGGAGACCGCTTATTGCGTATCGTGCCTAAGTTGGGTTATAACTTCAAACGAAAAGAGTTTTATTGGGCCATTAATTCCGATTTTGATTACTGGCCTGAGAAGCGTGCGGCCTTTCATATTAATGTAGGTAATGGTAACCGCATTTATAGTAGTGATGTATTGGACGATTTGAAAGCGATTCCGGATAGTCTTTTCGATTTCAATAAGATACATTTTGATTATTTTAAAGACTTGTATCTGCGCGTAAGGCATAGCTGGGAAATAGTTAATGGACTTTCACTGGATGTAGGTTTCTCTATTCATCGGCGTACGGAGGTAGAGCGTTCCGAATTTGTGCCGAACTATCCGGTTATGCCACCGGTGAAGTCTACAAATACGGTAACCGGCGGGTCCTCATTCTTTCCTAATTTTGATCCGAGCATATTGAATAAGTTTCGACATGCATATAATAGCTTTGCCCCCCGTGTTAGTTTATCCTATACTCCGGGACAGTATTATTATATGAACGGGTCTCGTAAAGTAAATCTTCACTCCAAGTATCCTACTGTCTCGGTTGATTGGGAGCGAGGTATTAGCGGAATATTGAAAAGTAGTGGTTCTTATGAGCGTATTGAGGTTGATTTGCAGCATAACATTCCTTTGGGGCTGATGCGTGACATCTATTACCGTTTTGGTTGGGGTAAGTTTACGAATCAGAAAGAACTATACTTCGTTGATTTTGCTAATTTTACCCGTAGCAACCTCCCTATAGGTTGGAATGATGAGATCGGGGGGGTGTTCCAGTTGCTCGACAGCCGTTGGTATAACTCCTCTCGTGAATATGTGCGTGCGCACTTTACTTATGAAGCACCTTTCTTAATGCTTCGGCATCTGATGAAATATACCCAGTATGTATTGAACGAGCGACTGTATCTGAATGCCTTGGCTGTTCCTCACCTGAAACCTTATCTTGAAATTGGTTATGGCATCGGTACGCATGTTTTCGACTTTGGCGTGTTTGCCAGCTTTGCCAATTGGAAATATCAGGAAATAGGCTGTAAATTTACGTTCGAGTTGTTCAACCGATGAGAGATATTAAGTTATGAGTTATTAGTTATAAGTTATTTGCTTGCGTTTTTCCTTTCGGCATTGTAGTGCAGCCCTATTAGAAGCAAATAACTTATAACTCATAACTAATAACTAATTTTCGTATCTTTGCCGCAAATTACTTGAAGCTATGGGTATAGTAATAGGAATAGATGTCGGTGGGAGTACCACAAAAATCGTAGGAATCAATGGTGGAGAAATTCAATCTCCAATGTTTATTACGGCTGCCGATCCGGTGACTTCGTTATTCGGTGCATTCGGTAAGTATATTTATGATAACGGTATTCAGCTCTCTGATGTAGAGCAGGTGATGCTGACTGGTGTAGGGAGTGCTTTTGTAGATAGTCCGCTCTATGGATTGCCCACCTGTAAAACCGATGAATTCCTTGCGAATGGATTGGGTGCCCGTCATGCAATGGATATAAAACAGATGATTGTTGTCAGTATGGGGACAGGGACCTCATTTGTAAAAATCGATGGTGACAATATACAGCATATTGGAGGTATGGGTATTGGAGGTGGAACCTTGCAGGGACTTTCGCGCTTGTTGTTGAAGACTCATGATATCCATCAAGTTGCCGAATTGGCTGAAAAAGGAGATGTAACCCGTGTCAACCTTCAAATTGGCGATATTTGTAATGTTGCACTTCCCGACTTACCGGTTAATGCAACCGCTTCTTTATTTGGTAAAGCGGATAGCAATGCCTTGCCGGAAGATATTGCTTGTGGAATAATATATACTGTTTGCCAAACCATTGGTGGTGCTGCTGTGCTTTCGGCACTCAATAGCCCTATTAAAGACTTTGTGCTGATAGGTAATCTGACGCAGCTTCCACAATGTAGGGAGGTGTTTTCTAAGATGGAAGAAGTTTATCCGGTTCATTTTCATATTCCGCCTTATGCTGAATACAGAACTGCGATAGGAGCTGCATTGGCATATATAAAGGAGAAATAAACGCTTGTAGGAGCGTAAGCCCACACTCCTATAAGCGTAAGCCTACGCTCCTATAAGTGTGAGCTTACGCACCTATAAGTTAAAATGTTACTTCTTTCGAAGTTGTTTATTAATGAGTATGCAAGCCGGAGCGGCTACGTCTCCGTGATCGAAACCTTCCATTTCATAAAGGGTGACTTCTTGCCCTAAAGCCTTTAAGAGTGCATACAAGTGTGCATTCTCTTCGTAGCGCGCTAACATTTCCAGTTTTCTATCTCCAGTGATAAGTATCATCGGCGATGCATCTTTACGTACATTATTAGAAGGGGCATATTTGTCTATAATAGGGACATCGACAGGTAAACCACGTTCTTTACGAATGGTGTAGTGAGTAGTCGTCTGCCCGCTGATGGGGAAAACGCCTGCCAGCTTGTTGGCATCTATCTTCCATTTGGCTAAATAGCTTTTATCCAAGTTCAGCATCAGGCAAATGTAACCTCCGGCAGAATGTCCCGCCAAATAGATCTTGTCTTTATTTCCTCCAAACTTCTCAATGTTTTCGAAAGTCCAGGCTACTGCTTCTGCTGCATCTTCCAGATAGGCCGGATGCTGGGCGTGCGGACTGAGGCGGTAATTCACTGCAATTACAGCATAACCTTGATCCAAAAACTCTTTGGGGAAATGCTTTTGCCCACCTTCCAAACCGCCGCCATGGAACCACACCAGTGTAGAAAAGTCTTTTTTACCGATGGGGTAGTGAATGTCGAGTTTGCAACGTTCTTGCTTGTAAGCATCAGTTTTACCCGGATGGATATAAGAAATGTCTTTTTGCGTTTTATTGGCTTTCAAAGCCATAAATTCCGATGGAGTGACGAATTTTACATTCTCGGATTGCAGGAATTCGATGATCTTGGTGAAGTTGTTCCAGCGTTCTTCATCCCAACTGTTGGGGTGTCCTTGCAGATAGAAAGAAGTTAAGTCTTTCCACTCTCCGCGGTAATACTTCACAAACTCTTCATAATTAGGGTTATGTACCGGATACTCCATTTGCAACCTGTCGGGGACAACATACCCCTTGAAATGTACTGGATTTTTGGGAGATCCTAGGGTCATTTTGATGTTTTCTATACGAGACAAGGCAAGATCGGTGTTTTCGTTTGTACTCGACCAGTGAGGCCCCCAAGTAGTAAGGGTAAGTCCAAGTTTGGCTTGTGCCAGACTGTCGGTTAAGTGCAAAGAACGATACTGAATATCGTAACTTTGTTCAAACTCTCCGAAATCATCCGGCCCCATACGGTTGCGATAACCATGGTTCCAAAATTCAATATTCCCTTTTGCTGCACGGTCTTTCACCCACTGGAAGTATTCGGGTTTGTTTTCGGCTAGTGAAAAGCCGATGATGCCGAAGCCGGCTTTCAACCCTTTCGATTCGATGTAGTCGGCAACTCTGCTCCATCGAGGTGGAACGGCTTCACCCTTATCTCCGTAAGTTACGTCGTCCAGCTTTAATAGTACTATTTTTTGTTCTTGTGCAGAGAGGGCGTTTTGTGTGCCAATCAAGATTGCGAATAACACAAATAAGAGTTTTACTTTTGTCATAGTATTGTTTTAAATTATAGAATCAATGCTTAAAATGCAAATATAGTTCTTTTCTTTAATAGTTTCTTGTTCAATCTTTCTCTTTTTGTTTTTCTATGTATTGCAGGGAGGCTAATTTTTCGAATAGAACTTTTTGTACTTCAAGAAAATACTCCTATCTTTGCCGCCGATTTTAAAGAGTCAATATAAAGTCTCACTTAATTAACGAGTTAAACAATTTATTTATTAATGGAAAATTTAAAGAATGTTGCTCCCATTGAAGACTTCAACTGGGATGCCTACGAAAACGGTGAAACCGTAACAAACGTAAGTCACGAAGACTTAGAAAAAGCGTATGACACTACGCTGAACAAAGTTAACGACCGCGAGG